>JAFVTM010000041.1 GCA_017503225.1 Clostridia bacterium
AATTGAAAGTGGTGAAGTGAAAGCGCCTTTTATGTCACTGATAAGAGTTGCACCCTCAAGACCTGAAAGTGCATCCTTTGAAACAACAAAAACTTTTCCGCCGCCAAGGATGAATCTGCGGAGAACTTCTTTTGTTTTCTCTGGCATAAAGCTGCACTTTGTAACAACAACCGAAGTGTAGGTTGCTTTGCCCATAACGATTTTTCCTGCATCGATAAGCTTTGAGTCTGCAAGGGCAAAAACGTCGTCATCGGCAATATCAAAGAGAAGCCTTTCATTTTCCATTTGTTTCGCAGCTGCCTCAAAAGCTTCCGCAACCTCTTCGGTATCTTTTCCTGAAAGCAAGTCAGGAACGGGCATATACAGTGCAATGTCCGCTCTCCGCTCGCCAAGGGAGCCAAGATATGACAGACGCTCTGAATATTCATTGAAAACAGCAAGGTCGCTGTAACAAGCGTGTTTTTCGGTGAAGAACGGAAGCTCGCCCGTCATCAAAAAGCCTTTGCGATAGTAGGGAACTGCGAAAAAGTTAAACAGGTTTATGCCACGAACAACCTGATAGTTGAGAATATATCTCATCTGGTTGTAATCAACACCTGAACCGTAAACACCCAATGATTCACTCATAGAGTATCTTTCTCCCACTTGTGCAGCAGCAGAGGATGCATATTTGGGGAAGAAGTTGTTCAGGGCACGGCTCTTTTCGGTGAGATGCTCCGGTGCCCCGGGGAAAATCTGTCGCCAGATTACGTCGATGCCGGGAATGTCAAAGCAACGGAGAGCACGCAGGATATTGAAATTACCTGAGTCGGTACATACTCTGTAAGCTGTATGGTCAATGTCCATATGACCGGTGAAAGCCATTCCGTTTTTGTTTGACCAGTCCTTGTTTTTGAGGAGATAGTTGTCGCAGAACAGTCTGCTGCAAAGGTCAAGCCACGCAATTCTTGCACGGCTTGCCGCTACTGAGGGTTCGCGCTCGCCTAAAAGCTCCGGCAGGAATTTATGTATGCTGTAGCCATTTTCTTTTTCAAAAAGTTCTTCAATTTCCTTTCTAAATGGAACCTTTCGGGGAGCGGTAGGCTCATCGGTGAAAACTGCTAAGATAACATCACCCAAATATTCCTCAAGATAGGGCTTGTATGCTTCGTGTGTGAGTTCAATAAACTTATCTGTTGCTTCCGCTATTGTTACATCAGGAATTTCGGGAACACCTGGTTCAAAGCGGTTTTTAAAATAATAATATTCTGTGATTTTACAGTCGTTTTCGAAAACATAACCGTTTTCTATTCTTGTATCATCGTCAAGAAAAGCGAGAATTGTGTCGTCGGCAGCTTCATATATTGTGCCTTTTGCAAACTGGGTTTTGCGTGATGCCAGACTCTGACGGCCAAATTCAGGATTCTCAATAAAAACCCTGCCACAAGCACCGCCTGAGGGCCAGCCGCCTTCGTCATAGAACCACATATACATACCGCGTTTTTTAGCGCCTTCCACCGCGTAGCGATATTCCTCAAAATAAGGCTTGGTGAGGTAGTCGGGCTCCAGAAGTGTCGGAATACGCGCAGGTCTGAATGTTTTTGGCTCTGCAATAATAGCAATAGCTTTTATTCCAAGGCGTTGCATTTCGTCAAGCTGACTGTCCATTTCTTCACGTGTTATAGGACCGTTCCAAATCCAGTTATAGACAGGTGAATAAAGCGATGAGGGGGATTTAAATTTTTCAACGGACAAGGAGTTTTCCTCGCCGTAAAGTTTTTTAACAATACTTTCCATGTTATATACCTCCTATTTAAAATGTATTTTATGTTATTTTTTTAAGTAAAATGCTGCCAGATCAAAGAGTACATTCAAAGCAAGAATATAGGCGAGCACAATGAACCATAAAGCCTGTGAAAATCAATCAAAAGTGAACAACCCGTTTGATGTCAATGCACATACCCTTGGGACTGTGGTTGGTTATTAAAAGGTTTAGTAAAGAACTTTAACAGGGCCGAACAACCCTCCTGCCAATGAATCGGCGTGGAAAGAATTTGCCATGTCCTGATAGCCGGTCAATCTCCAACGTTCCCATTTATCAAAAGAATCGGTATAAAGGTATTCGTTGGCAGCAGTGTTTGAAACCCTGATTTCCAAAAGGTTATCTTCTTTCAGGAGGTCACAGGGGATTTCAAAGGTGTATGGAAGCATTGCTTTTACACCAAGGGACTCACCGTTTACAAACACTTCGCATGAGCAACAAACCTTTCCCAGATCCAGACAGATTTTGTCAGCTTTTTCGGGCAATGAGAAGTGGGTTTTGTATATACCGCTTCCTGAAAATTCCTTGCCGGTGTATTCGCACCAGTCGCCAAGCTTCACTGGAATTTCGTCTTCATTTATGGTGTGGTTTTCAAATTCCATATAGCCAATAACAAATCTCTTGCTGCGGCGGAATGTGAAATCCTGAAGAGTAATTTCTTTGTCAAAGATTTCTTCTTTGCTGGCGTCTTTGATTTCGCCTTTCCACAAGAAGAGCATCTTACCTGATGGCAAAGTGAAGGTCTGTGTATTTGGCTTGAGAATATTTCCGTTTTCTGCATCAAGGACACAGAAGCTATCATCCATTAAAACGTCAAAGGTGCGGGTCTCGTCTGCTTCGTTAAAGAGCATATAAAGTGTGCCGTTATCACACTGTCGAACACCAAGACGTACCAAATCGGTTTCGCCGGAAATTGAAAGTGGTGAAGTGAAAGCGCCTTTTATGTCACTGATAAGAGTTGCACCCTCA
>JAFVTM010000042.1 GCA_017503225.1 Clostridia bacterium
CCGGATGCGGCGCACATGCCTCCCACAGATTTCTGCGGCCAGTGGACTTGTAATGTATTCGGGATTTAGCCCACCTGCCATGCAGGTTTTTACCTTGACCCACCTACGGCATAGGCGGGGCTTTGTTTTTTTGTACCTTTTTTGACCGAACTTTCAAAAAATTTCTCAAAAACCTTGACAAAATCTTTAATTTATATAAAATATAAGTATACTTATTTGATAATGGGGTGATTGTGTGCGGGTTATTTCAGGCTCTGCAAGAGGCAGAAAGCTCGTGTCACCGGAGGGGCTTGACACCCGTCCCACCACCGACAGGGTTAAAGAATCCATTTTCAACATAATTATGCCGCATCTCCCGGCAGACAGTGTCCTTGACCTTTTTTCAGGCAGCGGTGCCCTTGGGATTGAAGCCCTCAGCCGTGGTTCAAATCACTGCACTTTTGTTGAAAGCAGCAGAGATGCTCAAAAAGTCACAGCCGAAAACATTGACCTTGCCCGCGTGAAAGACCGTGCAGAAATAGTTTTTGGTGATGCCCTGGCATTTCTTGACAAAGCAGGCATCAAATTCGATTTGATTTTTCTTGACCCACCATATAATACCGGTCTTTTGACTAAGTCACTGACCAAAATTTATGAAAACAATCTCCTTTCAGACAACGGCATCATTGTTGCTGAAAGTGAATATATGGGCGAAGAGCCCGCATCAGATTTTTTCAACATAAAAAGATATGCAAAATACGGCAAAACCATGGTTTTCATTTTGCAGAAAAAGACTTTGCAGGGAGAATGAACATATGAAAATAGCTGTCTATCCGGGAAGCTTTGACCCATGCACAAACGGTCATCTTGACATTATAACCCGTGCATCAGGTCTTTTTGAGAAAGTGGTTGTAGCAGTTTTGATTAATGAAAAAAAACACCCCCTCTTCTCTCTTGAAGAAAGGGTTGATATGCTGAAAACGGTAACAAAGCATCTCGAAAACGTCGAAGTGATTGCATTCTCGGGACTACTCGCTGACTTTATGAGACAGAACAATTATTACATCATAATAAAAGGACTTCGCGCAGTTTCCGACTTTGAATATGAATTCCAGATGGCTCTCACCAACCGAACACTCTTTGACAAAATCGAGACAGTTTTCATACCGTCAAGTTCTGAGTTTATGTTTCTCAGTTCCAGTATAGTAAAAGAAGTTGCAAAATACAACGGCGACCTTACACCGTTGGTTCCAAAAGAATTGGTGCCACGGATTACCAGCCGTTTTGGATATTAAATTCCGTATAATTTTAAGGAGGTAACAAATATGGACGTAGGTGCTTTGGATTTAATAAGCGAATTGGAGGATATTATCGACAAAGGTGTGGCTGTTCCTTTTACTGGCCGCTGTATGCTCGACAAAGAGGAGCTTCTTGAAATCATTCAGGAAATCCGCCTCAAACTTCCCACAGACCTTGAACAGGCTAAATGGATAAAGGCTGAACGCCAGAACATTATCAACGATGCCAACAAGGAAGCTGAGGAAATCATCAAGATAGCAAACGACAAGCTGATTGCTATGATTGACGAAAATGAAATTACAAAGAAAGCTATGGCTGCTGCTGCTGAAATCACAACAACCGCAAACCAGGAAGCTCAGGCTGCAAAAAATTCTTCATATCAGTATGCAGACTATCTTCTTGAAAATGTTGAAACCGTTGTTCAGAAGACAATCCGCGACCTTGAACAGTGCATCACCATTGTCAAGGAAAACAGAAATCAGCTTAAATAACTTTTTAAAAATACTTTTAGCAAAGTAGGATATGGCGCGTTAAGTGAGAGACAGACGGGAAGTTGCTGACTCTACGAAAAGTCCCAAAGTGGCTTGCGGTGCCTTGTCCGCATTCCGTTGCTGCACAGAATTTGATTGCTTTTTAAAACAAACAAATGACTAAAGCCTTTTGCAGTGATGTAAAAGGCTTTTTGTGTGCAAATCAAAACCAGAAAGGTTCTGTTTTTTATGAATTCTTCAAGTTTAGGACTTAAAAAGCTTGTATTTATGTCGCTCTTTGTAGGGCTCACCATCATCTGTGTAAGGTTTTTGTCTTTTGAAACCACAGTAATTCGGGTATCGCTCGGCTTTGTTCCCCTTTCTGCCTGCGGTATGCTTTTGGGGCCTCTTCCCGCTGGTATTGTAGGTATAGTAGCAGACGTTTTAGGGATGCTTATCAGCAGTCGTGGAGGAATTTATTTCTTTCCCTTTGGAATCAGCGAATTCTTTTATGGTGTGACTTTTGGTCTCATCCTCTACAAAAAAAGTCCGTCTTTCTTGCGGCTAACGATTTCTCTTTTGCTTCAGTTTGTGACAATAAATCTCATTCTTGGCTCTCTCTGGATTTATCTTTACAATCTTCTTATTATAGGAACGCCAAAAACCTTCTGGCTTGTTTTTGGAAGCCGCATAATCTCAGCCGCTGTTCAGTTCCCCGTTCAGCTGGTAGTCATAAACCTTATGAAGAACTACCTTGCCCCACATTTTGGGAAATTCAAACTTTAACAAAGGACGAAAAATTAAATGCAAAAAAATTTCAACAAATTCGCAAACAGCTTTCAAGCTGTGGCACGACTCAAACTTGAGGGTATCCGCTGTCTTATGAAGCACCTTGGCAACCCTCAGGACAGTTTAAAATTCATTCACGTGGCAGGCACCAACGGAAAAGGTTCGGTCTGTAGCTTTTTACAGAATATATTTACCGACGCCGGATACCGCACGGGAAAATACACCTCCCCAAACCTTATAAGCGTTTGTGAACGTATTTCAGTTGACGGAGAACTTATTACCGAAACCGACATAAACCGCATTTTAAATAACGTGGAAACAGCCGCAAACAAGGTAAAGGAGGAAATCTGTGATTTCCCCACCCAGTTTGAAATCTGGACAGCCGCGGCTTTTTGCTATTTCAAAGAAAAAAATTGTGACATAGTAATCCTTGAAACAGGCCTTGGCGGAACCCACGATGCAACCAATATCATAAAATCTCCCCTCGCCTCTGTTATAACAACCATAGACATCGACCATACTGAATATCTGGGTGACACCATAGAAAAAATCGCCCTTGAAAAAGCAGGGATAATAAAAGAGCCTTTGGAGGCTACCTCTTTTGGCCTTGTGGTTTCTTCTCCGCAATGCCCGGATGCAGAAAGGGTTTTGAAAAATGTATGCCTAGATAGAAAAAATAGACTTATTTTTTCTCTTCTTCCGTCACTCACAAAAGCCGAAGACTTTTGCGAGATTTTTGACTATACATCATCCTCAGGAAAAGAAATAAAGGACATAAAATGTGGCATTTCAGGCTTTTATCAGCCACAAAACGCCGCCCTTGCTATTGAAACCGCACTTGCGTTTGGCATTGACGAAAAGCACATCAAAAGTGGAATCCAAAAAGCGAAAAATCCAGGCAGGTTTGAAATCATCAGTCAAAATCCCGCTATTATATATGACGGTGCTCACAATAAAAACGGAATGACCGCTCTTGCCAGTTCCTTAAAAAGATATTTCCCGTTATGGCAGGGTGCAACCTTTATTATGGCATTTATGGGGGATAAGGATATATGTGGCGAGCTTGAAATTTTGAAAGCCCAAGGACTTCTGGAACATTCAGAAATTTTTGCTGTCAAGGTGAAGAACAATCCCCGTTCAGCAGAAACAGATTTTGTGGTGGAATCCGCAAGAAAAAAAGGAAGTACCGTTACACCCTATAAAGAGCTAAAAGACGCCTATTCCGATGCTCTCGGTTTGGGAAAACCC
>JAFVTM010000043.1 GCA_017503225.1 Clostridia bacterium
GCATAATCCGGAGAGCATCCTCACAAAAACGCATCTTGGGGTCACCTACTGCACGTATTATGCCGTGTTTCAGATCTTTCTGCCCGCAAAACGGGTCAACTATGCCTGATTGATGACTATACGCCATGGCATTCACAGAAAAGTCTCTGCGGCTCAAATCATCTTCTATGTTCGCTGAAAAAGTCACGTTTTCAGGGCGACGATTATCCTTATAGTCGCCATCAATTCTGAAAGTGGTGATTTCAAGGGGGACCTCATCGATAATTACCGTGACTGTGCCGTGCTTTATTCCGGTGGGAATGACGTTTTGGTGTTGAAAAATTTGCTGTATCTCATGGGGCATGGCTGATGTTGTTATATCCCAATCGGCCGGAGTTTTTCCAAGAAGAGAATCCCTGACGCAACCCCCAACCACATATGCCGAAAAACCTTTTTCTTCAATTTTTGAAATTGCATATGAGACATATTTGGGGATAATCATGAGATATCCTCCTTAATATTATTGAGTATATATGAAGAACCCCCAATGATATCCTCGAAAATTTCTTTGTAAACCCGTATAGCAGGAACATAAACAGAGGGTGACTTCGCAGTTTTTTGTACGCCATCCGGGAATTTGGGCAATATTATGTCATAACGATTGCCGCTTTTCAAGGCTTTGTAGGAGAAATTTCCATCCATATCGAAAATAATTTTGTCAGCCACATCAAGAGAAAATGAAATAAGAGTGTCACGAGTGGAAACGAACCCCGAGAGAGGCGGATTCCCTGCACGCAAGTTTTCGGTAATCAATGGATTTATCAAATTTCCATTGTCCTTTATGTGAAACTGAAGGGAATCCTTCAGCTCTTTTACGGAAAGATTTATCCTGGTGGTTTTGTGAGAACTTAGCTCCCCGCTTCTTATGGAGCAGTATAGGAGATTTAAAAATGCAAATTCGAATTTTGCCTGGTTCACAGTGACAGGGAAATCGCATATTGAATGAGAGTCGCAGTCTATTTTCATAGAAATGCTGTCTGCAACGGTATCGGCAAGAGTCTTGGCTATGCCTGAAAGGATATTTTCGGGGTTGAAACTTTGCAACCGTTGGGAAAGAGAAGCATTTTCCTGAGTGAGAATGTGCTCGAAAATGTTGCAAATACGGTTTGCATGGATGGTGCAGAGATTTGCCGACGCCAGTTGTTCGTAACAAAACAGAGGGAGATTTGCTGTTGTCTGTACCTTTTCAATGGCTTCGTGACAGCAAAAAGCAAACTGACTTATTGTTGCAACAAAAGATCTTTCAAGGGCTCTTTTGGGGTTTCTTTTCATACGTAAAAATCTCCTTTCTTAAACTGTTTACAAAAGTATAACACAAAAGGAGAAAATGTTCAATCAGAATAAAGAAAAAGTGGAAAAATATAACAAAAATAAAAATTTTTTTGACTTGAAGTCGGAGCAAATGAGAGTATAAACGAGAAAACACGCAAAAAAAAGACTTTATATATAGCTAAATTAAATTATTTCAAAAAAGGGGTTGACAAAAGAAAAAATTAGTATTATAATTGGATATGTTGCGCGAGAAATGATACGTTGCAAAGGTGAAAATGCCTTGTCATTTGGGACGCAGAAGAAAATAAAAATGAGTTTACGACGGACTGTGGACAAATTCACATATGCGGTTGTGTGTGGCTTTGTCCATAGTCTGAAAGAAAGTAGGAGGTTATTTAAAATGTCAACTTATATGGCAAAAGCAAATGAGCTTGAAAAAAAGTGGTACATTATTGACGCTGCCGGCAAACCCCTTGGTCGTGTTGCTGCAAAGGCTGCTGAAATTCTCAGAGGAAAACATCGTCCCGAGTTTACACCAAACGTGAACTGTGGTGAATATGTCATCATCATTAACGCAAAAGACGCTGTTCTCACAGGCAAAAAGCTTGAACAGAAGAAATGGTACAGACACACAGGTTATATCGGTCACCTCAAGGAAGTGGCTTACAAAGATATGATGGCTGAAAATCCTGAAAAAGCTATGGAGCTTGCTGTTTCCGGCATGCTTCCCCACAACACTTTGGGCAGACAGGCACTCAAGATGCTCAAGGTATACAAAGATGCAAATCACAATCATGCAGCACAGTCACCGGTTGAGTGGACTGGCGAAATATAAGGGGAGGTAGAAAGTTATGGCAAACGCAGTTCAGTATTACGGAACAGGTAGAAGAAAAGAATCTGTTGCAAGAGTCAGACTCGTACCCGGCAACGGAACAATTACTATAAACAAAAGAGACATTGACGATTACTTTGGTCTTGAAACACTCAAAACCATCCTTCGTCAGCCATTGGTTCTCACAGGAACACTTGGCAAGTTTGACGTTTTGGTAAACGTTAAAGGCGGCGGCTTCACAGGTCAGGCAGGTGCTATCCGTCATGGTATCGCACGTGCACTCCTCGAAGTTGATGAAGAAGCTTTCCGTGCAACCCTCAAGGCTGCTGGTTACCTCACACGTGACCCAAGAATGAAGGAAAGAAAGAAATATGGACTCAAGGCGGCAAGACGCGCACCTCAGTTCAGCAAAAGATAATTTGTTTTGCTTACACAATCCCATGGGCTTCGGTCTGTGGGATTTTTTCTTTGTGAAAGGTGCACTCCAAAATGTCGAAACTTCCAATGGGAAGTTTCATTTCGGTGCTGTCGCACCTTAATCCCGGTTAAAAACAATTCTCTGGATTGTTTTTAACGCCGTGACGCGCACCTCAGTTCAGCAACAGATAATTACTTTATCAAATTCAAAACCCCCATCGATATTGTCATATCGGTGGGGGTTTAAAATTGTTAACAGATTTAGTAAAGAACTTTGACAGGACCGAACAATCCTCCTGCCAATGAATCGGCATGAAAAGCATTCTGCATATCACGATAGCCGGTTAATTGCCATTCTTCCCATTTGTCAAAGGAATCGGTGTGGAGGTATTCATTGGCGCCGGTGTTTGAAACCCTGATTTCCAAAAGGTTATCTTCTTTCAGGAGGTCACATGGAATTTCAAAGGTGTATGGAAGCATTGCTTTTACGCCAAGGGATTCACCGTTTACAAACACTTCGCATGAGCAACAAACCTTTCCCAGATCCAAACGGATTTTGGAAGCTTTTTCAGGGAGTGAGAAGTGGGTCTTGTATATTCCGCTTCCTGAAAATTCCTTGCCGGTGTATTCGCTCCAGTCACCGAGTTTCACCGGAATTTCGTCTTCGTTTATTGTGTGGTTTTCAAATTCCATATAGCCAATAACAAATCTCTTGCTGCGGCGGAAAGTGAAATCCTGAAGAGCAATTTCTTTGTCAAAGATTTCTTCTTTGCTGGCGTCTTTGATTTCGCCTTTCCACAAGAAGAGCATCTTACCTGACGGCAAGGTGAAATTATCTGTGCTTGGCTTGAAGACTTTTCCGTTTTCAGCATCCAGAACACAGAAACTGTCGTCCATTGAAACGTTAAATGTGCGGGCTTCGTCTGCTTCGTTAAAGAGCATATAAAGTGTGCCGTTATCACACTGTCGAACACCAAGACGTACCAAATCGGTTTCGCCGGAAATTGAAAGTGGTGAAGTGAAAGCGCCTTTTATGTCACTGATAAGAGTTGCACCCTCA
>JAFVTM010000044.1 GCA_017503225.1 Clostridia bacterium
TATGACATTGACCGCATGACAACCGAGTCATTTGCCCAAATAATGATGGAAAAGGTGCTGAAGAAATATGCTGAAAAGGAAGAAATGTTCGGCGACAGAATTCGTGAGATTGAACGGATAATTCTTCTTCGTACTGTTGATGCAAAATGGATGGACCACATCGACGCTATGGAACAGCTTCGTCAGGGCATAAATCTCCGTGCCTATGCACAGCGTGACCCAATTATTGAATATAAATTTGAAGCTATGGATATGTTTGAAGAGATGATTGCTGTTATCAAGGAAGAAACAGTGAGACAGCTCTTCCACATAGTTTTAGAATCAAAAATCGAAAGAACTCAGGTCGCAAAACCCATGGCGGCAAATCATGGCGGTGACGGAACCGTTGAAAAGAAACCCGTTGTAAAAAGTGAAAAAGTGGGAAGAAATGACCCATGTCCTTGCGGCAGCGGCAAAAAATATAAGCACTGCTGTCTTGGCAAGGAGAATAATTAGACAATAAAAAATTTCTTTAAAGGATGTGAAAATGTGATAGAGTTTGATGAATACAAGCTTCAGCTTGACGGAATGAAAAATGATATTACAGATTTGAGGGATTCACTTTAACATAGAAAAAACTATGGAAGAAATAAGTGAGCTTGATGCAAAGACAATGGAGCCTGATTTTTACAGCGATATGGAAAATGCAGGCAAGGTTATGCAAAGGATAAAGGGTCTCAAAAACAAGATTGAACGTTATGAGTCGCTTTATTCTGCGTGGGATGATCTCACTACCTTGGTGGCTCTTGCCATTGAAGAAGAAGATATAAGTGTTCTTGACGAGGTGAAGGCAGGCTTTTCGGAGCTTTCTGAAAACCTCAGCGCGATGAAACTTGAAACACTGCTTTCAGGCAAGTATGACGGAAACAACGCAATCCTTACCCTCCACGCCGGTGCCGGCGGAACAGAGGCTCAGGATTGGTGCGAAATGCTTTATCGTATGTTTACAAGATGGGCAGAACGTCGCGGCTTCAAAACTGAAACCATTGACTTTCTTGACGGCGAAGAAGCGGGTATCAAAAGCGTTACTTTCAGAATTGAGGGCGTCAATGCCTATGGTTATGCCAAGTGCGAAAAGGGTGTTCATCGTCTGGTGCGCATTTCACCATTTGATTCATCCGGCAGACGCCATACGTCTTTTGCGTCCCTTGATGTAATGCCCGAAATTGATGATGATATTGAAATCAACATAAGCCCTGACGATTTAAAAGTTGATACTTACCGTGCAAGTGGTGCGGGAGGTCAGCACGTCAACAAGACAGAATCTGCAATTCGTATAACACATATTCCAACCGGGGTGGTTGTTACCTGCCAGAATGAACGTTCACAGCACAAAAACCGTGATATGGCGATGAAGATGTTGAAATCAAAGCTTGCTGAAATTGCTGAGCGTGAGCAGAAAGAAAGAATAGAAGACCTTAAGGGTGTCCAGATGGAAATCGGCTGGGGAAGCCAGATTCGTTCATACGTTTTCCATCCTTACAGTATGGTGAAAGACCACAGAACAAATTTTGAAACAGGAAATACCGGTGCTGTTATGGACGGCGACCTTGACGGATTTATAAATGCATATCTCACCGCACTGTCGCGGGGCGAGATTGAGAAATAGAGGCAGAAAGGAAGGCTATTATGTTTGATAAATTATCTTTTATAGAGAAGCAGCACGAAGAACTGGCGGCAAAAATCAGTGAACCTGCTGTTATGGCGGATATGGACAACTGGAGAAAGCTCTGCAAGGAGCATTCGGATATGACGCCAATCGTTGAAAAGTATAAAGAATACAAAACAAATATGAATACAATTGAAGATGCAAAGGTTATGCTTGATGACCCGGAGACCGACAAGGAGTTCAAGGAAATGCTGCAGGAAGAGATTTCTGTGGCAAAGGAAAACATCGGTCGAATTGAAGAAGAACTCAAGATTTTGCTTCTTCCCAAAGACCCCAACGATGACAAAAACGTTATTGTGGAAATCCGAGGCGGCGCAGGCGGAGATGAAGCGGCGCTTTTTGCGGCTGACCTTTATCGTATGTATTCAATGTATGCCGAAAGCAAAAGATGGAAGACCGAGGTTATGAACCTCAGCGAAATCGGTATCGGTGGCATAAAGGAAGTTTCATTTATGATTGAGGGACAGGGTGCATATAGCCGTCTCAAGTATGAAAGCGGTGTTCACCGTGTACAGCGTGTTCCTGAAACCGAGTCTCAGGGCAGAATTCATACATCAACCGTTACTGTTGCGGTGCTCCCCGAGGCAGAAGAGGTTGACTTTGAAATAAACCCTGCAGACCTTCAGATAGATACTTATCGTGCCAGCGGTGCGGGCGGTCAGCACGTAAACAAGACCGAGTCCGCTATTCGTATAACCCATATTCCAACAGGTGTGATTGTTGAGTGTCAGGATGAACGTTCTCAGCACAAGAACAAGGACAAAGCCATGAAAGTTCTTCGTTCAAGGCTCTATGAGGCAGAACTCCAGAAACAGCAGGAGGCAATCGCCGCAGACAGAAAGAGTCAGGTTGGAACAGGTGACCGAA
>JAFVTM010000045.1 GCA_017503225.1 Clostridia bacterium
AAGTTTCCGCTGTCAACCACGCATCCGCCAACGCTTGTTGCGTGTCCGTCCATATATTTCGTGGTGGAATGAACAACGATATCTGCCCCCCATTCAAAAGGACGGCAATTTATTGGCGTTGCAAAGGTGTTGTCAATGATGAGTGGAACTTTGTGCGCGTGAGCAACCTTTGCCCATTTTTCAATATCAAGAACCACAAGGGCAGGGTTTGCAATGGTTTCGCCGAAAACCGCCTTGGTGTTTTCACGGAATGCAGCGTTCAGTTCTTCTTCGCTTGCGTCAGGGTCAACAAAGGTAACGTCAATGCCCAGCTTTTTGAGAGTAACGCCGAACATATTGAATGTTCCACCATAAACCGAAGACGAACAAACAAAGTGACCGCCTGCCTCACAGATATTGAAGATTGAATAAAAACAAGCAGCTTGTCCCGAAGATGTGAGCATAGCCGCAACGCCGCCCTCAAGGTCAGCTATTTTTGCCGCAACAGCGTCGTTGGTGGGGTTTGCGAGGCGTGTATAAAAATAACCGCTTTCTTCAAGGTCAAAGAGCTTGCCCATCTGTTCGGTGGAAGAATATTTCCAAGTAGTGCTCTGGTATATGGGAAGAACTCGGGGTTCTCCATTTTCGGGGGTATATCCCGACTGAATACATTTTGTTTCAATTTTCATTTATTTGTCCTCCTGAACATTCCGAAATAGTGCATAAATATGCTTCTCTCGGTTTTTAACAGTTTTTGCATAAAATTATTTTACTATTTACCAATAAAAATGTCAAGAAAAACTATGGACAAAGCATAAATTTGTGGTATACTTAAAAGGACAGAAATGTCAATCGGACAGAATGTTGGAGGTTTCTGTTATAGCGTGCATAAAGCCATTCATTCCTCCTGAGGATATTTCTGCGCCGATAATGGTGTTTTCATAAACAAAAACCCCTGCTGTCACATTGTCTGAAGCCGACTTTTTGTGGTTAAGCACATTATATGTGTAACGGGTGACATTTTTGCCCTTGAAATCCGCAAAGGGGAATCCCGAATGTGCCTGAACCGCGCTGTATGTTTCATAAACCGCATCAAAGCTCTCGGGGAGGGTTACGTGAGTGATTTCGGAGGGAACAGCGTCTATCTCCCAACCCAAATCCTGAATGAACGTCACTATCATATCGTTGGTGGCGTTGTCAATGCTGAAAAGTCCTGCGATAATCATAATAAGGACTACGGCACAGGCTATTGACGCAAAAACAAAGCGGTGTTTTCTGAGGGATTTTGATACTTTCAAGGGACATCCTCCTTTGAGACTTTTGAATAAAAGGAAATTTCTTCAAAACATTCTTTTACTAATATATGAACACACAAAAATTTTTATTCAAGGAGAAAAGCTTATGCGTCTTGACAGATTCCTGGCAGAGTGCGGAGTGGGCACAAGAAGCGAAGTGAAAAAACTAATCCGAAAAGGTGCTGTTTCACTGAACGGCGCGTCTCAAAGCAAAGCCGACGCAGTGGTTTTACCAGAACGCGACGAAGTTTTTGTCTTTGGTGAAAAAGTGATATACCGCGAATTTATTTATCTTATGCTGAATAAGCCAGCGGGGTATATTTCTGCCACCCGCGACGGAAAGACTCCAGCTGTTTTGGAGCTCGTCCCCGAGGAACATCTCCATTTTGAGCCATTCCCCGTGGGGCGCCTCGACATTGACACCGAGGGGTTTTTGCTCCTTACCAATGACGGCGATTTGGCACATCGCCTGCTTTCCCCCAAAAAACATATTCCAAAGACTTATATTGCGGAAATCGAAAAACCTGTATCCCCTGAGGATATTGAGGCTTTTTCGAATGGAGTGGTCCTTGATGACGGATATAAAACAATGCCCGCAAAGCTCACCCCAATAAGCAATAATTCCCCATATCTTGCTGAGATTGTGATAAACGAGGGGAAATTCCATCAGGTAAAACGAATGTTTGAGTCCGTTGGTAATAAAGTTTTATACCTCAAACGCACAAAAATGAACGACCTTGAACTTGATGAAAATCTTGAACTTGGCGAAGTTAGAGAGCTCACAGAAGACGAGCTTTTGCTCCTCCAGAATACAGATCGATAAATTGAAATGCCCCAACTTCTGCGGGCAGAACGGAGAAAGAAATGATAAAAAGTTACATTCCCAGAGTGATTGCGGTCAATGACCTTTCGGGGTTTGGCAGGGTTTCGCTCACCGAGTCCATTCCCATCCTTTCGGCTATGGGCGTGGAGGTTTGCCCGCTTCCTACAGCAATCCTTTCAACCCACACCTATCATTTTAAAGACTACACTTTTTGTGACCTCACCGAAGAGATGCCAAAAATTCTTAACCACTGGCAGTCTTTGGATATAAACTTTGACGGAATTTGCACGGGATATATGGGAAGTGCAAGGCAAATCGAGATTTTGGCAACCTTCATAAAAACCCAGAAAAAACCAGGGTTCTTGACGGTGATTGACCCTGTTCTTGGTGATAATGCACTTTCAGAGGCAGAAACCGTTTATTACGACAGAATGAATGACCTGCTTTGTGCTATGAAAAAGTTTGTAACTCTTGCGGATGTAATCACCCCAAATCTTACCGAAGCCTGTCTTTTGCTGGATATACCTTTTCCTGACGGGCCTATTTCAGATAATGATCTTTTTGATATTATGGAAAAGCTCTCTGCCCTTGGTCCCAAATGCATTGCAGTGACATCGGTTATGACGGGTGACAACAAAATGTGCGTAGGCGTTCTGGATAAAACAAAAAATGAGCCAGCAATTCTTGACTGCAGTTATGTAAAAAGACCTTTCCACGGCACAGGCGATATTTTTGCGGCGGTGCTCACAGGAGCCCTTCTCAGAGGCTGCGATATGCTTTCAGCCTCCCAAATGGCTGTGGATTTTGTCAGGGACGCAATAAGCGAAACAATGAAACATCCCGATATAAAAATTGAACATGGTTCAGTTTTTGAACCCAACATGGCAAAGTTCTTTAGCGTGCGCTTTGCCAAAGAAACCGAAAGGAGATAAGAAAACGTGACAATAACAAACGATATCAGATACGTGGGCGTAAACGACCACGAAATTGACCTTTTCGAAGGACAATACATTGTTCCAAACGGAATGGCATATAATTCATACATCATTGATGATGAAAAGACCGCCGTTATGGATTCTGTGGACATAAGATTCAGCACTGAGTGGCTTAAAAATATTGAAAGCGCATTAAACGGCAGAAAGCCTGATTTTCTAATTGTTCAGCACATGGAGCCCGACCACTCGGCAAGCATCCTTGAATTTACAAAAGCATACCCTTATGCAAAAATCGTTTCATCTGCAAAGGCTTTTGCTATGATGAAAAACTTTTTCGGTACAGATTTTAAAGAAAGACAAATTGTAGTTGGCGAGGGCGACACTCTCTCCCTTGGAAAGCACACCCTCACCTTTGTGACAGCGCCAATGGTACACTGGCCCGAGGTTATTGTGACCTATGACAGCTTTGACAAGGTTCTCTTTTCTGCTGACGGTTTTGGAAAGTTTGGTGCCCTTGACGCCGATGAAGACTGGGCATGTGAAGCAAGACGCTATTATTTCGGTATAGTTGGAAAATACGGTTCTCAGGTGCAGAGTCTTCTCAAAAAAGCAGCAAGTCTTGATATTCAAAAGATTTGTCCCCTCCACGGACCAATTCTTTCAGAAAATCTTAGATATTATATTGACCTTTATGACAAGTGGTCAAGCTATACTCCCGAAGAAGAGGGAATTGTCATTGCCTACACCTCGGTTTATGGCAACACAAAACGCGCAGTTCTTTACCTTGCCGAAAAGCTGAAAGAGCTGGGCGCAAAAAAAGTTGTTATCAACGACCTCGCAAGATGCGATATGGCAGAGGCAGTTGAAGATGCTTTCAGATACAACAAGCTCGTTCTTGCCACCACCACTTACAATGCGGATATTTTCCCATTTATGAGAGAGTTCATTGACCACCTTACTGAAAGAAACTATCAAAACAGAAAGGTTGCTTTAATCGAAAACGGAAGCTGGGCGCCCTTGGCCGCAAAAGTTATGAAAGAAGAGCTTTCAAAATGCAAAAACCTTGAATTTGCGAAAAATAACGTGAAAATTTTGTCTGCACTTGACGAAAACAGCCGCAAGGAAATTGATTTGCTTGCACAGGAATTGGTATATGGTTTAACCATAGAGTTTTAAGATAATAATAGTATAAAATGGAGGTGAAAAAAATGAAAAAGTATGTATGCGACGTATGCGGATGGGTTTATGACGAAGAACTCGGTGCGCCTGAACATGGCATTGCTCCTGGAACAAAGTTTGAGGATTTGCCCGAGGATTTTGTTTGCCCTCTCTGTGGTGTAGGCAAAGACCAGTTCTCAGAAGAATAAAAAGAGGGGCACAGTGCGAGCTGCGCCCCTGAATTTTAAAGTTTGGAGGATAAAAAAATGATGAACGAAAAAGTGAGAGAACTTCTCAACCAACAAATAAACAAAGAATTTTATTCAGCATATCTCTATTTGGATTTTTCAAATTATTTTGAAGACCGCGGTCTTGACGGCTTTGCAAACTGGTATTATATTCAGGCTCAGGAAGAGCGCGACCATGCAATGCTCTTTTATCAATATCTTCAGAACAACAACGAAAAGGTCACCCTTGAAGCAATAGCAAAACCAGACAAAGAATTAAAATGTGATATGGACGTGCTGAAAGCAGGTCTTGAGCACGAGGAATATGTTACATCTTTAATCAACGACATATATCAGGCGGCATATGAGGTAAAGGATTTCCGCACAATGCAGTTCCTTGACTGGTTCGTAAAGGAACAGGGCGAGGAAGAAACAAACGCCAACGATTTGATTTCAAAAATGGAGCTTTTCGGTTCTGACCCCAAGAGCCTTTATATGCTCAACAGCGAGCTTGGTGCACGTGTTTATACTGCTCCGTCACTTGTTTTATAAGAAAAGGGTGTTTTCATGAAATTGGTACTCATAACGGCTTTGGGTGTGGGCGGTGCAACGGTAATTGGTGCCCTTATCGGCTTTCTCTTTAAAAAAGCATCCCATCGGTTTTCTGACATTGTCCTTTCCTTTGCGGCAGGGGTTATGCTTGCGGCAGCAATCCTCGGGCTTATTCTTCCAGCGTTGGAATATGGCGGAAGATGGGGGCTTCTTGTAACCGTTGCTGGAATTTTTGTAGGTGCAATTTGTCTTAACCTTATTGATAAAATCGTTCCGCATCTTCACAAAATGGTAGGAACGGAGCCTGAAAGCCACAACAACGCCTCTTTGAGCCGCGTTTTGCTTTTTGTATCGGCAATCGCCATACATAATCTCCCCGAGGGTATCGCAGCAGGAGTAGGTTTTGGCTCTGGGGACACAAGTCAGGCTCTTTTGATAGCGGGGGGCATTGCTCTTCAGAATATCCCTGAAGGAATGGTGATTATCGGACCAATGATAGCCGCAGGGGTTTCCCCAAAGCGGACCTTTGTGTGTGCTATGCTGACAGGTCTTGTTGAAGTGGTCGGCACATTCTTAGGGTATTTTGCGGTAAGTGTCTCTTTGGTGATACTCCCCTTTGCACTTGCTTTTGCAGGGGGAACAATGCTCTATGTAATCAGCGACGAAATGATACCCGAAACCCACGCTCACGGAAGCCAGCGTGGCGCAACATATGCTCTCCTTGTAGGCTTTTGCGTGATGCTCGTGTCAGACGTGCTGTTGGGATAAAGAGCGCATTAAAAAAGACCGTGCATTTTGCACGGTCTTTACGTTTTTTAATACCCAAAAATTCCTTCAACCGATTCGTCATTTTCTACCCAGTCTGAAACGTTTACCACTGTATATTCCGTGGGAGTATTGCGGATAATAACATTTTTGATACCCGCGTTTATAACAAGGCGCTTGCACATGGAACAGCTTGAGGTGTTTTCAACGATTTCTCCCGTCTTGTAATCCTTTCCAACAAGATAAAGGGTGGAATCAATCATATCGCCGCGCTTTGCACTTATTATACAGTTGGCTTCAGCGTGGACACTTCGGCACAGCTCATAGCGTTCGCCCCTGGGGATAGCAAGCTTTTCACGGATACACACGCCAAGGTCGATGCAATTTTGTCTTCCTCTCGGTGCACCAGTGTAGCCGGTTGAAATGATTTCATCGTTCTTTACGATTATTGCGCCGAAATTGCGACGGAGGCAAGTTCCCCTTTCAATCACGGTTTCAGCGATATCAAGATAATAGTTGTGCTTGTCAACTCTTTTGTTTGCCAAAATAATTCATTGCCTTTCTGCCCGAAATTTATACGCCACACCTTGACGGGCACAAGGCGGCTTTTTAAGTCAAAACAAAACCGATAAAATAAGTATACAACAAAATAAGACAAATTTCAATAGTTTTGTATTGACTTTAAGACAGAATAAAGTTAAAATAATATATATAAAACTTTGAGAGGAATTTCTTTGAAATGGAACGGTTCATAAGTACTTGCGAACAGGAAACACGGGATATAGCAAAAAACTTTGCCAAAACCCTCAGCGAGGGCAGTGTTGTTGCGCTTATCGGTGATTTGGGTGCAGGAAAGACCGCTTTCACCAAAGGCGTTGCAGAGTTTTTTGATGTTGACGACGACGTTTCAAGTCCCACTTTCACAATCGTAAATGAATACAACGGCAAAAAAACCGTCTATCACTTTGACGCTTATCGCCTTGAAAATGTAAAAACCGACGACTGTGACTGGCTGGATGATTATTTCTTTGGCAACGGAATTTGCCTTGTGGAATGGGCACAGAACATTGAAGACATTTTGCCAAACGGCTATTTCAAGGTGGAAATAAAAAAAGACCCCTCAAAGGGAGACGATTACAGAGAGATTTTTATTGAAAAAACGGAGAAATAAAATGCTTGTATTTGGAATTGACACCTGCTGTGCAGCTGCCACTGCGGCGCTCGTGAGCGATGAAATAATGGTTGCACAAACGGTTTTAAATCAGAATAAAACGCACTCTGAAAGGCTGATGCCTCAGATAGAAAAAATGTTTGAGGCGCTAGACATTGACCCATCAGCGGTTGACGCCTTTGCGGCGGCAGTGGGCCCGGGTTCTTTCACAGGAGTGAGAATTGGCGTTGCTACTGCGAAAGCTTTGGCTCAGGCGGTGAGGAAGCCCTGCATTGCGGTTTCGACCCTTGAAGCACTGGCATTTCCATCAAAATTTTTTGACGGAATCCTTTGTCCCATACTTGACGCAAGACGAAATCAGGTGTATAACGCCTTGTTCCAAGGGGGAAAAACCGATATGACAAGACTTTGCCTTGACCGCGCCCTTGCACTTTCGGACCTTCTTGATGAGCTTAAAAACACGAATAAAGATGTGCTTTTTATGGGGGACGGAACCTTGGTTTTTAAGGATGAAATAAGAGCGGAGCTCCAGGGCCGTGCCTTTTTCGCACCAAGAATAAACAACTTTAACCTTGGCGGTGCGGTGGCTGAAATTGGACTTTTAAAGCTTGAAAAAAGTGAAACCACCAGCTATGGTGACCTTGTGCCCCAGTATGTGCGGCTTTCTCAGGCAGAACGGGATAAGCTCAATAAAGAAAATAAAAAATAACAAAAGGAGAGAACAATGAAAAGAAATCTTTTTTCAAAAGGAACAAAAAAACACTTTGCCCTTTTGTCAGCTTTTTTGCTGATGTTCTTTTCGTGTGCGCCTCTTTGCGCGGTGGCTGCCCCCGAGATTTCGGCAGAAGCGGCAATTCTCATAGACGGAAAAACAGGAAACGTGCTCTATGAAAAAAATTCCGAAAAAGTTATGTTCCCTGCCAGCACCACAAAAATTATGACTGCTATTGTGGCACTTGATGCGGTGGAAAAAGGCGAAATCAGTCTTGACCAGCCTCTCACACTTCAAAAAGAGGCTTTTGATACCCTTGACCCTGACGGAAGCAGTGTTGGTCTCAAGGTCGGGGAAGAAATGAAGCTTATAAACCTTCTGGAGGGTCTTCTCATTGCCTCAGGAAACGATGCCGCCGTGACCATTGCTCAGGGTGTTTCAGGCAGCATCGAAGCCTTTGTTGCAAGAATGAACGAAAAAGCAAAGGAGCTTGGTCTTTCTTCCACAAGATTTGAAAACCCCCACGGCCTCCATCATCCGCAACATTATACAACTGCATATGATATGTCCCAGATGGCATTTTTTGCAATGAAAAACAAAACCTTCCGGGGCATTGTGGAATGTGCTCACATTTATCTCCCTGCAACAAATATGTCGGACAAAAGGTATTTCATAAACACCAACAACCTTGTTTCAAGAATGAGGTATCCTTATTATTTTTACGAATATGCCACAGGCATAAAGACAGGCTCCACCTCTGAAGCAGGGTATTGCCTTGTGTCATCCGCCGAAATGGGCGATAAGTCGGTTATCAGCGTGCTTTTCAACGCCGAAGACATATCCATTTCACATAACGAATCAAAGGCAACCCTTGAATTTGGTCTTACAGAATTCAAGGCACAGCGCCTTGCAAAGCGTGACGATATTTTTGGTGAAGTAAAGGTGAAGCAGGCAGCAGACGGAACGGACCATTTGCTGCTTTCGGCAGAAGAAAACCTTGATGCTCTTTTTCCCAAAAACGGGGATACCGGTAAGGTAACAATAACCACCGAAATTCCCGAAAAAGTCTATGCTCCCATAAAATCGGGGCAGGTAATCGGCAAAGCAATTTTCAATTATGAGGGCAGAAAGGTTGGCGAAATTAACCTTATTTCAACCGTCGAGCTTGACCGCCATTTTCTTGGTTTTATCCAGACCTTCGGCGAATGGCTCTGGGGAATAAAGGTTATAAGACTCGTTGTTTATGTGTTCTTTGGCCTGGTGATTGGATTTGTGGCACTCATCGTTATCGGCTTTGTCCGTGCAATCAAAAAGAGTAAAAGAAAACGTCGCAGAAGCTCAGGCTATCATCCCCCGAGATATTGAATTAGAGAAAAACGCCCGTTTTCGCGGGCAATTTTAGAAAAAGGTCACCCGTTTTGACGGGTGATTTTTTGGAGGAAAAAATGGCTGAAAACTATAAACGAATTATGGACGCAGAAATAGAAAAAATAAAAGCCGCAGGGTGCCGTCCAAGGCTTTTGCTCCACGCCTGTTGTGCTCCCTGTTCCAGTGCTGTTCTTCAGGAGCTTTCAGAGGTTTTTGACATCACTTTGTTTTTTTATAACCCCAATATCTCCCCAAAAGATGAATTTGATTTTCGCCTTGAGGAGCTCCAAAGACTGCTTGGCTGTATGAACCTCTCTGAAATAGAAATTGTTTCGCCAACCTATGACAACAGTGAATTTGAAAATGTTGTCAAAGGAATGGAAGCTTTGCCCGAGGGAGGCGCGCGGTGCAAAAAATGCTTTTGGCTCCGCCTTGAAAAATCGGTGGCTTTCGCCAAGGAAAACGGCTTTGACTATGTGACCACCACCCTTTCCATAAGCCCCCACAAAAACGCTGGGTGGCTCAATGAAATCGGGATTGAACTTGGCGAAAAATATGGCACAAACTACCTTTGTTCAGACTTCAAAAAGGGCGAGGGCTACAAACGGTCATGTAAACTTTCTGCCCAGTATAATCTTTACAGACAAAATTTTTGTGGCTGCATATACTCAAAGAAAGAAGCTGAAAAAAGGGCCGAGGGCAAGGTGTAAAATCCTCGGCAAAACTGAACATTGATTAAACTCGAGGGCATAAAAATGGAAATAAAGTTTTTTGAATATTTTGTGAAAGATGCGAAAGCTGTTCGCGAAGAGGTTTTTATCTTTGAACAGGGCTTCTCTTATGATTATGACGAAATGGACGATGTTTCAATGCATATTGTAGCCTTTGAAAAAGATATTCCCATTGGCGCCTGCCGCGTGTTTAAGAGCAAAACGGATGGCGTTTTCGTTTTGGGAAGACTGGCGGTCAAAAAAGAATGCCGCCATAAAGGCGTCGGAAGCAGCCTCACGGAACACGCCAAAAAATATGTCGCCAGCGTCAATGGGAAAAGTCTTATTCTTCACTCACAGCTTGGGGCAAAAGATTTTTACAAAAAACTTGGGTTCAGAGAATATGGCGAAATAGAATATGAAGAGGATTGCCCGCATATATGGATGAAAATAGAACTTTAATTTAAAAACATTATATAAAGGAGTGCTTAAAAATGCCTTACATTTCAATCAAAGCTTATCCAAAGGATGAAGAAATCAAGAAAAAAGTAGTTGACGAAATCAACCAGGTGTTTCTCAAATACTGGGGATGCCCTCAGGAAGCCATTTCAATTTCAATGGAAGAATTTGCTCCTGAAACTTGGGAAGAAAAGGTGGTAAAACCTGAAATTCTTCCAAACAGCCACAAAATGATGATTCTTTCAGGTGAAAAGAAATATTGATGCCATCAAAAGCTGAGCCGTCATCTTTGGCGGCTCGTGAATTTGCTATGAGTTCAACCATTCGGTTTTCTGAGATAGCTTTATAACTCGGGAGGGGAGAAAAATGAAATTTATAAAATGGAAAATATTGATTGTGACAAGCATCGTTTGTCTTTTGCCTATCCTGTTGGGGCTTTCTTTGTGGGAAAAACTACCTGACACCATGGCTATCCATTTTGATTTAAACAACAATCCTGACAACTTTGCATCAAAAGGCTTTGTGGTGTTCGGTATGCCGTGCTTGATGGTTGTTCTTCAATGGATTTGTTGTTTAATAAATGACATAAATGAAAAAAAACACGGCTCAATAATAAAATTTGAAAGAGTTGCTAAGGGGATTGTCCCTTTTACTACCGTGCTTTTATATCTTACCACCCTTGGAATAGGTCTTGGATGGGATATAGATGTGCGGGCTGTTGCCGCTTTCATTGTAGGCGCGATATTCATTTTAATGGGTATCTGTTTGCCAAAGCTTGATTATATAAAAAATTATGATTTAAGCCCTGACAAAGCAAGAAAAATAAACCGCTTTGCCGGTTTTGAAACTGTAATTCTGGGTGTCCTTTTCTTAATCAGCATCCTCCTTCCGCCGATTTCAACCGTTATTTGTCTTGCTTTGCTGATACCGTGTACGCTTCTGGGCATTATATACGGAATTAAAGTGAGCAAAGGTAATTAACTCAAGGAGAATTTATGAAAACAGAAAAGAATATTTTAATTGCTTTTATACTGAATTTGAGTTTTTCAATTTTTGAATTTTTAGGCGGCCTTTTCACAGGAAGCATCGCCATTATGTCTGATGCTGTTCACGACCTGGGAGATGCTGCAAGCATTGGTGTCTCTTTTTTCCTAGAGAAAAAGAGCAAAAAACAACCCGATGAGAAATACACCTACGGTTATACTCGTTTTTCGGTTATGGGCAGCGTCATTACCACCCTTATTCTGCTTATTGGTTCAGCGCTGGTTGTTGTTAGCGCCACAAAGAGAATTATAAATCCCACCCAAATAAATTATAGCGGAATGATAATTTTCGCCATAATCGGTGTGGTTGTGAATTTTCTTGCCGCTTTTGTTACCCGTGAGGGCGATTCTTTAAACCAAAAAGCAGTAAATCTGCATATGCTCGAAGATGTCCTTGGCTGGATTGTGGTTTTGATTGGTGCAATTGTGATGCGGTTTACTGATTTTGGAATTATTGACCCGATTTTGTCCATTCTTGTTGCGGTGTTTATCCTGATAAATGCTCTTAAGAACCTGAAGGAAATTCTTGATTTGTTTCTTGAAAAAATTCCCCACGGAATAGATCCCCAGGAAATAAAGCAACATCTTTTGGGAATGCATGGTGTGCTTGGTGTCCATCACATCCATCTTTGGAGTATGGACGGGCAGAACAATTATGCAACAATGCATATTGTAACAAACGGTGACCATCACCAGATAAAACATATGGTGCGCGAAGAGCTGGCAAGACACGGCATCTGCCATGCGACTCTTGAGCTTGAGTCGGAGGGCGAACATTGTCACGAAGAGCATTGCCATATAGAAACAAGCGTTTGCTCAGGACATCACCACCATCACCACCATCA
>JAFVTM010000046.1 GCA_017503225.1 Clostridia bacterium
ATGGGTCAAAACTTAATTCACCGACATCAAATCTGCCAAACACCTCGGTAAGACGCGCCCTGATGCCATCCCAGTTCCAATCCTCTGCGTGTGGACACTCTGCAGCACCGGTGGTTGCAATTTCCTCAAGGACACTTCGCATCATTTTCACAATTGAATCTTTTATGTCCTCGCCATCAAGAACCTCATTTCTTTGAGTATAAATCATTTCACGCTGCTGATTGTTTACATCGTCATAATTTAATACGTGTTTTCTTATATCAAAGTTTCTGCCCTCGACTCTGCCCTGAGCCACCTCAATGGCATTTGAAAACATACGGCTGTCGATTGCCTGAGTTTCGTCAAACCCCGCAATTTCAAGAATGCGGTTTATACGTTCTGCCGCAAAAAGCCTCAAAAGGTCATCTTCAAGTGACAGGAAAAATCTTGATTTTCCCGCATCACCCTGACGTCCTGCACGGCCACGGAGCTGATTATCAATTCTGCGGCTCTCGTGACGTTCTGTGCCGATTATATAAAGTCCGCCTGCCTCCAAAACCTCTTTTTGTTCAGGCTCGATTTCAGCTTTATATTTGCTGTTAAGCTCAGAAAAAGTGCGTCTCGCCTCGATAATTTCCTGATCGTCGGTTTCGGCAAATCCCGTAGCCTGAACAATCAGTTCAGGAGTAAATCCCATATTTGCCATTTCACGTTTTGCAAGAAATTCTGCATTACCACCGAGGATAATATCAGTACCACGACCTGCCATATTTGTTGCGATTGTAACAGCTCCGCGTTTTCCTGCCTGAGCAATTATCTCTGCTTCTTTCTCGTGGAGTTTGGCATTTAGCACATTATGCTTGATGCCCTTTTTCTTGAGCATAGCACTGAGCTTTTCGGATTTATCAATAGATACGGTACCAATCAGCACCGGTTGACCCTTGCTGTGTGCCGCTACCACCTCTTCAATAACCGCATTGTATTTCGCATTTTCGGTCTTATACATAATATCGGGGAGGTCCACCCTCTGCATTGGACGGTTGGTGGGGATTTCCACAACATCAAGGCCGTATATATCCCGGAATTCCATTTCTTCAGTAAGTGCCGTACCTGTCATTCCCGAAAGCTTGTCATAAAGTCTGAAAAAGTTCTGGAAGGTGATGGTTGCAAGGGTCTTGCTTTCATTCTCAACCTTAACGCCCTCTTTTGCCTCAATCGCCTGATGCAGCCCGTCGCTGTAACGTCTTCCAAACATCAGTCTGCCTGTAAATTCGTCAACGATTATAACCTGACCGTCTTTCACCACATATTCGCGGTCACGCTTCATAACGCCGTTTGCTTTTATCGCCTGATTGATGTGGTGTGAAATAGTAGCATTCTCGGGGTCAGTAAGGTTTTCAATCCCGAAAGCTGCCTCCGCCTTTTTCACACCCTCAGGGGTAAGAATTGCAGTTTTTGCCTTTTCATCAACAACATAATCAACATCACCGTAAACCTCTTCCGCCTCTTCCTTGCTGTCTGTTTCAACAACGGTGCGATATTTGAGGGTTTTGGCAAAATGATTTGCACTGTCATAAAGAGCAGTTGACTTATCACCAACGCCAGATATAATCAGCGGTGTTCTTGCTTCATCCACCAAGATGCTATCCACCTCGTCAACGATTGCAAAGCTGTGCCCACGTTGAACACGGTGCTCTTTGTAGATAACCATATTGTCACGAAGATAGTCAAAGCCCATCTCGTTGTTTGTACCATAAGTTATATCCGCTGCATATGCAGTCTTTCGCTCAGCATTGTCTTTTTCGTGGATAATAAGTCCAACACTGAGGCCAAGGAAATTGTAAAGTTTTCCCATCCACTCGCTGTCACGCTTTGCAAGGTAGTCATTGACAGTGACAATATGCACACCCTTTCCAGTAAGAGCATTGAGATAAGCAGGGAGTGTCGCAACCAAGGTTTTTCCCTCACCGGTTTTCATTTCGGAGATTCTGCCCTGATGAAGAACAATTCCGCCGATAATCTGCACCTTGAAATGCTTCATTCCAAGAACGCGCCAGGACGCCTCACGACAAACTGCAAAAGCCTCGGGCAAAATATCATCAAGAGACTCTCCCTCAGCAAGACGTTTCTTAAATACGCTCGTCATTTCACGAAGCTCGCTGTCAGTTTTTTTCTGCATTTCATTTTCAAGTTCCATTACCTTGTCGGCAATAGGATATATTCTCTTAAGTTCACGTTCACTATACGTGCCGATAAACCTTTCTATAAGTCCCTTTATACTCATTATCAGACCTCCGCGTCCAACTTGTGTTTTTATAGAAATACAATCTATTTCAGTATACCACACTTTCTCAAAATACACAAGTGTTCTTTGATAAATCTTTGCCAATATTTTGGAATATATTTCATTTTTTTGCCTATAATACTACTAAGACTATAACGAAGAAAGGGTGATTTTATGTTTTCAGCAATTTCCGGCAGTATTTCTTTAGGTTTAAACAAAATTACAATACCCAAAAAACGTATCCCTGACCCAAAAGATAAACAACGTGAGGCTCTCCGGTCAAGCATAGAACATACAAAAGCAAACCTTGCCTATGCCATTGAAAATTTCAACAATGTCACTGAACCAAAGCTTGTTGATTTTTACATTTATCGCATACAATCAGAGCAGACAAGGTTTGAACAGCTTCTTGCAGAATATAAAGCACTTGAAGATATTGACTGACCTTTAAACTTTTTTGGAGAAAACCGGAATTTTTTTTAAAAAAGACTTGCATTTTATTAAAAGGTGTGCTACAATAAGTAATCGTTGGCAGCGACATTTCTTTTGCTGCGGTATGCGCCAGTAGCTCAGCTGGATAGAGTGACTGGCTACGAACCAGTAGGTCAGGGGTTCGAGTCCCTTCTGGCGCACCAAACTCCCGGACGTTTGTTTCGGGAGTTTATTTTTTTAGAATTTTTGCCGTAACAATCGGCAGATTGGAGCAAGTTATGTATAAAATCAAAGAAAAGGGTTGTCCCGACATTCCCGTTATTACTCTGACAGACTATATCAACACAAACGGATATTATCCAAAAATCGAATTCAATGTATGCTACAGCGAAAATGGTTTCCATGTGCATTTTGTGGCACACGAGAAGAACCCAAAAGCCACTGCCACCAGACACTTTGAAATGGTTCACCTTGACAGCTGTCTTGAATGGTTTGTTATTTTTGACCCCGAGCACAGTGACAGATATTTCAATTTTGAAGTTAATCCCAATGGAATTATGAATGTTTCTTTCCGCAAGGACAGATACGACAAGATTGACCTCACCGAAGAGGACCTCCAATTGCTTGGCATAAAAACTGAAATCTTTGATGAATACTGGACAGCAGATTATACTGTCACCTTTGACTTTATAAAAAAATACATACCCGATTATGAGTTCAAAAAAGGAATGACCCTCCCCTCAAATGTGTATAAATGTGGCGACGAAACCGAGTTTCCACATTGGGGCTGTTGGTGTATGGTTGATAGAGAAAAGCCTGATTTTCACAAGCCCGAATATTTCGGCACAATGGTTATTGAATAATTTTTCAAGGCGGCAGAAGTTCACTGCCGTCTTTCTTGTTACACTTTTGTAAATATTTTTTTATTTACTTTGCTTTTTATTTTTGCTATACTTATACCATCAACATTTTTAGGATGTGTATATATGAAAACAAAAAGACTGACAAAAATTTTATACAGTGCTGTTCTTTCGGCAAGTATTATTTTATCTCCCCTTGGGAGTCTTGCCTCAACTTTGGGCAGCACAAAAATCGATGGCTACTCTGTGAAAATAGGTCAGGGGCTCAATTTTACCCATAATCTGTTTTTCAGTGACCAGTCAGGTGTAGGCAAACAAAGCGAAAACTATATAACATATACCCCAAACGATATTGTATTTCCCACAATAACTTATGGTGATACACTTTATGGCGGAAACACGCTGTCAAATCAAATTTCACTATTGGAAAAGGAGGGCAAGGATGTTCTGGCAGGGACAAATGCTGATTATTTTTCGCTCCATACCCTTGTCCCTATGAGCAATGCAATAGTTGACGGAAAAATTCTCACAAAAGACGCCTCCGGTCAGGACGGCATCGGCTTTTTACCTGACGGGACTGCATTCATTTCATACTTTTATCTCAATTCGGTTTTGCAAAAAGAAGACGGCAGTGAGCTTAATATTTACAACATAAATAAATATCGTCAACCATATTCTGCATATATGATGACCTCTGATTTTTCAAGCGAGACCCAAAACACCACCGAGGGAATTGACGTAATTTTGAACCCCATTGATGGCGAAATGAAACTTGGGACAAAGCTTACTGCAGTTGTGGAAACAATCAGCGAAAACTCTTCTTCCATTCCCATACCAGAGGGAAAGATAGTCCTTACCGTTGACAAAAAAGCTCCCGAAGAATTTCTCTCCCCCATCTTCTCACTGACCGAGGGTGAGATTGTCACCATAAACTTCAGCGTCAGTGGTGATAAACGCTGGAATGACGTGGTATGCGGTATGGGGTCTGTCGGCGGACGTCTTCTCATAGATGGAGAAGTCAACCCAAACCTTGCTACAGGCGCCGCACCAAGGACGGCTATTGGAATAACAAAAGACGGTGAAATTATTCTTTATACCATCGACGGTCGTCAAAGCGGTCATAGCTATGGTGTTCAGCTGAGGACTTTGGCGAAGCGAATGAAAGAACTGGGCTGCATTGAAGCCCTCAATCTTGACGGTGGCGGCTCAACCGCGATTTCAGCACAGCTCCCCGGAAACGAAACCGCAAGTCTTATGAACAAGCCCTCTGACGGAAAGGAACGCAAGCTTTCAACTCACATTGTTTTTACCAATACAGCGGAAAAAACGGGCAAATTTGAAAATCTTCACATTTACCCCCTTACAAATTATGTCTTGACGGGGGCAAGCACAAAACTGACAGTAAAAGCCACAGACTCCGGTTTTTATCCTGTTGATGTGCCAAAAAATGTTAATTTCAGCATTCAGGATGGAAAAAACAGTACTGTCACAAATGACGGCGTTTTCACCGCAAAAGATAGCGGTGCAGTCACAGTTTATGCAGAAAGCGGAGACGTCAGTGCATCCACATCAATAGTGTGTCTTGCCACCCCCACCGACATAAAAATAAAAGATAAAAACAGCGGAAAGTATATAACCTCACTAAACCTCGACCCAGGTGATACGGTTTCGCTGACCGCAGAGGCTTATGGCGGATATAACCGACTTGTCGCAAAAGACGAAAACTTTACTTGGGAAGCAGACGAAAATATCGGCAGCATAAGTAAAGACTTTGTGTTCACCGCATCGGGCAGCTATGGCGAAAGCGGAAACATAAACATTTCAGCAGGTGACAAAACAGTTTCTATTCCGGTAACTCTCACCCCCGCTGATGCAAATGACCCGAAATCCTACCCGATTATTGTTGATACAGCATATACTCTTGGAACTTTTACGGGCAAAATCTCTTGCGAATATGACATCCCAACCACTGCTGATGGAATTTTGGTTCGCGCAGACGGCAAGGAAACAGGTTTCTCCTACAACGCTGAAACAGGGGAATTTGCCGCCCAAATACCAGTTGGTGTTAAAAAAGTTACCATTATCGCTTCAAACATCTTTGGATATACCACCTTCAAAACCTTTGATATATTCAAAGCATCATACCCCTCCGGAGCATTTTCAGACACCGCAGGACATTGGGCAGACGATATCCTGAGATATATGAAATCTCAAAAGATTATAAACGGCGAAATGGTGGGTGATGAGCTCCGCTTCAATCCCCAAAAGGCTATGACACGCTCTGAATTTGCCGTTATTGTAACAAACTTTTTGGGTGTAGACAAAACCAAATATCAGGACGTGGTCCTTCCATATTCCGATCTTGACACCATTCCGTTCTGGGCACTGGATAGTTTCAAAGTTCTCTACAATCTTGGCATTTTGAAAGGTAGATATGTAAGCGACACCGAAAGCTGTGCTGACCCCCTTTCATCCATCAGTCGTGCCGAAGCTGCAACAATTGTTGCAAGGACTTTGCCCTCTGGTTTCTTCAAAGGCGAAATCACAGCCACGGACAAAGATGACATTCCCGCATGGGCAATGGACGGAATTCGCACGCTGGTGAATATCGGCGCCATGAAAGGCTATGAAGACCAGAGCTTTAAGCCACTTAATCCTCTTACAAAGGCAGAGGCTGCCAAGATTTTGTACTCAGCAATGTAGGTGTTGACAAATCATACTTTTTGAGTTATAATATACGAAAGATAATTCCGGTAGGTAAGGCTACCACAGGGATACGGATTGCTGCCGCGACATGGTGGAGACACCACAAGATGGTTGAACAGGCAATATCGAACACAAGGTATCGTCTAACGCAATTTCATCGCCCTGCGAAGCTAAAGCTTGAACGGTGACATCGTTTTCTTTGGGTATATTTTTCCCTGTGTCATTGTTCTTTGCTTTGACACAGGGATTTTATTTTTAAGAATATTTTGAAATGGGAGGTTTTTTGTATGTTTGAAGAAATTTTGACACTGATTGAAAATAAGGAATTTGTTAAGCTACGAAATACCCTCTCTGAAATGAATGCCCCTGATATTGCATTGATGTATGATGAGCTTCCCGAGGAACACGTTCTCAGGCTCTTCCGTCTTCTTCCCAAAGAACTTGCGGCTGAGACCTTTGTAGAAATGGACCCGGACACTCAGGAGCATCTCTTAAAATGCTTCAGTGACAAGGAACTTCGTGATGTCCTTGATGAAATGTATGTGGATGACACTGTTGACATTATTGAAGAAATGCCTGCAAACGTTGTCAAGCGAATTTTAAGGCAGTCCGACCCACAGACACGGTCAGAGATAAACAAAATTCTCAACTATCCAAAAGACAGCGCGGGCAGCATTATGACCATTGAATACGTAAATCTCAAGGCTGATATGACCGTGTCCGAGGCCTTCGACCGTATTCGTGCAACGGGTGTTGACAAAGAAACAATTTACACCTGTTATGTCACAGACAAAAATCGGCATCTTCTTGGGTACACCACTGTCAAGGATTTGCTGCTCTGCAACAACTGCAAAGAAATCGGCGAAATGATGGAGACAAATGTTATTTTTGTTGACACCTTTGAAGATAAGGAAAATGTTGCAAATCTTTTCCGTAAGTATGACCTTCTGGCTATGCCGGTGGTTGACAAAGAAACCAGACTTGTTGGAATCATAACCTTTGACGATGTAATTGACGTCATTCAGGAAGAACACACCGAGGATATTGAAAAAATGGCAGCTATGTTGCCTTCCGAGAAACCATACCTGAAAACATCTGTGTGGGATACTTTCAAAAACAGAATCCCATGGCTCTTGCTCCTTATGATTTCTTCTACCTTTACAGGAAAAATTATAAGCTCATTTGAAAGTATGCTTTCCGTGTGTGTTGTACTCACTGCATTCATTCCAATGCTCATGGGTACCGGCGGAAACTCTGGCGGTCAGGCATCTGTTACCATTATCCGCAGTCTTTCACTTAATGACATAGCTATGAAAGACATTTTCAAGGTTTTGCGCAAAGAACTTTTCACCTCTATTCTCTGCGGCACAGCTCTTGCTGTTGTCAATTTTGGAAAAATGATGCTTGTTGACTATGGTGACATCTTAGCATCAGGTCAGGACCCTGTTGTTATTTCAATTATCGTTTCCCTGACTCTTCTTGTCACCGTAATCTGTGCAAAGCTGGTGGGCTGCAGCCTGCCTATCTTAGTAAAAAGACTTGGCTTTGACCCGGCAGTTACTGCAAGCCCCTTTGTCACAACAATCGTCGATGCAATTTCTCTTCTCATCTATTTTGAAATTGCAATGAGCTTTTTACCTATGTAACTTTTCAGTAAAATTTAAAAGGCAAAGAACGAAAGTTCTTTGCCTTTTTTGTTATATCATTCCGCCATCAACATTTAAAATCTGACCGGTTATATAATCCGCACCACCCGACGCCAAGAACCAGACCGCGTTTGCCACGTCCTCCGCTTTTCCGATTCTTCCAAGAGGAACATCCTGACAGAAGTCCTCAATATCCTCTTTTGACAAATGCCCGTTCATATCGGTATCAATAAGCCCCGGTGCAATACAATTCACATTTATCCCTGATGGTCCAAGTTCCTTTGCAAGCGCCTTTGTAAACCCAATAACCGCCGCTTTTGCCGAGGAATATACAACTTCACACGAGCCGCCGCAAACACCCCAGATTGATGAAATGTTGATTATCTTTCCCGATTTTTTTCTCACCATTTGAGGAATAACCGCCTTTGTGCAATTCATAAGCCCAAAAACATCCACATCAAAAACTTTTTTTGTGCCAGCCTCTGTCACATCGGTGAAAACACCTTGTGGAAGAGCAATTCCTGCATTGTTCACCAGAACATCAATATCGCCAAAGGTACTGTTTACGTCCTCAACCATTTTTGAAACAGCCACTGTGTCTGCCACATCTGCACAAAAGAGTTCAACCTTTGCTCCTTTTTCAAGCAAAGTCTTTTTGAGAAGTTCTGCCTCATCTTTGCTTCTGTTATAGTTAATTGCAACGTTTATGCCCATATCCGCAAACTTTTCAGCAATGGCACGGCCAATCCCCCGTGCCCCACCGGTAATCAAAACTGTTTTCATCCTTTGTCACCTTTCTTTTGTACTTTTTTCAAGATTTCAAGATACTCATTTTCTCGTTTTCCATAATGCACTTCTCCTCGCCTCAAACATTTTTCAAAATGCAAAAGAGCAAGAGCTGTATATGAAATCAAAAGTTTCTCCACGTCGTTTCCAATATCAAAGCCAAAGCTTTCACCTATCATATCCAGCGTATTCTTAAGAGACCTTTTGGCTGATATAATAATTCTTTCTGAATCAAACCGGGCGTCATTATCAAAAAAGCTTTTAGAGAGCGGCTGAGAAATATTTGATGCCATATCAAAAAGCATAACTCCAGCCATACCTTTTTCAGCACGCTTGAATTTGTAAAGCTTTTGGAGTTCATCAAAAATAACAGAAACCAGTGCATTTTCAAATATCTGTTTTTCCGTATCCGCTTTTCTTCTCGCTTCACTCTTTTCTGATTTTTCTTCCCGTTGTTCTTTGGAAATTTCTCTGAGTATTTTTTTCTCTTTTTTGCCTATATTCTTCTTAGAGTTTCCACCTCTTGCAGATTTTCTCTGCATAGCCCGATAAATTCCCATGCCCTCGACCTCAAAATCCACAAACTGCCGTTCGGCATCAACCGCTGCCACTCTTATTTTTATTTTGTCACCAATGCAAAAACTTCGTTTTGTGCGGAGTCCCGTGAGTGCCACTCCATTTTCAGCAAGGACATACACATCATCTAGTAAAGTTCTCAC
>JAFVTM010000047.1 GCA_017503225.1 Clostridia bacterium
ATTTTACCAAGGACAGTTTCATAATCAAGCTCAAGAATCTGCGCCATATTCCGTGCTATTTCTTCGGCACTTTGTTTTTTGTTACCCCTGACGTTCTTTGGAGTTATGCTTATAGTTTCAACGCTCAGGTTATTCGCCAGAATTTTCATATTGCGGTCATAGATAAGTCCACGCTCAGGAGTGATAATATTGTCACTTGTCTGTTGTTCACGTGCCGCCGATGAAAGCTCTTCACCCCGAACAATCTGAAGCCACGCCACTCTTACCATTAAAGCGCAGAAAAGGAAGACTGCCCCTGCGAGCAGCCATCCTATCTTCTTTCTTTGAGTAAATGTACTTTGTTCGTTTTGCACCGCAGTTACCTCCAAACGAATAAATCAGTTTAGAATATGCCACTATAAATTATATTTCATAGGGCATTTTAAATATACCAAAACGAACGTATCTTTTATTTAAATATGTTCATTGCTCCGGTTATTGTTCCCGTAACACCGCTCATTGCTACTTCTGTTTCTCGGCTCTTCTCCTCGCTGCAAACCTGAGCAAAATCGCTTTGGCTTAAATCTACATAAAACATCTGGTATCTTTCAGGACTTATCATTCCAAACTTCTCGTTCGCAATGGTCAAAAGCTGTTCAAGGTCAACCGCCTTGTCAATCTTTACCTGAAGGTCCTGATTTGTTGCAACTATTTCGTTATACTGTTTTTCAAGCTTTGCAACCGAGCTATAGGCCTCGTTGATTTTTACATAGCCGTTTACTATAACAAAGGCTATGGCAAAACAAAGTGCCACTCTTATGAAGTTTGTAATATTCAAAAAGCTGCGATTGCTGCTTTTTTCTCTTGTCTTTTTAGTTTCTTCGTGAAGTCTTTTATTTTCAGTATGTCTTTCACTGCCATAAGCAAAATCAAACTTATATGCACTGCTTGTATTGTAGCTATACAAATTAGACATTTTTCTCCACCTCAAAATTTATATTTTTTTAACAGCCCGAAGTTTTGCACTGTGTGCTCTCATATTTTCCTGAAGCTCTGCAGTTCCTGAAACTATGGGCTTTTTGTTTACTAATTTTACTTTAGGGGTCTTCCCACAAACACATATGGGAAAATCCTTCGGGCATTCACACCCTGATGCCAAATCCGAAAAGGTCTGTTTTACTATTCTGTCCTCAAGAGAATGAAATGTTATAATCGATAAAACTCCACCAGGTTTTAGCACATCAACGAAATCGCATATCGCCTGCCTCAGTATCCCGAGCTCGTTGTTGACCTCAATTCTGATTGCCTGAAAGGTCCTTTTCGCCGGATGCTTGTCCTGAAATCTCATTTTCACCGGATAGGCATTTTTTATTATCTCGCAAAGTTCCAATGTGGTTTCTATATGTTTTTCTTTTCGTTGTTCGCAAATAGCTCTTGCTATCTGTCTTGCAAAGCGTTCTTCACCATAATCAAATATGATTTTCGAAAGCTCACTCTCGGAATATTCGTTAACCACCTCAAAGGCACTGAGTTTGTCCTCTCGGTTCATCCGCATATCAAGTCGCGCATCCATATTGTAGCTAAAACCTCTTTCAGCCACGTCCAGCTGAGGTGATGAAACTCCAAGGTCCAAGATTGGGCCGTCAATCCCGCTTATTCCAAGACTTTCGAGCACCTTTTTTATGTCAGCAAAATTGCTGTGAACTATTTTTGTTATATCTCTGTACTTTTCAAACCTCTTGCTCGCTGCATTTATGGCTGTCATATCCCTGTCAATGCCGATAAAAGTAGCACCTTCTGAAAGCTTTGAGCAAACCAGCTCTGCATGACCACCGCCGCCAAGCGTTCCATCAACATAAATGCCGAAGGGCTTGACATCAAGCATATCAACACTTTCATTCAGCAATACCGAAATATGTTTGAACTCGTTCATCATAAACCAAGACGCTCCATCGCATTTTCGATTTCAGCAGATTCAAGCGCAGGATTGTTCATATACTTGCTCCAAGCCGCTTTGTCCCAGATTTCCATACAATTTGAAACGCCCACAATAACAACCTCTCGTCCGAGGCCCGCATATTCACGGTAAAGAGGCGGGATAACAACTCTGCCCTGGGTATCAATTTCACATTCGGTGGCGCCTGAAAAGAAGAATCTGCGAAGCATACGTGCATCTGCACCACGAAGCGCAAGAAGTTCCTCTTTGAAACTTTCCCATTCTTCCTTGGAGTATGCACACAAACAGTCATTCACGCCCTTAGACAGCACAAAAGTTCCACCCAAATCATCTCTGAATTTAGATGGAATGCTTACTCTGCCCTTGGTATCAAGGTTATGAAAATATTCGCCGATAAGCATAGCCTTGTGCTCCTTGTAAAGTTTTGTTTTTGTTCCACTTTATGGAATTTTACTCCACTTCATACCACTTTCCTATATAATACTACACTTTTTGGACTTTTGCAATAGTTTTTTTAAAAAAAATTAAAAAAATTGTAATTTATTTGTAACATTGCACCATATTGTGTTTTGCCGGCTTTCACAACACAATATCGGTTTTTTTGCACAAAAAAAGAGCCTGAAACCTTTTTGGTTTCAGACCCAAAACTTCCAATTTATTCATTCACACGAATAACATCTACTTCATTTTCAGCAAGTTTTTCCAAGAGCTTTTCATCCAAAGCTGCATTTGTAATCAAACAGTCAATTTCCTGAAAAGAAGCTAATTTTACAAACCCCACTCCGCCGATTTTACCATTATCACAAAGATAATATTTTTTGTTGGAGTTTTCAAACATTTTCTGTTTGATACCGCATTCTGTTTCATTACTGTCAAGGATTCCTGCATCTGCCGTTATTCCCTTGCTTGAAAAAAACATCTTGTTTGCAAAATAATCTTCTTCAATACTCTTTTCTGCGAGCCTTCCCACAAATGACTGATTGCGGCTCATCACTCCACCTATCATAATCACTTTTAAGTGTTCACAGCCCGAAAGCTCTGTCACAACCCTCAGCGAGTTGGTAATCACCGTAACATTTTTGCGATTTTTAAGTTCCTTCGCCATAAAAAATGTGGTGGTTGAAGCATCAAGAAAAATCGTATCACCATCAACAACTTTTTTTGCTGCTTCTTTGGCAATCATTTGTTTTGCGACAACATTTATGGTTTTTCTCTTTTCCAGAGAAAATTCATGAGTGCTCCCCTCAACAGAAACGGCACCGCCGTGAGTTCTTCTGAGAGACTCTTGTTTTTCAAGTTTTTCAAGGTCACGTCTTACTGTTTCTTCTGTAACACCCAAAGTGCTGCTCAGTCTGTTTACCGAAACAACTCCATCAGCGTTCAAGAATTCCAGAATCTTTTTTTGTCGTTCAAGTGCAAGCATAGCATTTCTCACTTTCGCGATTTTTATTTTTTCTTCAGGATTTTCACCTTTGCTCCGTTTTTGAGTCCGGCAGAGTTTGCATCATCAGTATCAATATGCATTTCAACATTGAAATCATCTCTTACTCTGACCTGAACATCATAAAATCTGGTAGGCTTTATACCCTCTACCTCAACATCCACATAATCATTGTCCTTTATGCCGTTTGCCGTAGCATATTCGGGCGTGAGATGGATGTGGCGGTTGGCAATTATAACACCTTCTTTAAGATATACGCTGCCTTTAGGACCAACAACAACCACCTTTTCAGAGCCTTCAACTTGGCCTGACGGTCTTACCGGAGGACTCACTTTCAGAACAAACGTATCTGTTCTTGATATTTCAACCTGAGTTTTATTTCTCACGGGACCAAGAACACGGACATTTTCAATAGCTTTAAGTGACGGTCCTACCAATGTTACAACCTCATTAGACGCATATTCACGCCCCATAAGATATTTTTTTATGGTAAGCTGATATCCTTTGCCAAACAGAGTTTCAAGGTCTTCCTGAGACAAATGGATATGACGTTGGGAAACACCAACCTTGATTTGTCCGTCATCATTTATATCTTTAATAACGCTTTGAACAGCTTTTGCAATTGTGTCTGTATCATAATACATAAGCTTCACCTCTCAAGATAGCAAATCTCTGCTTCCTGATTTATATTTCCGTCTTTCCGGATTGTCTGCTTCAAACCTATTCCATATCAAAGAACTTGGTAACCTCTCTGTGAGGTCTGGCAATAACCGCCTTGCCATAAACCTTGCCAAGAGGCTGTGCGTTCTGGTAACCTGCTTCAACAGCAGCCTTGACCGCTGAAACTTCACCTGCAACAATAAATGTAACAAGTCGTCCTCCAAGACGCTTTTCAGAGTGGATAACCCTTACATCGGCAGCCTTTGTCATTGAATCAAGACCCTCGATAGCCGCAACCAGACCGTCTATTTCAAGAAGGCCAATGGTTTCTGCACCAATAGTGTCACCATTTATATCTTCCTCATCCATAAAGTCTTTTGGGAGCTTTTTGTTATATTTATCCTTGTTTATATCAAGGCGATAAGCCATTTTTTCAACACCATCACCGGGATTTGGTATGATGTGTGAAACAATGTGCTTGCCCTCTGATTTTGCATATTCAGTTCCCGCTTCAACAGCAGCTTTCACCGCCGCAACATTGCCTGCAATCTTTATTTGCATAACAAGTGGTGCAGGAGCGTCCGCGTTCTTGGGACGGTTTCTGTCAAAGGCAATAACTTTTACATCAGCAGCTTTTGCGCAAAGGTCAGCAGCAACAACTGCAGTTGTAAAGCTATAAACTTCTATCATTCCTAATGCTTTCATTTATGCACAATCCTTTTCGTTAAATTTAAACTATATGAAGACCATCCGCCATAACACATCTTCTCTGGCGCGTGAACGACTTCGCAGAAGTAATACCCTCACCGGTAGGTCCAGCAATGGTAAATGTTGTATGACCTTCGCCGCCGGCACCAATACCAGCATAAGAAGGTGCGTTCTTTACAAAAATTGTTGTTTCAACCGCTCTTGCAAAAGCTGTAAGTCTGTCAACATTCTTTGAATGAATGTGAGCGGAATGTCTGTTTCCGTGTTCAGCTTTGCAAGCTTCAGTAATAGCCTCTTCAATATCTTTTACTCTTACGATAGGAAGAATAGGCATCATCATTTCAACCTGAACAAACGGATGTTTTGCATCTGTTTCACAAATGATAAGTCTTGGGTCTGCATCAATGCCAAGTTCCTTGAGGAAGAGTTTCGCATCTTTTCCTACCCATTTTTTGTTAATTCCAAATTTTCCGTCTTTTTCAACCAACGCAACCTTAACAAGCTTATCAATCTGTGCTCCTTTTAAGAGGTATGCACCGTTTCTCTGCATGTGAAGAATGAGTTGGTCAGCAACTGAATCAAAAACAAAACATTCTTTTTCAGCGATACAAGGGAGATTGTTGTCAAAGCTTGCACCCTTAATAATATCAGAAGCAGCTTTTTCAATATCTGCTGTGTCATCAACAATAACAGGTGGATTTCCCGCACCGGAGCCGATTGCTTTCTTTCCCGAAGAAAGAAGCATTTTTACAACACCGGGTCCGCCTGTTGCAACAAGCATTTTAACAAGAGGTGAGCCAACCATTTCATTTGATGAATCCATAGTTGGATTTTCAACAGAAACAACCAGATTTTCAGGACCACCTGCTTCCAATATGCCGCGATTTACAAGGTCAACAGCATAGTTTGCAATTTTCTTTGCGTTTGGATGTGGGTTGAAGACAACCGCATTTCCGCCTGCAATCATACCAATTGAGTTACAAATAACTGTTTCACTGGGGTTTGTTGAAGGTGTAATACTTCCTATAACACCATAAGGTGCCATTTCAATCAAAGTAAGACCACAATCACCGGTTTTAACTGTCGGACAAAGGTCCTCAGTTCCGGGAGTCTTATTTGCAACCAGCTGATGCTTGATAATCTTGTCAGAAACTCTGCCCATGCCGGTTTCTTCCACACCAAGCTTTGCCATTTCTTCAGCTTCTTCCAAAGTAAGACGACGGATTGCAGCAATCATCTTTTCTCTCTGCTCAACAGTATAGCTCTTATACTGAATATAAGCTTTTGACACTGCCTCCAGAGCCTCTGTCATTGTGGGGAAAACACCCTTGAGATTTTTCTTGGGCACTACCTTTCCGTCCATATTCTGAATAACGCTTTCAACTATACGACTTATGTCCTTTTCATCAAACATATCAATTCACCTCAAACTTTTATATAATTGTATTCCACATTTTATCATCAGGACTTGCAATAACCGAGCTGTCAAGGAACATTGTTCCGTCACTTACCTCGCGTTTTGCCTTTTCTATTGCTGATTCAACAGCAGCAACCTCACCCGTAAGAAGCATATATGATTTTCCGCACATGCCACGAGCGATACGCAGCTCAATCAAATCAACAATCGCAGTCTTTGCTGCAATATCTGCCGCCAAAATAATTGACGCCGCAGAATAAGTTTCCAAAATACCAAGGGCACGTTTATCCTGCACCTCAGTGGTTCCATAAATAGCAGGGAAAATAGTTTCATGAGGATTTCCTAAGACAAAGCTGTCAATCAGCTTTTCAGGGAACATATTTTTCACGGTATCAACCGAAGCTCTTACCGCACTCAAATCACCCTCAATCAGAATTATGTATTTCCCCGGACAAACAACCTCGGCTTCAATAACATTTACCTCAGCTGTTTTAACCATCATATCAGCGGCCTTCATACCGGTGGAAACCGTTGTAAATTCAGCCATTGCCAATGCTTTTCCCATTTATGTTTCCTCCCTTTCTACCGCTTTATATCAAGCAAAATATATTTTTCTGTTATTTCTTTTACTACGCCATCGGCAGGACTATGAATTTCAGCACCCAATCCCTCACAGCTTGCCAACTTTTCAAATTTCTTCACCGTATCGCCAACACTCACCACAGCTTTTGCCGGCTGACCTATGTGCTGACTCAACATAATCTTGAGAGTTTTCACAGCCTTTGAAAAATCCTGAGGGCTATCATCGAGAGGAGCTTCAACATCATACTTTGAAATTCCAAGCCTTGAAACAAGCCGTTCCATTGGTATGGTTCTGTATTTTCTGTGTTCATCCACCTCTGAAAATTTAGGTTCTTTTTCAGGTTTTATGCCACGCTTTCTTATTTCATTTCGGAACTCTCCGATAAGCATAGATGGTGAAAGTCCCTGATGGCAGGCATACATGCTGCAGATGCCACACTGTGAACAATACATAGAATTCATCATCGCCGTCACATCTTTTGTCATTCCTTTTGCCGCAGCTCTCATAAATAAATGTGGCTCAATAGGATGTCCCAAAAGATTTCTTGAGCACATATCAGTACACATTCTGCACTGGCAACACGCGCTCATAGCTCTGTATATATTAACTTTTGAATTTGTTTTCTTCTTCATAACAACAGGATGATTTTGGGGCAATACCAATATTGCATTTGTTGTTTTTGTAACAACATCATTTTTATTTGCCACTCTTCCTGTCATTGCACCGCCGCTTAAATAAACACAGTCTTTTACTGTTTCCCCACCAGAAAGCTCCACCACTTTTTTAAGCGGCACACCAAGCGGAACTTTGTATGTCTGAGGGTTCTCAACTTCGCCTGCCACAGTAACATACTTGTAGCAAACCGGAGTTTTTTCTTTGATTGCAAAGTGAATATTGAGCATAGTCTCTACATTATACACAATAACCCCTTCCGAAATGGGAAGTTGACCGGGTTTTACCACTTTGCCGGTTGTTTCATAAATAAGAACAATTTCATCGCCCGCCGGATAAACCTCAGGCAAAAGAGAAATCTCTATATTTTTAAAAGCACCAATATGTTCGTTCAACTCTTCAACCGTTTCGCTGTAAGCAGCTTTTATGCCGATAATGGCTTTTTTTGCGCCCACAGTCTCTCTCACCGTATCAAGCGCAGACAAAATTTCTTCTGCATAAGTCATAAGAAGCTGCCTGTGAAGCCTGAAAAGTGGCTCACACTCTGCACAGTTGAGGATAATAGTATCAGCTTTTTCTGAAAGCTTTGCATAAGAGGGAAATCCTGCGCCACCGGCACCAACTATTCCGCATTCTTTCATAAGTCCACTAAGTTCTGTAAACTGCATAAATAGCCCCCCCTTTTCTCAAAATCGGTTAATCTGTTTATTTAAAACTTTCTCCGTCGTCAATAATTCCGACAATTGCTGCATCTATTGGCTTAGTCTCTTTATCGCATCCAATTCTTGCGGCACTGCCAAGAGCCACCAGAACATATTCACCAATGCCTGCACCTATGTTGTCAACAGCAACAATTCTGGAATTTTCTTTTGCCATTGATTTGACAGGCTCAACAATCATAAACTTGCTTCCAACAAGGTTTTCATTCTTGCGGGTTGAAACAACGCTGCCAAGCACCTTTCCAATAATCATAACATTCTTCCTTTCCGGATTCGGCAAACCGCCGGGACGAAGCCAAAGCTTCGCCCCGCTATTTGCCTGCCAAACATCCTTTTATTATTTAAGGATAGGCAATATTTTCTCAACATCTGAGTGAGGTCTGGGAATAACGTGTGTAGCAATGATTTCGCCAAGCTTCTGTGCACACTGACCGCCTGCTTCAACAGCAGCTTTAACAGCGCCAACATCACCGCGAACCATAACACTTACAAGACCTGAACCAATCTTTTCTGTGCCAACGAGAGTTACGTTAGCAGCCTTAAGCATAGCATCTGCTGCTTCGATTGCTGCAACCAAGCCTCTTGTTTCCACCATACCCAATGCTTCCTGTGCCATTCTTTTTTCCTCCTTTATAACTTTCTTTTCAACGGCCTTGGTTTCTTTAACCTCGGCTTCATTATTTTTCAATGCTTCCGTATTTGCAATTACGGTCTTTTTTGTTGTTGCCATACTAAATCACTCTTTCTTTAGAACTTAGGCAAAATCTTTTCAACATCGCTGTGAGGTCTCGGAATTACGTGTGTAGCAATGATTTCGCCGAGTCTCTGTGCACACTGACCACCTGCTTCAACAGCAGCTTTAACAGCGCCAACATCACCGCGAACCATAACACTAACAAGTCCTGAACCAATCTTTTCTGTACCGATAAGAACTACCTCAGCAGCTTTTACCATTGCGTCGGCTGCCTCAACTGCTGCAACCAAACCTCTTGTTTCTATCATACCTAATGCTTCTTGTGCCATTTTAAAAATCCTCCTAAAATATTTTAAAATTGTTAATTATTATTCATTTACAACTGCAATCTTGAGACCTTCCATTTTAACATTCGTAACGAATGCATCATTGATTTTCTCAAGCGGATACTTATGTGTGATAAGTTCCTTGATTGGAAGTCCTATTGCTATTGCGCGCTTCAGGAAATCAAAAGTTGTAGCATAATCACGGAGAGTGTATACCCATGAGCCAACCAAAGTAATTTCCTTTGAGCAAAGGTCAAAGTGCGGATTGATTTGTGCATCGCCGCCATTGATGAAGAAGCCAAGCTCACAAAGTCCGCCGCCGCTTCTGATGAACTTGTAGATATTGCTGTGAGCAACAGGTGAACCTGTGCACTGGAATGCAAAGTCTGCAAGATG
>JAFVTM010000048.1 GCA_017503225.1 Clostridia bacterium
ATAACACCGCTTTCTGAAAGCTCCGTACAGGTGGAAAAAAATTCTGCCAACTTCCCAATCATAAAAAACTCTCCTCTTATCAATTATCTGTACTCATATTCTGCCCTTAGGTGCCAGTGGGGGAAAGTCCCCTTTTCATTTTTGGTGATGGTAGCAATTCTTCTGCATTTACCGACAGAAAAATCACTATTCTCCATTTCACCAAAAAAAATCAAATCCCCAACCGAAACACATTCAAGGCACCAAAGTCCAATCCTGACATCAAAGCTGTCCCGAAGATATACTCCGTCAGCCTTGTTTCTGAGTCTTTCTTTTTTGTAAATCCACGCAGGGCAGCATGCAACCTTTACAAAGTCACCGCCTTTTGTTTTTTGAGAAAACACGGTAACAACTCCATTTTCAAGCATTACTCCACCCCCGCATAAAGAAGCCCTGTTTTTCCAAGGTGTCCAAGAACGATAGTTCTTATCCTTTCCTTGATGCTGCCTTCCCGATTAAAGGTAACCGAATAACCGTCGACAGTTTCGCTTTTTACCGAACTTATATTTTCTTCACGGTACAGACTTTCTGCTATTTCGCATATACAAAGCATAACAGCAAGCCTTTCATCAGGAGTAAAATCCTCTTTTCCCAAAAAGCTGTCAAGCACTCTTTTTGCACGGTTTATATAGCGGTCAAAATTTTCTGCATCGAGGTCTCCCTCATTTTCGCAACTATATGTATTGTAATAAAAATCAAAGCTTATCTTATCCTTTAACATCCTTGCTGTTCACCGCCTTTTTCTTTTTTGGTTGCTTTGCGGCTGTTTTCTTTTTGTCAACAAGTCCTACAAATCGCACAACAATCCTCCCGAAAAGTTTTATTTTGTTGCCTTGTGGAGATAAATGCCGTGTGTCTTGTTTTCATAAACATCCGCAATACCATAAGAACGGTAGAAGAACTTCCACGCATCAGAAACCTGATTTTCTTCAGGGGTAACAACCTTGCTTACCACATGTTTCTGATACTGGATTGTAGCTGACTTTTCAACCACCATAAAGTTGATGTTCTTGCCGTTTTCTGCATCCGTTACAAAGTGACCTGCAACCTCGCCCTCGGATGAACCGTCATAAAGGTTCACTGCAGTATAGAATCTGCTCTGGGGTACCTTTACAATCTGTGCAAAGGAATCAAGAACCGCCTTTGATTTTGTAGTGTCAATGTTCATCACACCGTTATAAAGTACGGGTGTAATAAACAAAATTCTGCTTTCTGTTGGAACTTCTGCTTCATCCATTGCATTCTGTGCCGCAATAAGTGCCGCAAGTGTATCCTGCGGGTCGTCAAGGTCACCCTCAGCAGTGCCGATGCCTTGGACTCCTGCATACTGTGCAAAACGGAATGCATCGATTTCAGGCGCCGCCTTTGTTCTGATGAACTCACCAGAAAGCTGACCGAAAGCCACGCCTGCTGTTTCTTCATTGTCCATTGCATCAATGGTGAAAGAACGTCCTCTTTCATAATTAAATGTAACTGTTTCGTTTGTGAGAGTCACATCGCCACCGATATAACCATTCTCACGGCTGTAATCCGCAAGACCATCCATACTCATCTTGGGAATAATAATCTCGTTTGCATTTGCACCCATTCTCACAAGGCGGCTGTTGCCGTCAAGAACGGATGTCACTGATGATACCTTGTAAACTTCGTCAAGGGTATCAATATACTTTTTGAATTTTGCAATAGCATTTGCCATAAACTTTTTCCTCCAAATCTGATTTACTCGGCAGGAAGCCCCATAATTTCACGGATTTCGCCTTTCTCAAGCTCGCCGCCAAACCCCATGGTTGAGGCAACAATATGGGGCACCTCTGCCCTTTGGTCAAACAAATTCCCCGTCGCCGTGAGCTGAGCAAAAATTTCGCTGTCACTTCTTTCCTGATTTTCAGGGTCCTCGAGGGCCTTTGAAAATTCCTCAAAAACTCCTTTTTCGGTGAAAGCATTGAGGAACTTCGCCTCACCCACAACCACAGCAAATCTGTTTTTCATTTCCTCGGCTCTCTTTTCCTCTCTCGACTGAATATCCCTCTCGTCAATGACTTTTTGCAGCTCGTCTATTTTCATTTTCATTTCTTCTGCCTCACACTGACTGTTTTTGAGTTCTTCCATCAGCCCCTCAAGCTCTGCCACTTTTTGATTGGCGACATCCAGAGCCTCCCTTGTTTCCTGTCCATCGTTTTTTGCTTTTCCGATGTCAGAAGAATTTATATCCAGAATTTTTTTCAGCTGTTCGTCTGTTATTCCGTCAATAATTCCTCTCAAATCCTCTCTTGTCATAGCTATAACTCCTTCCTTTTGAAAAATCCAAAGACTTTTCAAAAAATGCTTTTCGGTTTTTTATCGCAGTCCCCTCTGCAAGCATCCGTAGTTTATCGTCGTTGCGGACAAATTTTATTTATTTATTTAAAATGTTTTTCTTTGCAGTTTCCTCGTCTTCACCGAAATACCACATACGGAACTCCCAGGGTGCCATAATTCCACCATCAACCAAAGCCTGTTTCTCTTCGAATTGAGTTTTACGGTCTGCCTCAATGCTGTCATCAAAATCAAAGGAAACTGAATAATCTCCCTTTGGAGCCAAATCATAAAGCGTGCACCACACATCCATAGCATACACAAGCTCAAGAAGTGCTTTCTTCAGTGCCTTCTGGTTGTCCGAAACGGTAGCATAGCTTCTCTGCTTTGATGCCCTGATTTCCTCTGCTGTTTTTTGTGTATCATTTATCTCGGAAATTGTTCCATAGGCAAAACCGCAATTAAATTCGATTTGTCTGAAAATTCGGTTTAAGCCCTTTGCAATCTCATCAATCCTGATTTTAGGCGACCATTCACGGAAGAAATCCATATCGTCAACATCCAAAGTGCGATAAAGTTTCTTATCAGGTAAACTCGGCTTTCCGTTTTTGTCACGCTTAAACGCCATAGCATTTGCAATAAGTGCCCTTTCTCCGCTTTCAAATTCCCACAAAAGTCTTTCATACTGACGATTTGCATCCTCAATAAGATTTACCGCATTGGCATAAACCGAAACACCAAGAGGGGATGACGGGTCTATGCAGTTGGCAATGGCAGGCTTGAAATATCCAAAAAGCGGATTTTTCACATTTCCAATAGAAATTGTTTCTGCCAGGTCATGCCACTCAGGAACATCTGACAAAAGAATAGGCGTACCCAAATTGTCCCTTGTCCTTGAAAAGAATGCCTTGTTTGAAATCTCATATGTATCACCCACAAAGCTGTGTTTTTCAAGCCTTGTATAAAATCCGCCGTCACGGGTAATTGTCTGGATAAAAACAGCACCGCGGATGTTTCCTGATTCGTCAAATGCAGTGGGCAAGAATTTATCCGCTTGAATGAAATCCACCAAAATTTTTTCCTTTGAAACATAAGGCTTCATTACAAGTCCACCTTTGGCACAGCCATATTCCACGGGAATTCTTATATTTTCAATAATACTCTTATATGTTTCATTAAGAAACTCCGCCCTTTTGCTCCCCGAAATCACCGAGTTCATTTCTACCGTCACAAGCCTTGCCATTTCAAAAGCAATGGCTGCTGGCAAATGAAGACCGTCTTCTTCCTCATACATCTCTCTCCATGCCGAAAGAGCAATGCCCATCTCGTCTGATACCGCAATTTCCGAAGAAATCGCTTTGCGTATCGAATTTTTATCAAACATATTTCCTATCACCTTTCCAAAAAAATTCTTTATTTCTTCAAACAAATTTTTTCCTCCTCATCTTTTAAAGAAGTCTTTTCTTCGCAACTGTAAAACAAAAATATCTTATGTCATCCATTGCGTGGTCAAACTCTTTGAGAACCTTATCCTCCTGAGATTCACCGTCCCAGGAATAGCTCCCGAATTCACGGATGGCATCCTCACAGCTTTCGTGAATCAAGAGCTTTCCACTTTGAAGAAGCGTTCCCGTGACCCTTATTCCGTCTAAAACGCTGTTGTCAGCCTTTCTCACACTGAACTCTCCGTGACGTCTTATGGTTGCAATAAAGCTCGCAGCCGACGGGTCTATTATTACCCCCTTTATCGGGAAGCCCTCGGCTAAGTTTTTGAGCCTTTCATAATATTCCTCATCAGTAAGCAGCATTCTTTGTGTCTTTCCCGAATAGTAGCTCTCTTTTATCCTGACGGCACTTTTGTCATCAAGCCTCCAAAGCCCCATGCTGCACGGATTAAGCGTTCCATAGTCTATGGATATATAATATTCCTCATTTCCAGAGGGCTTTGGAATTTCGCCTACAATGTGCACATCTCTATCAAACATCGGATAAACAAGGCCCTCTGCACTGCACCACTCACCCAAAATAAACCTCTTATAAAACACACCCGTATATTCCTTTTTGAGCTCCTCAACATATACAGGGTCCAAAAAGGTGTTGTCGTCAATGAGAAATTCCATCAAGAAGAAATCAAGCTCGCTGCGTCTATCAATATATTTCACTTTGAACCAATGGTTCGGATTATCAGGATTTGTAGTTCCAAAGAGTTTTGCCCCATGCTCCGAAAGTCTCGAAAGAAGCATCCCAAAAAATTCTTCGGTAAAAAGTGTGACCTCATCACAATATGCCCCTTGAAGTGTCATTCCTCGGATCTTGCTTTCTGCCCCCGCATCATTCACGCCCTCAAGGTATATCTTTCTTCCATAAAG
>JAFVTM010000049.1 GCA_017503225.1 Clostridia bacterium
ACATAGGATAGTCCGTGCCAAATAAAACTCTGTCCGTGCCATATTTCAAAGTGATTTCCTTGAAATCTGAATGGTCAGAAAATTCAAAACTGGATGAACAATCAACATAAAAATTCTGAAAGTCCGCCAATTTTTCTACCGCTTCTTCCCATACCGACCAACCGCCAAAGTGGGCACCGATAAACCGAAGCCGCGGAAAGTTTTTAAGGACATTTACCACTCGGTCAGGATTTGAAAAATCATACCGATAGTCACCGGTATGCACCAACATGACCAAGTCCTTTTCCTGACAGATTTCATACATCTCGAAAATTTTCTCACCGTCAAGCTGAAATCTTTGAATATCAGGGTGAAGTTTTACTCCTTTTAAGCCAAGTTCAACTATGTGGTTTATATCACCCAATATGTCCTCACTGTCAGGATGAAGTGTTCCAAGTCCGGTAAGAAAACCGCGGCTTTCCTCCACTTCACCTGCAATAAATTCATTTATACTTTTCACCTGATGGGCGGTTGTCGCCACAGATTGAACAATGGCGTGGTCAACTCCGTCTCTTTTGCAAACTTTTCTGAGGTCCTTGACCGTACCCTTGCCATAGCCCTTGACACCATAAAAGGTATCCGTCGCTCCCGCTGCTTTTGCCGCAATCTTTTCGGGGTAAATATGACAATGAGCATCAATAACCTGATAACCCCTATACATTTATGCTGTCACCACGCTGTCCGCCTTTTGAAGACCCAGCTTTTCAACCGCATCTTCACGCATTTTATACTTAAGAATTTTTCCTGCAGCATTCATTGGGAATGCTTTCACAAAGTCGATATATTTTGGAACCTTGTGTTTCGCCATATGAGCCAGGATATACTCTTTCATTTCCTGCTCGGTCATTGTAACGCCGTCTTTCAAGATAATGCAAGCCATAATTTCTTCACCATATTGTTCATCAGGAACACCAATAACCTGAACATCGCTTACATTTGGATGAGTATAGATAAATTCTTCAATTTCTTTTGGATAAATATTTTCACCACCACGGATAATCATATCCTTAAGACGTCCCGTAATCTTATAGTTGCCCTCAGGTGTACGGCATGCAAGGTCACCTGTATGAAGCCAGCCATCCTTGTCAATTGCAGCAGCAGTTGCCTTTGGCATCTTGTAATAGCCTTTCATAATGTTATAGCCACGTGCCACAAATTCACCATTAACACCATCAGGACAGTCTTCGCCGGTTTCAGGGTCAACAATTTTACACTCAATTTCAGGAAGTGCACGTCCAACCGTTCCCACTCTCACTTCAAGGGGGTCATCAGCAGAGCTCATAGTACAGCCGGGAGATGCCTCGGTCTGTCCATAAACAATGGTGATTTCTTTCATATTCATTTTGTTTACCACATCCTGCATCGCAGAAATAGGGCAGGGACTTCCCGCCATAATTCCCGTACGCATATATGAAAAGTCTGTCTTTTCAAAGTCAGGGTGTTCCAAAAGCGCAATAAACATAGTGGGAACACCGTGGAATGCGGTGATATGCTCACGATTTATGCAGGCAAGTGCCGGCTTTGGTGAAAAATACGGAAGCGGCAAAAGCGTCGCGCCATGTGTCATAGAAGCTGTCATAGCAAGCACCATTCCAAAGCAATGGAACATTGGCACCTGAATCATCATTCTGTCAGCTGTTGAGAGGTCCATACGGTCGCCAATACATTTTCCGTTATTTACAACGTTATAATGTGTCAGCATAACACCTTTGGGGAAGCCTGTTGTACCTGATGTATACTGCATATTGCAGACATCATCCTTGTCAACTGCTGCCGCCATACGATAAACAGTTTCAACAGGAACCTTTGAAGAAAGGCTTACTGCATCCTCCCATTCAAGACAGCCTTTTTGCCTAAATCCAACAGTAATAATATTGCGAAGGAAAGGCAGTCTTTTTGCATGAAGCTGTTCGCCCGGTTTCAAGTTTTCAAGTTCAGGGCAAAGCTCTGCCATAATTTGTGAATAATTTGAATCGCGATAGCCCTCAACCATAATGAGAGTATGTGTATCGGACTGTTTAAACAGATATTCCGCCTCGTGGATTTTGTAAGCGGTATTTACAGTAACTAAAACCGCACCAATTTTTGTGGTAGCCCAAAATGCTATATACCACTGAGGAACATTGGTCGCCCAAACGGCAACGTGGGTTCCTGCTTTCACGCCCATAGCAACAAGAGCACGCGCAAATTCATCAACATCGTCACGGAACTCGCTGTATGTTCTGGTATAATCAAGCGTTGTGTACTTAAAAGCATACTGATCAGGAAATTCCTCAACCATACGGTCAAGCACCTGAGGGAATGTCTGGTCAATCAACATATCCTTTTTCCACACATATTTCCCAGTATGTGCATTGTTCGAATAAAGAGCCGACTCATTCTTTGACGGGTCGCTGTATTGTTTCATATAGTTGACGAACTGTGCAAAGATAATTTCCAAATCGTCAAGTTCTTTGCACCAGTCAGGATGCCACTCAAGAGAAATAAATCCGTCATAGTTCACCGAGCGGAGTGCCGCCATCATTTCTCCAATAGGCATCTCACCCTCGCCCATAAGGCAGAATTCCGTGCCGTTTTCTGTATGCTTTGCATCCTTAATATGTACATGGCGAACAAAAGCTCCAAGATTTGTTATTGTTGTTTCAGGCTGTTCACCAAAAGTAAAATAAGGGGAATACATATCCCAGATTGCACCAAGTGAATCACTGGCAAAGTCAACCAGAACCTCACGAAGCTTTGCTGTGTCGCAAAAGATACCTGATGTTTCAATAAGCAACGAAACATTGTTCTTTTCTGCAACGGGAACAGTTTCAGAGAGGATTTCCTTGATTGAATCAATAGCCGCCTCAATGTCCTCATTTCCAATGGCACGAATTCTTACGTTTGGAATATGGAGATTTGTAGCAATCTTGATACATTCATTTATTTCACTGAGGGCTTCAGCCTTTTTTGAAATATCCCCGCAATCACAAAGTGTATCAATACAGGGAAGTGTAATTTTAAGTTCATAAAGGCGTCTCACCGTTGCAGCCGCCGCATAATTATGAAATGCCCCACCTTTTTCAGTAAAAAGGGGATTGCGAATATTGTGAAGCTCGATTCCCTCAAACTTCATATCTTTTGCAATATCACAAAAATCCTCAAAGGAACGACCATGCCACCCCTTTGTTGAAAACGACAGTTTCATCGGTTACGCCTCCTCATATACAATTTTATTAACAGCGCCAAGATACGCTCTGAGGCTTGCACCCACAATATCTGTGGAAATTCCGCTGCCTGAATAAAGGCGACCACCATTTCGCAGACGCACCAAAGCACTGCCCATAGCCTCGCGACCCTCTGTTACCGATTGAATCTGGAAATCGTCAAGTTCATAATGATTTCCTGTAATCTGTTCAATGGCGCGGAATGCCGCATCAATGGGACCGTCGCCCATAGAAACACCCTCTACCTCACCCGTGCCTGCTTTAAAAAGCTTAATCTGTGCAGATGCGGTAATGATGTTTCCCGTATTTATAACATAGCTGAGAAGTTCATAAGTTGCCGGAACCTGAAGCGCAACCGCCGCAACAATAGCATCCAGTTCTTTCGCGCTTACCTTTTCCTTTTTCTCAGCCAACTTTTTAAATTCTTTGTATACCTTTTCACCGTCTTCTTCGCTTAAATCATAACCGAGATTTTGAACGATCGCACTTACAGCCGCACTGTCGTCACTCTTGTCAAGGTAAATAGCAGAATTGTCAATGCGACCTGACAGATCGATATCATTCGCACCTTCATTCGCCCCGATTATGCGTGAAATCTGATGTACAATACGCTTGAGCTCCGTATTTTTTATATCACTCGAAAGTCCGCAGCTGTTACCACAATTTTTGATAGTTGATGCAAACACATCAAGAGAAACCGCACCCGCCGAAACAGCCGTTTTAACAGTGTTTACGCTGTCTCTTGCAGTCATAATTGCCGCTGCATTTGCCATACCGTTTTTGTCCTCGCAGGAAACACCAAGTGACACATTTTCGAGTTCACTTACGTTCATTTTGAGGTCATCGATGAATCCCGCAAATTCATCCGGAAGCATTTCTCCGGCAGAATCGCAAACTGTTATAAGCGTAGCACCCGCCTTGATTGCAGTTTTTATTACATCAACCAAAAACGCATCTTCCGCACGTGTTGCATCAACAGCGCAGAATTCAACGTCACTTACTGATTTTTTTGCTTTTTCAATCAGTTTCTCAACAAATTCAAGCATTTTTGGTGCTTTCTTGTGACAGGTATACTCCATACCAACAGGAGAAATTGGCAATTCAATTCTTATGCGGGGATTTTTTGTTCCGGAAAGCGCTTCAATAGCATCATCAAGACTTTCTTCCGTCATCCCTGCCGCAACAGAAATAATGCTTCTTTGCACAAACGAAGAAATTGTGCGGACTAATAGAATATCGCTTTTTTTGTTCTCAATTGCAGGTAGTTCTATTGCATTCACATTCAGCTTTTCAAGCTGTCTTACGATTTCTATTTTCTCTTTAAAACTAAGTGCTGACGCCTTGCGGCACAAAGTCATATCCGCTACATTTATGCTTTTCATTTTACAGTTTCCTCCTGTTTGATTTTTATACTATTTGAGAGGACAAGTCCAACCAAAGCTGTCTTCAATTTTGCCCCACTGAATACCGGTAAGTGTGTCATAAAGTTTCTGTGTAACCTCACCGATTTCACCGTTATTTACTGTGAAAACTTTGTCTTTATAACGAAGCTCGCCGATAGGTGAAACAACCGCTGCTGTACCGCAGCCCCAAGCTTCTTCCAAGCTACCGTTATCCATAGCCTCTTCAAGCTCGTCAATGCTGAGTAATCTTTCAGAAACCTTAAAGCCTTCCTTTTTGAGAACCTCAATACAAGACATACGTGTGATGCCCGGAAGAATTGAGCCAGTAAGCGCCGGAGTAATGATTTCACCGTTTATTTTGAACATAACGTTCATAGCGCCAACTTCTTCAATATACTTTCTTTCAACGCCGTCAAGCCAGAGAACCTGAGAATATCCCTGCTGTTCTGCTCTTTCGCCTGCACGGTTACTTGCAGCATAGTTACCGCCGCATTTTGCATAACCTGTACCGCCACGAACTGCACGTACATCGTCTGCTTCAATCATAATCTTAACGGGATTTATACCCTCTTTATAATAGCTTCCAACGGGTGATGCAATAATCATAAATCTTGCATTGTGAACTGCGTGAACACCAAGAGTCTCATCGTTACCAAACATAAAAGGTCTGAGGTAAAGTGATGTTCCGGGAGCAGACGGAGTCCAATCCTGTTCAAAAGCTACGAAAGTCTTGAGTATTTCCATAGCCAAATCTTCATCAATCTGGGGGAGACAAAGTCTTTCTGCGCTGCGGTTCATTCTGCGGATGTTCTCGATAGGTCTGAACATCTGCACAGTTCCGTCCTCGCGGCGATACGCTTTCAGTCCCTCAAAGATTTCAGAACCATAGTGAAGAACTGTTGACGCAGGGTGAAGCTCAACATTGCCAAAGGGAACTATTCTCGCATCATACCAGCCTTTTTCCCTTGAATAATCCATAATAAACATATGGTCAGTAAAGAACTTTCCGAAGCCCAAAGTGGAGCTTTCAGGATGTTCTTTCGGTGTTGTTGTTTTAACAATCTTTATATCCATTTTTTCGTTCTCCTTCAAAAATTAGTTCTCAGCACCAATCTGCATAGCCTTGAGGTTTGTCTCAAGCATATCTGCACGCTTTGCTGAAATAACTTTTTTAAGTGCAGCATCAACCGACTTTTCAGAAAAGCTGTCTGTAACACTCAAAATTTTGCCTGCAATAATCATATTTGCAAGGGTTGGCATATTATTATCCGACGCAAGCTTTGTTGCAGGGATATAATATACCTCAACATCACTGCGTTTTACTTCTCTTTCTATAAGTGTTGAATCCACAAAGATTTTTCCACCGGGAGCAACCGTGTCTTCATACTTATCAAGTGACGGAAGATTCATAGCCACCAAAACATCAGGTCTTGAAACAATAGGTGAGCCCACCGCTTCATCGCTGATTATAACACTGCAGCTTGCTGTACCGCCACGCATTTCAGGACCGTAAGAAGGAAGCCAGCTTACTTCTTTTTCTTCAACCAAACCTTTGTATGCAAGGAACTTTCCTGCAAAGAGAATTCCCTGACCACCAAAGCCTGCAATAAGCATATTTGTTGTACTCATTACTTTTCCTCCTTTTCTGCGCTGCGGTCCTTATATACCCCAAGGGGATAATAAGGAAGCATCTTTTCGTCAACCCATTTAAGAGCATCCTGAGGAGTCATACCCCAGTTTGTAGGACAGGTTGAAACAACTTCAACAAGAGAGAAGCCTTTTCCGTCAATCTGATTCTGGAACGCCTTTTTGATTGCCTTTTTAGCGTTCTTTACATTCTTAACGTTGTTTACAGTAACTCTTTCAAGATATTCAGGTCCGTCAAGAGTTGAAAGCATTTCACAAACTCTTATTGGGAAACCACAGGCATCAGTATCTCTTCCGTAAGGCGAAGTCTGTGTAACCTGACCGGGAAGTGATGTAGGCGCCATCTGTCCGCCTGTCATACCATAAATTGCATTGTTAATAAAGATAACAGTGATATTTTCGTTTCTTGCAGCACTGTGAACAGTTTCTGCCATACCGATTGATGCAAGGTCACCGTCTCCCTGATAAGTGAAAACAATGTGGTTTTCAGGGTCAGAACGCTTAACACCTGTAGCAACAGCCGGAGCACGACCGTGTGCCGCCTCAATCATATCACAGTTAAAATAATTGTAAGCCATAACAGAGCATCCAACAGGAGCAATACCTATTGTCTTGCCCTCAATTCCGAGTTCATCTATAACCTCAGCTACCAGACGGTGAACAATACCGTGAGTACAACCGGGGCAGTAATGCATCTGGACATCAGCCAGAGCCTTTGGTTTTTCAAAAACTACCATTATTTGTTACCTCCCTTTGCTGCTTTTTCAATTGCCTCAAGCACCTGCTCAGGTGTAGGAATCATACCGCCTACACGGTTGCAAAGTGTTACCGGAACCTTGCACTCTGATGCAAGGCGTACATCCTCAATCATCTGACCCATTGAAAGTTCAACAGAAATAATTTCCTTAACCTTATCTGCCGCTTTCTTATAAGGTGCTTTGGGGAACGGCCAAAGTGTAATTGGTCTGATTAAACCTACCTTTATGCCCTTCTTTCTTGCTTCATTGATTGCGTTCTTTGAAACACGAGCAGCGATACCGAATGCAGTAACACAAATTTCTGCATCGTCCATCATATACTCTTCATACATACATTCGTTTTCTTCAATGTAGCTGTATCTTTCATAACGTTCAAAGTTTGACTTTTCAAGAACGTCCGGTTCAAGGAAAAGTGAGTTCACAATATTGTGAGGTCTTTCCATCTTTGTTCCGGTTGTAGCCCATGGTTTTTCAACGGGTTCGCCGATTTCATAATCAAGTGATACAGGCTCCATCATCTGACCCATTGTTCCGTCAGCAAGAACCATAGCAGTCATTCTGTATTTGTCCGCAAGGTCAAAGCCTTTAACAGTGAGGTCAGCCATTTCCTGAACTGAGCTTGGTGCAAGCACTATCATATGGAAGTCGCCGTGTGCCGCACCCTTTGTAGCCTGAAAATAGTCAGACTGTGAGGGCTGAATACCACCAAGACCTGGACCGCCACGCTGAACGTTAACCACAAGTGATGGGAGGTCTGCACCAGCTAAGTATGAAAGACCCTCACCTTTTAAGGAAATACCAGGGCTTGAAGAGGATGTCATAACCCTTTTACCGGTTGATGCCACACCATAAACCATATTTATTGCTGCGATTTCGCTCTCAGCCTGGAGGAATGTTCCTCCAATCTTTGGCATTCTTTTTGCCATATACGCCGCAACCTCTGTCTGCGGTGTAATAGGATAACCAAAATAATGACGGCATCCTGCAATTATGGCAGCTTCAGCGATTGCTTCGTTGCCTTTCATCAAAACTTTATCTGACATAATATGTACCTACCTTTCTACTGTGATAATGCAATCGGGGCACATTGTAGCACAAAATGCACAGCCGATGCACGCGTCGGGATTCACTGCCTCAACGGGGTGATGTCCTTTTTTGTTTATTTTGTCTTTTGCAAGAGCCAATACCTGCTTTGGACAAGCATCAATACAAAGTCCGCAGCCCTTACAGTTGTCTGTCTTAAATGTAAGCTTTGCCATATTTATCTCTCCTTCACATTAAATAATCTTTTTTTGTAATTTTAAAGCAAACAGATTTTCTATTTTCCCAAAAAGTTCATCAAAAAGTTCTTCCATTACACAAGTTGCCACAATAGGTAGACCGGTAATTTCAGAAATTTCTGATGCATATTTGAGAGAACCTAAAACATCGTCTGCTGTTGTTTCTTCACCAAGGTTTGAGTTGTTCACAATCCCCGTGAATTTTATCTTTCCTGCATTTTCGATTTCCCGCATAACCCCAAGGGTGTCTTTTGCATCACGGGTAAGTGGACGAAAGCGATTTATAACAAGCAGCATATCATAGTCATTTTCTTCAACTATTCCCTTTGAATACCTTCCAAGAGCAAGAGCACCACGGTCATCACCGCCTATGTCAATCACTGCCATCTGAGTTTTGTCATCAATCACAGAATACATATCCTGAGGAAGCGCAGGTATGTCCACATTTGTGTTTGCATATTCAGAACATATAAGCTTTATGCCGGCATCCTGCAGTTCTTTTTGGCTGTCCTTTGTCCTGAAATACGGATTTACAATGTCAAGGTCAGCAATGGTGACATTTGGAGATTTTTTCTTCATATCAAATGCCATATTCACTGCGATGTTGGTCTTTCCACTGCCATAATGCCCCGAAAGCAAGGTTATTCGTTTGTAATCATAACCCATATGCACACCCCCTCAACAATGTAAAATTTTGGGTTTACAAAAGAAAACACCCGACTCAAAGAAATGCTTTGAGACGGGTGCAAAGCACTCGCGGTACCACTCAAATTGCGGAAACAATACATCCGCCACTCATCAGGCTCAAACAAGCCCTTTGCCATTAACGCAGCAATCACGAAAGGTATCTACTCACCACATATGGTTTTCTGACCTTCAGCTCGGAAGTGAGGGGTACATTGAAACTGCCTCTGTCGGTTCGCACCATCCACCGACTCTCTCAAAAGCCGACACGCTTCGTACCTTCTTCGTCATAGCTTTTAAAACAATAGAATAAGTATAACACCATTTTTCGGCATTGTCAATATCTTTTTCAATATTTTTTTGGATATTTTGACGTTTATTTAAACCTTTCTTTGCTGAATCCCTTGACAAATTCCATATTCTTCATTTCCCAGTCCATGTCAAGATTTTCATCCACAACGATAAGTCCGCTGTTATACATTACATATCTGCCAATAGCATTAACACAGGCACGCAGCGGAAGAAAAACTCTGTCATTTTTTAAAATTGGTGCAACATCATTTTCTACAGGCTCACCATTTACTATAATTTCAGGTTTTCCCACTGTTAAGGATATATCTCTGTCTTCAAAAGAAATACTTACCGTCTGTGTTTCTTCGTTCCAATCAACTTTTCCTCCATATTCTTCACTTAAAAACCTAACCGGCACATAAGAACGGTCGTTTTCGGTAAACACAACTGTATCCGGATTTTCTTCATCAATAATCTTTTCAGTATCGTTTACAATAGCCTTATTGCTGCCTACATAAAGAAATATTCGCTTTTTCCATTTATTTTTTTCAGCTTCCTCTGCCTCTTCTTGTGCTTTAATTTCTTCTCTTGTTATAAGACCGTCCCTGACCTTTCGTTCACGAACAAAATACTCGAGTTTTTCGTAATCAACAAAATAATACCAAGCTACATCCTTCCAAGTACCAAGTTCTTCCTTATCCCTAAGAATCCTATTTAAATCATATCTATCGTGGGCAGAGATATTCTCTCCTCCTCTATTTCTTTTTGTAAGAGTAACTATCCCCGCAAGATAATATAATTCTTCCTGAGAATATCCTTCATCGAGATACTCCTGCTCCCAGCCATACTTGACATTAGGAACGCCGTAATTGGGAAGTTCGAAAGCCTTTACATCAGCAACTATGACTAAGGAAAGAGTTAAAATTATTGCCGTAAAGAAAGCTTTTATTTTCACAACTTAAACCTCCTAAAGCGCCTCCAAAAAGCTCTTTAACTTTTCTGCAATCACCCTATATCCCGCATCGTTTGGATGAAGTCCGTCCGGCATATAATTTTCTTGAATTTCCTTTATTTCAGGCTGTATTCCGCTTGTTGCAAACAAATCAAGAACAGGCAGTGAATAATATTCAGCAACCTCACGGATTATATTTACATATTCCTTCAAAGTTCCATAAGCTGTAACTTTCGCTGTGCCGGTATTCTTTGTTTCATTAAGCCTGTGAAGTGGTGTCATTATCACAATTGTTTTTCCAAGATATTTCTTTATAAGTCCGCGGAAAAGATAATGGCAAGCACCATAAAATGTATCCGGAGTTCTGTCAGAAAAACCGCCGATGGGCGCATCACCATGTCCATAGTCATTTGTTCCGCCAAATACAACTACAACATCCGCATCATCATCCATCTGGTCAAAACGTTCACAGAAAGAATTCAGGTCAACATAGTCATCCATAGGTCTTTCAGGCGTACCCTTTTGAAGTGCATACCTCGTACCGCCTATGCCATAACTTCTCGCCTCTTTGAGTCCTGCCTCCTGTTTGAGGACAGCATGATAAATCTTGTCCGGTGCACTTGAGCCTGTACCCTCTGTTATGCTGTCTCCCAAAAAGTTAATTTTAAGTCCTTCAAGTTTCATTTTTTATACCCCCCGTATGTTTTTATTTTTTCTTTTCTACTTTTTTCTTGTTGCCATTTTCGTCCATGATATAAACACTTTCCATCGTGTTTTCAACCCCTTGGCGAAACATTTTTATGTATTCTTTTCTGAGTCTTTCCTGCTCTTCCTTTTCATGAGGCCCGAGTCCCTCATTCCTTGATTTTTTCGCAAGCTCATTTATTCTTTTTATAAGTTCCTCTGTCATAGTTCTTCTCCGTTTTTTTGTTCTAACTAAAAGACAACATACAAATTTTGCCTAAATAATTATAACATATTAAAATTCAAATGACAAGAGAATTTTCAATATATCCAAAATTTAAAACTCGCCCACAATTATGCCACAACAAAAACAAAGCTGTGACAAAATTTGTCACAGCCTCATTTCAATTCATTGAAATCGCTATCTATCAATCACATTTTATGCTTTCTTCACCAACGCAGGCTTCAATCTGGTATCGGATTGGTATCTTTACACACACCTTTTGGGTGATAACTATATCAAGACCGTCCCCACATTCGTTTGTACAACACTCAAGCATTGGCTCATCACAACATTCTATTGCTATATCGCCTGTTGCGGTTTTCGGTTTTACTTCTACGGGAACACTGATGTTTGCATACTGATAATTCAGTATTGTGCATCCATCATTGTGGCAATCGCATCCACCAAATTCCATTTCGTTGTATTCTTCCTGATTCATTCTGCCATCCTCCTTATTGCATTTTTATATCCCTTTTGTTTTGGGATACTACAATTTTATGCAAAAGGAGAAAGAATGTTCTGTAAGGACAAATTTTAAATCATCAACTCATTTTCGTCTCGCCTGACGTTTAACACTGATTTCCCGACCACATTCAGCGTTCTTTTATCACAACAAAAAAGTCTCTTCAGATGAAGAGACTTTTAAAAATTTTTAATTTAAGAAATGCCGTTGTATTTTCCTGCTTCGCAAAGTTTTTTCATTTCTGCCATTACAGTTTCTTTATCCTCACGATAGGTCATACCATACCAGCGGTCAGGACTTCTCAGGACCTTTACCTTTGCCTCGCCCTTTTTGATTAAATCGTCAACAACAATGGGAATGAGATATTCTTCCTTCATAACATCCTTTTCATTTTTGAAAACTTCAAATTCCCTTTCGAGATAATCAAAAATTTCTGTGCCAAATCCCCACATATTCATTGAAACAATAGTATCTTCAGGGAGATTGTGAACTGTTTCACCATCCTCACAATAAGTGAAACCGCTGATGCCTTTGGTTTCCCTTATGCCTGTGAGGTATCCGTCCTCAACCTTGCAGACGCCACGTGTAACTGTTCCGTTTTCGGTTGTAGTCTGTGCCAAATCATATCCCACAAGGAACATTTCGCCTTTTTTGATTTCCTTGAGTGCATCGTTTAACACTACATATGCTGCCTTTCCATAATAATCATCTGCATTGATTATTGCAAAAGGTGTTGTCACCTTGTCCTTGCAGCAAAGAATTGCGTGTCCTGTACCCCAGGGTTTTGTTCTTCCTGCAGGAAGGTCATCCATTGACTGGAACACATAATCAACATCTATGTATTTCTGAATACGGCTCACCGCTATACGTTTAAAATCCTCTTCCATTTCTTTTTTGATAACAAAAACTACTTTTGAAAAACCGGCTTCCTTTGCATCAAAAGCAGAGAAATCCATCAAAAATTCTCCGCCGGGACCAATAGGCTCCATCTGTTTAAGCCCTCCAAATCTGCTGCCCATACCGGCTGCCATTACTACAAGTGTTGTTTCCATAAAAAATACCTCCTAATTTTTTTATTTTAATCTTTATTTTCAAAGACTTTTTTTGCTCTGTCAAGTATTCCCGTAAGATACGCCAGCACTACGCCGTAATTGGTAACGGGAATCCCCTTTTTTTCAAACAATTCAAGGCGATTTTGGATTGTCTTTTTGTTTATCATACATCCGCCGCATTGAATTATGAGTTTGTATTCATCAAGTTTTTGAGGTAGGTCATATCCCGAAAAATGTATAAATTCCAATTTCTTTCCCGTTTTCTTTTGAAGCAGTGTTGGAATTTTTACCTTGCCTATATCATCATGTGTTGTGGAATGGGTACACGCCTCAAGCATAAGAATTTTATCCCCATCCAAAAGCTTTGGTATTGCATCAGTACCATTTATCAACTGAGAAATTTTACCCTTTTGGTTTGCAAGAAGCATTGAAAATGACGTAAGGGGAATTTCGCCAGGAACAAGTCCCGCAACCTCGTGAAACGCCTGGGAATCTGTAACCACAAGGTCTGTTTTTTCAAGGCTTTTGAGAGTATCACCAAGCATCTTAACGGTGGTTGAAACCGCCCTGATATCGTGGTCAAGACAATCCCTTATGGTCTGGACCTGTGGGAGTATCAATCTTCCCTTTGGTGCTGCACTGTCAATGGGTATCACAAGCACCACCGTTCCGCCCGATGGAACAATATCACCAATCAGGGTTTCATCCTGGGTTTCAATCTTTTGAAGCACCAAAACCATCTTTTCCCGAAGCTCAGCAAGTCCCTCAAATGTATAGTCAAAAATAAAAACTCCATTGGGGTCGATGATCTTCAACTTTTCAATAGTTCTTTCATCAGCCACATCGCATTTTGTATAAACGTTTATAACGGGAACTTTGCCAAAATCAAAGTTTTCCGCATCCGCAAAACGCACATCGCGGACAAAAAGAATTATATCACATCGGCTGAGAATATCCAGCGTCTTTTTTTCTCTTTTATCTCCAAGATCCCCGGTATCACCAAGTCCTGCCGTATCCACAAGTGCTATAGGGCCATATGGGATAAGTTCCATTGCCTTTATTACAGGATCGGTGGTTGTTCCTTCAATTTCAGAAACAATGGAAACATCCTGACCAAGCATTGCATTGAAAAGCGTGGATTTACCTGCATTGGTGGGTCCGAAGATTGCTACGTACTTTCTCATAGAAAGTGGAGTCTTTTCCATTGTTTTCACCGTCCTTAATTTATTTTTTTTGCGGTATAACCAAAGTCACCGCCTGTTTTTCATTGAAAATCTTGGTTTCCTTTACTGCACCGCCAAATTCTCCATCAAGAGTCCATGGAATTGCCTCATCGGATATAAAGGTCACTTCACTTCCTCTTATAACCGTAAAATATTCAGGATTAAGTTCCTGAGTAACGAGACATGAAAGCAGATTTTGTGTTTCAATTATGTTTTTGGGCTTTCTCACCAGAATAATCTCAAAAAGTCCGTCGTTGAGTTCTGCCCTGAACGCCTTTTCAGCTTTCATTCCCCCAATGTAATTGGTGTTTGAAACCATCCCAAAGATAAACTCACCCTCAACCGTTTCATCGCCGCAAATCATCTTGAGGGGATACGCCTTTATATTTGAAAGCTTTTTCGCGCCCTCCATCACATACGCAAGATGACCAAGCATATTCTTGTTTTGTTGTGGAGTATCATATGCCACATCAGTGAACGCCCCAAAAGCCGCTACATATACAAAATTCTTATTGTTGAAGCTTCCAATATCACAAGCAAATTTCTCGCCTGACATAATATCCATGGCTGCCCTGTTCATATTCTTTGAAATTTTCATATTTGCAGCAAAATCATTGGTTGTTCCCGCAGGAATATATCCAAGATACGGACGCTTTTCTTTTTCAATAGACATAATTCCCTGGATACCCTCATTCAGGGTTCCGTCACCGCCCGACAGAACAAGGAGTTCAAAGTTCTGAGCATTGTCCCGCACAAAACCGAAGGCATCCCCCGCGCTTTGTGTAGGGCGGACAGTTACCTCCCAGCCATTCTTTACAAAGGTATTGATTATGCCTAAAAGCTTGTTTTTGATGTTTCCCTTACCCGAAAGGGGATTAAAAACAAATAACATCCTTTTGCTCATAAAACTTCACCTAATCTTTTAAACTGAATATTTTCTTTAAAGCCGCCGCAACACCTGCACTATCCACATCATCTGTTATCATATCAGCCGCTTCTTTTATTTTCCTTACAGCATTCCCCATAGCAACGCCAATTCCTGCATGTTCAATCATATCAAGGTCATTAAGGCTGTCACCCATAGCAATGCATCTGTCTATATCTATGCCAAATTCTTTTGCTGCAATTTCCATTCCGCTGGACTTGGTATAGCCCTTTTGCAAAATCTCAGCATATCCATTGTGCTGCAAAATTACACAGCCTGTCAAAACACTCTCAAGCTCTTTTGGTGCATCACCAATAATTGTAAACTTTTCAACAGGGAAATCTTTTTTCATATATTCCGAAACATTTTCTTCATTGATGTCTATCCATTTGCCTTGCGCTTCTTCGATTATACCCATAAAAAACATATTTTTAACGCCCTCAAGAACGCCTATTATACCATTTTTCAGGTTATATTCACAAAAGACTTTTATATTTTGCTTCGTCATGGTTTTTAGAAAAACTTCTTTTCCACCTATAACAACACGTGCTCCCGCTCCGCTGACTACACCGTCAAAATATTTTTCAATATCAATGTTTTCAGGAAGATATGCTGTCGCTCTGCCCGTGCTGATGAGCACCTTGTGCCCCAGTGCTCTCACCTTTTGTATAACATCAATATTTTTTCTGAGGGCTTTGTCCACGCTGCCCATAAGGGTCCCGTCAATATCAAGAAAAACTGCATATTTATCATTCATTGTATCCATTTTTACACTCCATTTTTATGATTTAATTTTATCACTGACAAATAGTTTTGTCAATACGCTTTCGCCTCTTATAATTCCCAATATCTGAGCTTTTAAAAAGAAAAAACATATTCATGGTAGCTTGTGCATAACATTGTATCAAGATAACAAGGTAAAAAATCCAAGGAGGAATAAAAATGCTGGAATATAACATCTACAACGACATCGCAAAGCGTACCGACGGCGATGTATACTTAGGTGTTGTGGGCCCCGTAAGAACAGGAAAATCGACCTTTATAAAAAATTTTATGAATCTTATGGTTATCCCAAACATCGAAAATGACCACAAGCGTGAACGTGCAATGGACGAACTTCCGCAAAGTGCAGGTGGCAGAATGATTATGACCACCGAGCCGAAATTTATCCCCAACGAAGCAGTAACCGTACGTCTTGAGGACAACACATCCTTTAAAATCCGTCTTATTGACTGTGTTGGTTATATAGTAGACAGTGCACTGGGATATATCGAGGGTGATTCGCCGCGCATGGTTATGACTCCTTGGTCAGACTCACCCATTCCATTTCGCGAAGCCGCTGAAACAGGCACCAAAAAGGTTATAACCGAGCACTCCACCGTGGGAATTGTTGTCACAACCGACGGCAGCATAACCGACATAGATAAAGAAGACTATATGGATGCCGAAGAACAGGTGGTGGGCGAACTACGTGATTTGGGAAAGCCTTTTATTATTATTCTGAACACTGTGGACCCACATTCTGAAAACACCCGCGAATACAAGGAGTTTCTTCAGGAAAAATATCAGACCTCGGTTCTGCCCATAAACTGTATGGACCTTTGTATGGATGATATAAATCACGTAATGGAACATCTTCTTCTGGCATTCCCAGTCACCGAAATCCGTATGAATCTTCCCTCATGGGCAGATGCACTCACTAGCAACCATTGGCTAAAATCCGCCCTGCAAAACTTCATAATGGATGCGCCACAAGGTCAGCTAAAGCTTTCGGATGCAAAATCTCTTGTTCCGTGGCTTTTGGAAAACGAATTTATAACCGACGTAACCATTTCTGATATAAATATGGTAAATGGCACCATTGACCTCTCTTTAGCTATACCCGACGAGCTTTATTACAAAATAATAAAAGAAATGACGGGCTTCGAGGTAGAAAACGAAGAAAATCTTATGCATCTTCTTTGTGAACTTTCTGATGTAAAGAAAAAATATGACAAGGTTTCTTATGCTCTTGAAGAAGTAAACCGCAAGGGCTATGGTATTGTATCTCCCTCCATTGATGAGCTTACCCTTGAAGAGCCTGAGATTGTAAAACAGGGAAGCCGTTTTGGTGTTCGTCTCAAAGCTTCTGCGCCGTCGATACATATGATTCGTGCAGATATTGAAACCGAGGTTTCGCCAATCGTGGGCACCGAAAAACAATCAGAAGAGCTTGTTCACTATCTGCTGAAAGAATTTGAGGTTGACCCACAAAAGATATGGGAATCCAACATCTTTGGCAAATCTCTTCACGAGCTTGTAAACGAGGGGCTTCACAACAAGCTTTATCATATGCCCGATGATGCCCAGATGAAGCTTCAGGAAACTCTCACAAAAATAATCAACGAAGGCTCGGGCGGTCTGATTTGCATAATACTTTAAAACAAAATAAGGACTTTAGGAAATTCCCTAAAGTCCATTTTTTATTTGCAAAAATTTATCTTACCAAATCCCATATCAAGAGCCATTTTCTCATATTTTGAGAACTCATAACACAGCGTTGCCATGCTGTGACTGTCGCTTGAAAGAATGACCTTTCCACCCTTTTCCTTTATATACGAAAGCAGTGAATTTTCAGGGTACGCTTCTGTCCTGTATCCCCGTGATATTGCACCCGTATTTAACTCAAAAGGTTTTCCATATGGAATAAGCTTGTCAATGGCACCTCTCGCCGCCTTTACATAACGTGGATTTTGAGTGTCAAACAGCTTGTTTCCCTCATTGAATTTGGTTATCAAATCAAAGTGACCGATTATATCAGCGTTGGTTTTTTCCACCACGTCGCTGACCAAAGAAAAATAATCCTCAGCCATTTCATAATAATCTCCGCCATAAAACTCTTTTGCAATCCCGACAAAAGTTTCTTCGCTTTCGTCAATGGACAAAATGTTGCCATCTTTTTTTACATAATGCACAGAGCCGATTATATAATCAGGCGGAAATAGCGGCTCATCCGAAAAATAGTCCTGCTCAATTCCGCAAAAGATTTCGATTTTATCCTTATATTTTTCTTTCAGCCCGTTTATTTGCTTTTGATACTCGATTGTGTTTTCCTGACTCATACAAAAGGACGCATCAAAGGGCGTATAGCCGTGCCCCGAAAAGCCAAGACTTGTCATACCCTTGTCTATAGCCTCAAGCACCATATCCTCAGCAGTGCATAGTCCGTCACAAAGATTTGTATGAACGTGAAAATCCTCTAAAATCATTTGGTCATCTTCTCCTGCTTGACTTTGTGATCGATTACGTGGCGGGAAGCAAGCTCTTTGTGAATGTCTTCAACCGAAATTCCCATTTCCACCATCAAAACCATAACGTGATAGCAAAGGTCTGCAATCTCATAAACAGTTTCCTTTTTGTCATCAGCCTTTGCCGCAATTATTACCTCGGTGTTTTCTTCCCCTACCTTTTTCAGAATCTTATCAATTCCTTTTTCAAAAAGGTATGTGGTATAAGACCCCTCTTTTTTCTCGATTTTTCTGCCTTTCAATAGGTCCATAAGTGCCTCGAGAGAAAATTCGTGTTTATCCTCACTCTGAAAGATTTCATTGTTAAAACAGGAATCCGTGCCCATATGGCAGGCAGGCCCATCCTTTTCAACCACAACAACAAGAGCGTCCTTGTCACAATCCGCTGTGATTGAAACAATGTGCTGATAGTTTCCGCTGGTTTCACCTTTGAGCCAAAGCTCCTGTCTCGACCTGCTCCAAAAACAAGTTAAGCCCTTTTCCATAGAAATTTTGAGGCTTTCCCTGTTCATATAAGCAAGGGTAAGCACCTTTTTTGAAATACTGTCCACCACAATGGCAGGTATAAGACCTTTTTCATCAAATTTAAGTTCATCAATGTTTATCATAAGCCATTCTCCTTTTAAATTCTCATATCAATTCCGTTTGCTTTCAGTTCACGTTTGAGGTCAGAAATTTCAACCTCTCCAAAATGGAAAATCGACGCCGCAAGCCCCGCATCAACCTTGTGAACTTCCTTAAAAAGTGTGATAAAGTCCCCTATTCCACCTGCACCACCTGATGCTATAACGGGAACTGACACCGCATTGCATACAGCATCAAGCATTTCAAGGTCAAAACCTTTTTTTACGCCATCCGTGTCTATGGAGTTGAGCACCACTTCGCCCGCTCCCATATCCACGCATTTTTTTATCCATTCCACCGCTTCCATACCTGTATTCTCACGGCCGCCTTTTGAGAAAACCCTGAAAACTCCGTCAACCCTTTTCACGTCAGCAGAGATAACAACACACTGGTCACCATAGCGTTTTGCCGCTTC
>JAFVTM010000050.1 GCA_017503225.1 Clostridia bacterium
CAAAAGCTTGCGATGTGGTTTGTCTTCCTGAAGTGGCTTTTGATGTTGATGCCTTTCTCAAAAAAGTGGAAACCGTCTCAAAGGAACAAGGCTCGGTTATGATTTGTGTTTCCGAGGGAATTCGCGACAAAGACGGAAAATACGTAATGGAAAATGAGGGCGTGCTTAAAGGCGCATATGACAAATTTGGACATGCAACTTTGGGAGGTGTAGCGCAAGTTCTCAGGGGAATAGTTGTCGCAAACCTTGGATTTAAGACGCGGTCAATAGAACTCAGCACTCTTCAAAGGTGCTGGGCAAGCGGTGCGTCACTTTGCGATGTGACAGAAGCTCATGCTGCGGGAAGAATGGCTGTGGAATATGCTTGCCAAGGTCTTGGCGGAGTGGTTCCCGGTTTCAAAAGGCTTTCCGATGAGCCTTATAAAATGGAAATCGTGCCGTATAGTGTGAGAGAAATCGCAAATGTTGAAAAGAAAATCCAAAACAGTATGATAGCAAGTGATGGATTTGGACTGACAGAGGAGTTTATAAAATATGCAAAACCCCTTGTCTGTGGTGAGCCGGAGCTTTGCTATAAAGACGGTCAAATTCAGTTTGCACCGAAGGTTTGGTAGGATTAGTTCAAGTTAAACTTGAGCTGAATTGACGTTGATATGAATTAAAGCTATTCAGCTAAATTCGCAAGACGCATAAATTTTATTGAAATCAATTTGCAAAAATATATATTTTTGGAGGAAATATGAAATATTCACAACAGTTCAAAGATAAAAAGGAATTAGTTCAGTCAAAATTTGTAAGTGCAGGCTTTGATGGTTTTATTGACTATGTTGTAAAACCTGTTAAAACGCGTGCAGATGAAAGTAATTGCACATACTTTCCGACCATTGATACATTTGGCGAAAAGGTTACAAGTCTTGCAGGAAGAAGCGGGAATATAGAGCTTGTTTTTGAAAAAACAGATTTTGGCGGTTGCGGACCTCACTACATTAATGGCCTTGCAAACATGGGGGTAAATTGCACCTGTGTCGGGGCTCTCGGGTATCCTGAGGTTAATCCTATATTCGATTTGCACAAAAACTGCAAAGCTGTTACTGTAAGTGAGCCGGGATATTCATATCTTTTTGAGTTTGATGACGGAAAGATTATTATGAGCAATATTAAAGAAATCAGTCAGCTTACATGGAATGACTTGATAGAGCGTGTGAGTGTTGAACAACTTGTTGAATATTTTGAAAATGCAGATATTATTACTCTTGTAAACTGGAGTTATCTTGTGCATTTTCATAAAATATATGAAAATTTCCTCGAAGTTGTAATGCCTAAACTTAAAAAGAAAGACAGGAAAATTTATATAGATATTGCTGATTGTGCAAAACGTAGCCCCGAGGAGATAAAGGCGGCACTTAAAATGTTTGGACGTTACAGTCAGTATGCGCCTACATATCTTGGACTCAACCAAAGTGAGGCGATGGTGATGCACTCTGTTTTGTGCGAGGGTGAATATGAGGGTTCTTTGCCGGTTGCAAGAGTAATCAAGGAATTTTCTGGCATTGGAACAGTGATAATTCATCCTGTTGACAGTTCTGCTGCAGTATATGATGGCGGTGAGGTGGAAGTTCAGGGAATTTTGTGCGAAAAGCCAAAGAAAACCACCGGTGGTGGAGATAATTTCAATTCCGGATTTTGTGCAGGACTTCTTGCAGGCCTTGACATAAAGAGTTGCCTTGTAAGTGGCATGACAACATCCTATCTTTATGTTAAAAACGGAAAATGTAATAGTTTTGATGATATTTGCAAAGCAATGGAAATGTACGATGACAGAGTGTGACACACATAATAAGATGATTTCAGCGTTGCTTCAGAACACACAGTCTTTATAAATTAGTTATTTTGAGCAGAAAACGCAAAGCGTTTTCTGCTTTTTTGTCGTTTTTTAGGTGAAAGTTTTTTGTGAAAACTATTGACAACAAAGGGTTTTGGTGGTATTATAAAGAAAATTAGCACTCTTTATACTTGAGTGCTAACAAACAAAAACCATTTGAAAGAGGTGAGACAAATGGCTTTGGATGACAGAAAAAGGTTGATACTTCAGGCGATAGTTGAGGATTACATCAACAGTGCAGAGCCTGTTGGCTCACGGAGTATCTCAAAAAAGCCTGAGCTGAATCTCAGTGCCGCCACAATCCGAAACGAGATGGGCGACCTTGAGGAAATGGGGCTTCTGGTTCAGCCGCATACTTCGGCGGGCAGAGTTCCTACCACCGGCGGATATCGTATGTATGTGGATTCTTTGATGGAAAAATATGAGATGACTGCGGCTGAAATTGAAAAAATGCGTCAGGCAACATCCATGAAAAAGCGCGAGCTTGAAAAGATAGTACGCGATGTTGCGGCGGCGTTTTCAGGGATTACCGGACTTCCTGTTATCGGGATGCTTCCGGCAGCTGAAGCGGGGGTTGTGAAAAACATCAAGGTGGTAAAGGTTGATGATTACACCGCAATGCTGATTGTTTCTGACAAATCGGGAATAATCAAAAATCGGCTGCTTAAGCTCAACCAGGATATTTCTGAAAGCTTTGCTGACGAGCTCAGCAAAATCTTAAATCAAAACCTTGCGGGACTTACCATTTCTGAAATAAACATTTCAAATATGATGGAAATTCGCTCGGCAATCGGTCATAACTTTGAAATTCTTACCTCGGTGATTGAACTTGTTCACGAAGCGGTTTCCGAGATTGACAGCAAACAGATTTTTGTTGACGGGCTTTCAAACATTTTGAGATTTCCTGAATACAGCAGCGTTGACAAGGTGAAAGAGCTTTTTGATGTTCTTGAAGACAAAGAAAACCTTTCAAAGCTGATTATTGAGGCAAATCCCACAAATTGCACAAAGGTGCTTATCGGCGATGAAATGCCCCTTGATTAACTGAAGAATAACAGCCTTGTGATTGCACCCTATCGTGCGTCCGAGAGGCTGGTTGGACTTCTCGGTGTTATCGGCCCAAAACGAATGGATTATTCAAGAGTTATTTCAGGGCTTGAATTTTTCACCGCACAGCTTAGCGGCGTGCTGACCAAGGACTTTGGAACAAGACAAATACTGCTTGAAATGGGAAAAGGAGATGAGACATAATGGCAGCAGAAGAAACAAAGGATATAGAAAAAGAGACGGTTGAAACCGTTGAAGAAACCGAAAATGAAAAAGCACCCGAAAAGGAGAAAACGGCTGAAGAACTTCTTCAGGAAGAGGTTGAGGCTTTAAAAGACAAAATGCTTCGTCATGCGGCAGAATTTGACAACTTCAAAAAGCGTACAGCAAAGGAAAGAGAAGACATTTTCTCTATGGCGGTGTGCGACACAGTTACAAAAATTCTTCCGGTGAAAGACAACCTTGAACGTGCAATAATGGCGGACGACAGCGAGGGCGGTTTCAAAGACGGAGTAAAAATGATACTCAAACAGCTTGATGACGCTTTGATTGATTTGGGCGTTGAGAAAATAAAAACCGTAGGTGAAGAATTCAATCCCGAATTCCACAATGCAGTGATGCACGAAGAAAATGAGGAGTTTGGCGAAAACACCATATCAGAAGAGCTGATGAGCGGTTACACTTGCAAGGGCAAGGTTGTGCGCTTCGCAATGGTAAAAGTGGCTAACTAAATTTAGTGCAAAACTCTCGGCATAAAATTTGTGCCGACTGAAAATATAAAATAAAAACAAAAAAAGAAAGGTGATTTATTATGGCAAAAATTATTGGTATTGACCTTGGTACAACAAACTCTTGTGTAGCAGTTATGGAGGGCGGCGAGCCCACTGTTATTACAAACCCTGAGGGCGCAAGAACTACCCCGTCTGTTGTGGCTTTCACAAAGACAGGCGAAAGACTTGTTGGTCAGGTTGCAAAAAGACAGGCTATCACAAACCCCAACACAATTTCATCAATTAAGCGTGAAATGGGTACGGATTACAAAGTAGAAGTTGAGGGCAAAAAGTATACCCCTCAGGAAATCTCAGCAATGGTGCTCCAGAAGCTGAAATCAGACGCAGAAAGCTACCTTGGCGAAACAATCAGCCAGGCGGTTATTACTGTCCCTGCATATTTCAGTGATGCACAGCGACAGGCAACAAAGGATGCGGGCAAAATTGCAGGTCCCGAAATCTGTTGAAGATACCGCAGGTATTGGTGGGGCTTTGCATTTTGGATTGGGGGCGAATTGGTCAACTGCAATTACAGACAGTGTTGCATTGTAAATTGGTTTGACATATGATTACTATACCGTGTCTGATGCAGATGCAGAAACATATCTAAGTGAAGAATATTATATGGGTATATATAACAGTATTTTGAACAACAAATATGCAGGTGATGAAGCGTTAATGTTGCAAGAAAATGCGGTTGCCCAGAATATCGTAGCATTGGAAGAAGAGTGCCCGGGTTGGGTATGTAAATCCAGTGGCGAAATAGAATCATTCTATAAATCAATGGGTATTCGTGTTGGGATAAATGCAAAGTTCTGATATGTTTAGATTAAAGACAGTTCTGGGGTTATTTGTTGGGATGGTGTTTGCCATGTCTGCCCATGCAGCACAGTTGCAGGGGCGGGCATCGGTAAATGTCACCAGTGATACGGCGGCAACGGCGAAAAATATGGCCTTTGACGAGGCGCGCCGTCAAATCTTGACTGATGTTTTGCGGCAATACGCAGATGTAGATGCGTTGCGCCAACTGATGCAGAGTGCCAAGAACAGTGATTTGGCGAATTTGATTTCGTCTTCGTCAATTGATGGGGAACAGTTGTCTGATACGACATATTCGGCAAATATAACAATGGAATTAGACGGTGCGGCGGTGCGCAATTGGTTGGCACAAAATTCGGTGCAGAATTGGTTGCCAGATGGCAGTCAGCGCGATGTCTTTATCGTTTCGGTTAATATGTCGGATGCTGTAAATAACTGGGCGGATTTGAATCGTATTGCGCGGGCGGAAAAA
>JAFVTM010000051.1 GCA_017503225.1 Clostridia bacterium
GCAACAACGTCTTCGCCCTGTGCGTTAACAAGGAATTCGCCCATGAGACCGCGCTCACCTGTAGCTGGGTCACGAGTGAACGCAACACCTGTACCACAGTCGTCGCCCATGTTACCAAAAGCCATCATCTGTACGTTAACAGCTGTACCCCATGAATAAGGGATATCATTGTCACGACGGTAAACGTTTGCTCTGGGGTTATCCCATGAACGGAATACGGCTTCAACAGCACCCATAAGCTGTTCCTTGGGATCTGATGGGAAGTCTTTGCCGATTTTGCTCTTGTATTCAGCTTTGAACTGACCTGCAAGAGTCTTGAGGTCTTCAGCGGTAAGTTCGATATCCTGAGTTACGCCTTTTGCTTCTTTCATTTCGTCGATAAGCTGTTCAAAATATTTCTTACCAACTTCCATAACTACGTCAGAATACATCTGGATGAATCTTCTGTAGCAGTCCCAAGCCCAACGGGGATTGCCAGATTTCTGAGACATAGCTTCAACAACGTCTTCATTGAGACCGAGGTTTAAGATTGTATCCATCATACCGGGCATTGATGCTCTTGCACCACTACGAACTGACACGAGAAGAGGATTCTCTTTGTCACCGAATTTCTTGCCACAGATAGCTTCCATCTTGGTGATGTTTTCCATGATTTCTGCCTGGATTGCGTCATTGATTTTTCTGCCGTCTTCATAGTACTGAGTACAAGCCTCTGTTGAAACTGTGAAGCCCTGGGGAACAGGGAGGCCGATTTTTGTCATTTCAGCAAGGTTTGCACCTTTACCGCCGAGAAGCTCTCTTTGAGATGCGTCGCCTTCGCTGAAGAGGTATACGAATTTTTTGCTCATTTAAAAAATTCCTCCTTAAAGTATATAAAAATTTAATTATTTATCGTATGATTTGCCTTTGCGAAGTTCACGAAAGAAACGTTTGAGAATTTCCTGACATTCGTCAAGTAAAATTCCGCCTTCGCAATTTGTGTGGCAGAAGAGCCCGTTCGATGCGTGGGTTGCTATCCCTGAAAGGACAGCTCCCCCTTTTGGATCGGGAGCTCCGAAATAAAGATTTTTTATTCTTGCTTGGTGAATTGCACCACTGCACATAATACACGGCTCCAAGGTCACATACATATCACACTGGTGCAGACGCCAACCGCCAAGAGCTTTGCAGGCGGAGTCTATCGCTAAGAGTTCTGCGTGATAGAGGACGTTTTTTCCGGTTTCACGAAGATTGTGTGCTGAGGCAATGATTTTGCCGTCTTTAACGATAATGGCGCCAATAGGCGCTTCGCCAAGGGAATAGGCTTTTTCGGCCTCTTCAAGTGCCGCTTTCATAAAAAATTCTTTATCGTTCATAATATAACCATTAAAAGGACAAAAGGACACAAAAACTCACGATAGCCGTAATTTTTCAAAAACAGCATCGTCAGAATTTTGTCCGTATGGATTTTGAATTGAATTTACTGGATATAAGGTTTGAGCTCAGCTTCAAGAGAATCACAGTTATCACTGTGGATTTCTACTTTAACTGCTTTGCTGAGGTCAAGGCTGTAAATACCCATGATTGACTTTGCGTCAACAACGTATCTTCCTGAAGTGAGGTCAATGTCAAAGTCGTATTTTGTAGCGATGTTAACAAAGTTTTTAACATCTTCAGGGGACTTAAGCAAAATGTCAAAAGTTTTCATTTTTGTGCCTCCTTTAATAAAATTGATATTTTACTTTAACATTATATATTTTTTTCTTGCAATAGTCAATAAAAAAGTGTATAATTTTATCACAAATTTTTTTAAAAAATAAAAGGCAGAATTGGATGTTTTGAAATATGACTGTAAAATTTATAACCTTGGGTTGTAAAACCAACTTTTATGAGAGTCAGGCAATGGGCGAGCTTTTTCGCAAGAAGGGCTATGAAATAACCGAAAAGGGACTGGCTGATGTTTATGTTGTGAATACCTGTGCTGTCACAAAAACCGGTGCGCAAAAATCAAGGCAGCAGATAAATCGCATAAAAAGAAAAAATCCTGATGCCACTGTTGTGGTGGTTGGATGCCTTGTGCAGACTGACAGAGAATCCCTTGAAAAGCTTGGTGCGGATGTTTTGGTGGGAAGTTCCGGAAAAAATCGGGTGGCAGATCTTGCCGCTGAGGCTTTAAACGGGAAAAAGACGGTTGTGGTAGATGATATAATGAAAGTTCGGGAATTTGAAGAATTGCCGCTGACCTCTCAGCAAAGCCGCATACGTGCCAATGTGAAAATTGAAGACGGCTGTGATAATTTTTGTGCTTATTGCATAATCCCGTATGCCCGCGGACCTGTGAGGTCGAGAGCACTTTCTGATATCAAAAAAGAAGTGGAGCTTCTGGCTCAAAACGGTTTTTTGGAGGTTGTTCTCACGGGCATTCATATCGGTTCTTATGGCAAGGACTTAAAAGATGGGACCTCTCTTATTGACGTAATTGAAACGGTGTGCAGTGTTGAGGGAATAAAAAGAGTGAGGCTTGGCTCAATTGAGCCGGTGGTGATTACCGATGAGTTTGTAGAAAGGATTCGGAAGCTTCCAAATCTTTGCCCCCAGTTCCATTTGTCACTTCAAAGCGGATGCACCAAAACTCTTGAAAGAATGAGAAGACGTTATACCGCCAAAGAGTATATGGAGGGCGTAAAAAAACTTCGGGCGAAGATAAAAGACGTTTCAATCACCACTGACCTTATGGTTGGGTTCCCCGGTGAGACCGATGAGGAGTTTTTGGAGTCCTATGAGTTTTGCAAAAAAATAGGATTTATGCAGATGCATATATTCAAGTATTCGGTGAGGGAAGGCACTTTGGCTGCAAAGATGGAGCAGATTCCTGAAAGTATAAAAGAGGAACGTAGTAAAAAGATGATTGCTCTTGCTGAAGAGATGAAACGCGAATTTTATGACTCATTCAAAGGTCGCGTGATTGAAGTTCTGGCAGAACAAAAAACCGCTGACGGCACATACCACGCAACAGCATCCAACTATATGGAGGTTTTCGTGGAAAGTGACGAGGATATAACAGGCAAAATAGTTAAATATAAAGTTTAAGAACTAAAGACCATTCGCTTTTGGCGGATGGTCTTTTTTGTCAGAAAAAAACTATGCCCAAAGGAACAAATATCAACATCAAAGCTGTCAGGATAAGGGTCGCCACGGCACTTTTGGTGTGTTTGTCCTTAAATTCAAAGGTGATAAAGTGAATATTGTAAATTAAGCTATACAGAGTAGCAAGAGAAAAAATTATTTTTAAAAGTAAGGGCAAGCTTCAAACACTCCTTTATATATTTTTTATATCAACAACAAAATTTGCGGTTTTGTAAAAGTTTTCAAAGTCAAAGGAATCCCAGCCTTTCCAAAGGAAAAAATCTTTGCGGATAGAGTCTCGGAGGTTGAAAATATCAACTTTATGTGTGTGATAGGTGTAGGTCAAAAAATCTGATACTCTTGAGTTTAGGATGCTTAGAGCATAATCTGAAAGGGCTTGCTTTGACGGATATCCCTTTGGAATATGGCTTCCCAGAAAGGATATTTCACATTTTTGAGAAACGTGAATCTCTTTTTTTTCAAGGTCAACGTCAAATTGTGCGGGGCGGGCGGTGATTATACGAAAACTCAAAGTTTCGGCGGGGTTATATTTGTCCTTTATCGACACCACAAAATTTTCGATGTTGTGGGAGAGAAAATTAAACATCATAGAGCTGTCAGCGTCCATGGCAGAGGCAAGCTTTCCATCCCTGAAAACCGCCGTTCCGCACAAAACAGAGTGTTTTGCGGAAATCTCGGAGTCATTTGGAGTTATCCACGCAAGTGTGTTGCTGTCTTTTGGAAAATCGTTTACGGCTTCACCTTTTGTTGCAATCGGCAACGTTGTGTCACGGTCTCTTGTCTTTATGCTGTCTACAAAATCGTGGAGTTTTTGGCTGGGGGTATAGATATTGTTGGAACGAAGAGACATAAGCTCATAATATTTTGAGGTGTTTGATTCAAGCTCGGGATTTACGTTCTTGAGATAATCCGACGCTGGATTGGGTGATATGGCAATGGAGGTATGAGGCCGTACCTCACGTTCCCTGAGAAGAAGCTGGGAATGTTTTGTAATACCCGATTCATCAACCTCTGCCGAAAATACAATGAGCTTCAGGTGGGACATATCTATATTTTTTGAAAGAAAATTGTTGGTGAGATTTTTGGCAATATAAAAATCGGGTGCCGTGATGGTCAGGGTTGTTACCGATGAATTCTCCTCTTTTTTTGGCTCGGGTTGTCCCTCGGCAGAACTCTCCATAATCGAGAGGGGCGAGGAAAACTGAAAGGTGTATGAAAAATTGTTTTTGCTTCCGTTATCTATGCCAAGGGCTACGATGTATGCAGTTTCGTCGATTTCCTTAAGGTCATAGCAGCCTGTGAGAAAGAGAATGGGAAAAGCCGCAAAAAGGGCAAAAATTTTAGTTTTCATTGTGAGGTTTACCCCCTTTTTTTAAGAAGATAGCAAGGATTAAAAGTCCCAAAAGCAGCAGACCTGCGGATAAGGCGAGAAAGAACTGGGATAAATGAGAAAGGGCTTGGGAAAGGAAAAGTGCTGCAAAAAACACTGATGCAGAAATGGGGAAAACCATAGCGAAGCGGTTTTTTATGCCAAACATCTCTTGGGAGAGGCTTACAAGAAGACAAAAGTTGAGACCAAGATTCAGCATTCCCCAGATGGAAGAAACAAGGAGGACGATGGCGTCAATGCGTTGAAAAAATCTGCCGTAGTATACCTCTTTCACTAAAAGATAAAGGGGAAAGGTTTCGTCCTTCGACAAGGGATAAGGAATTTTTGCGGTATAGGTGATGACAAGGAGAAATACAAGGCCAAAACCCAAAATGAATGAACGTAAGATGGTTTTTGAGACAGCCTTTGTGTTTTGGGGCTTTAGGATAAAAATCAAAAGCATATCAGAAAAAACAAGAAAGGTGGATAAAAAACTTGGAAGATTGAATTTTTCAGCAGTCCCCAAAAGGGGGAAGAGGTTTTCGGTGCGGCTTTCGAAAAAGACTGTGATGAGAAAAAAAGCTATTATCAAAAAAGACAGAGGGATAAACAGCACGAAAAGCTTGCCCAAAGATTGAAGTGTGGATAGTGACGCAATGGATGCTGAGAGAACAAAAAATATTGCTATGAACCATTTTGGAGACAAGGGAAAAGCCACAAGCTTTGAAAAGCCTGAAAACTCGCTGACCAAAAAGGCGGAAGACACAAAGATATAAATAAAAAACAAAATGAAAATAAGGTATTTTCCAAAGCTTCCAAATGTTTTTTGGCTTGAATAAAATATGCTTTCGCTGTCAGTGCGCAAGAGCCGTTTTGTGAGAAAAAACAGGATAGCAAAAAACAGGAGTCCTGAAATCAGAGAAAAAAGGGGTGCCCCTGTGCCGAAAAAACGGGTAAAGGACAATGGTAGATTGGTGAAAATCCGATAGGCAGCCAAAGAAATTCCAATGTGGAGCAGATATGGCGCTGATGCACGGCTTGAATTCATATTATTGCTGGTCTCCTTTCCATTTTCGGCTTATGTGGGGTTGTTTTCGTATCTCCTGAGGATTCAGAGCTTCAGGTCTTGTCTCTCTGCGCCATATGGGTGGTACAAAAAGCTTTTCTTTGTTTTTAGCATTGGGGGAAAGATATGGCACACCAAAGGACTTGGATGAAGAAAGATAAAGGCTGCCTAAAAAAATGCCAAAGGCTATACCCAAGAATCCCGATAACGCTCCCAGAACAATAAAGACAAACTGTAAAAATGAAAGGGCGCGGGAAATTGCGGTGGAAGGGGCAGAAAATGCACCAAGGGCAGAAATTGAAACGATGATTATGAGCAGGGGACTTGCAATATTTGCACTCACTGCGGATTGTCCCAAAATTAGACCGCCAACGATACCCAGGCTTGAGCCGATGGGGTCGGGAACGCGAATGGCGGCTTCTTTTATCAGCTCAAAGGCAAGGGTCATAATTATAAGCTCAAGGACTATGGGGAATGGCATTTGCTCGCGGCTGGCTTCGATTGCGATTATCAAATCGGTGGGGATGCTTTCGTGATGATAAAGTACGGTGCTGATAAAAAAACCGGGAAGAAACAGCGCCAGAAAGCTTCCAATGAGGCGGATAAACCTCATAAAATTTGCTTCAAAAGTGCGCACATAGTTGTCCTCGGCAGCTTCGGGAAGGTCTGAGGCAGTAGCAGGGAGAATGAGAGCGAATGGGCTGCCTTGAACTATTATCAACACTTTCCCGTTGGCAAGATGTGATGCCGCCCTGTCCGGACGCTCGGTTTTCAGAAGCAGAGGAAGAGGGAAAACTGTGCTGTCTTCAATAAGGAGTTCAATGTCGGCAGATGAAAACACATAGTCAAGGCTTATAGATTTGAGGCGTTCTCTTGCGGTTTTCACAAGGGACCTATTGGTTATTCCGTTTATATACATAAGGGCACAGGGGGTGTTGCTTTTAGACCCTATGGGTATGTTTTCGGCAATAAGATTTGGATCTTTGAGAATTTTTCGCACCAAAGCTATGTTTGGCATCAGAGATTCGCAAAATGCCTCCTGAGGTCCGCTGAGCACGGCTTCACTTATGGGACGTCCTACGCTGCGGCTGCTCCAGCCCTTTATGTCTGCAACAAAAGCGCAACTGCAACCATCAACAAATACTGCGCAATTACCAAAGCTTACAGCATCAATAATGGAACGAATTTCCTGAATCTTTGTGTTTGGTGCCTGGGAAAGAAGACGAGTATAAATTATATCCTCCAAACCTTCGGTTTCGGAGTCTATGCCAGCGCCTTTGGACATCAGGGGACTTAAAATATCACGGTTTATATATTCTTTGTTTGAAAGGCCGTCATAAAATATGAGAAAGGCATTGAGCACGGTGCTTTTTAGAGTTATTTCGAATTCTCGTACCACCAAATCAAAGTTTTTTGAGGTTTCAAAGGCGTCATTGATAAAATCAAGGTTTTCTCTTATATCTGTGCTGACCTTTCCCGTTTGATATGTGTATGAAGTTTTGTTTTGTATGGGACTTTTGATGTAGGAGTTTTGTTGATTGTTATTATGAGATACTGGGGATTTTTCACTCA
>JAFVTM010000052.1 GCA_017503225.1 Clostridia bacterium
GGATACAATATTGTCGAAATTATACACCTTATACCCATTGTTCATTGCATAATCTTTTATTATGAGCGACTGTGTTCCTGCAATGTGTGAATCAGTCTTTTTGAAGCTTTCCTCTGTCCAGAAAAGAACGCCCATCTCATCTACATTTTTTTCATCTGAAACATAATAATTTATCGAGATATCGCCATCAAGAATTAAAGTTTTTCCAATAATATCAGCACTGCACTTGCCATTCTTCGTCTCTTCTTTGATGGTTTTTGCCTGACTTACATATACTTTTGTAAAATCCATAACCTTATCAGCATCAGAAAGAATGCTGTTTGCAGGTTTTCTGTCTGAACCAAAATACTCCTGTGCAGCCGCCCCATAGTTAAGCATTTTGACAAGCAATGGCTTCAGCTGTTCTTTTTTCATCATATTTTCCGCATAGGAAACTACACTATAACCTGAATAAGGCACGCTACCGTATATGATATTACCATTTTCATCTCTTGCCATAAGCCTTGCATGTATTTTTTTATTCATATCCACAGAAGATATGTTGTCATATTCAAAGCGGTAACCGTTTGAATCGCTTCCGCTGTATCCAACCACTCTTTGAGCTGTTTCCAAGGTATATTCATCCTGAGGTGAATCCCAAAAAAGCATTCTTGCAGTACTTACCCTTACACCCTCAAGAGATGCATAAAAAATCATAGAAATAGTGCCCTGCAAATCAAGTGTCCGTCCTGTAATCATAACAACAGTACCTTCTGAAAAGATGATTGATTCACCATTTGATACACTGCAGCCAATCCTTTCTTCACCACGTTCAGATTTTTTCAAAAGCACAGCGGTGCCGTTTACAGAATAAAGCTGAACACTGTCACGCATTTCAGGTGACAGGTACGGAATTTCCAAAAAGAATTTTCTAACAACATCAAGCCTTGTTTCATGCTGATTTTTAAAATAACAATTAACTTCAAACTTTCCGCTGGAAAGTTTATTTTTTATTTCTCGATTTATCTTTTCATTTTTTTCAAAAGTAATAAAAATGTCCTGCTTCTGACTCATATCACGAAGTTCTCGTATTATATCTTTATCGAGTGTCACAACAGCAAAATCTGTATAAATACAAAGCGATGGCATTTTCTTTCTGTATACTGACGCTTGCCTCAATGCATCCGAAATATTGAGACTAAGAGCTTTATATGCTGAAGATACAGAATGGGCTTTAATCACAAAACTTTCAAGTGCATTTTTATCATCAAAAGCCGCCTTGACATCAATTTTAATATCTTTTACATCTGCCTTTCCCTTTACAACCGGCACCTTGATTTCTGCCTCGGTTTCATTCTTCTCCTCTGCCCAATTCACCGCAGGAACAGTTTCCGTATCCGTAGCAAACACAAAAGAAACAGAGTTTGTAAAAAAAACAATTAAAAAGCAAAGAAAATATATAAGACCTTTCTTCATAACACACCTCAGTTTTTTCAATCATTAGATCTGATAACCAGAACATAACCCGACGAAAAACTTATTTCGCCAATTGTTTCCCCAACAAAGCCGTTGCTGCTTGCCTGCACTTCTCCGCTGACAAGATGCATATTTTCGGTTTCATAAAGCAGCCCTTTTATGCAGAAATCACTTACATCACCGCCAAAAGGGAAAAACGAAATATACTTCTTGTCATTGGGGAACACAGAAAAGTTCTTGTTCTCCATAGTGATTTCGTTGTCGGAATCCAAAATTGTGCCCCTGCCGCCATTGTCAAGGATTTTTCGTAGCAGACAAAAATGTGAATATTCGTGGTCAAGTCGACCTCCAAGGGCACCAAGAATTGTAATATCTTTATATCCCCTCTTGAGTGCTTCCATAACCGCAAGGTCGGAATCAGTGTTATCTTTTTGGGGAGGAAAAACAATGATTTCTTTTGCCGTTATATCTGAATCTTTAAGCGAATCACCGTCACCAAGCCACAAATCAGGAACAATCCCCAATTTTTGTGTATGCTTATATCCGCCGTCTGCACAAATGACAAAGTTGTTTTCAAAATCAAAGCCTTTCAAAAAATCATACGACTCTATGTTGGAGGAGCAAAAAACAAAACATTTCACTTTGCATTTTCCCTCATTTCAGCAATAACAGCATTGACGTCATCAGCTTTAAAAACCGTTGACCCCGCAACAATAACATCCGCACCGCATTTCACTGCCTCACTGATATTTTCAACTGTTACGCCGCCGTCTATTTCAAGTTCAATATTTTTCCCTGATTCATCAATCAAAGCCCTTGTTTTCCTGATTTTTTCATTCATACTTTCGATATATGACTGACCGCCAAACCCAGGCTCAACAGTCATAATGAGAATAAGGTCAAATTTGTCAAAATCATTTTCAAGTCTTTCAATGGGAGTATTTGGCTTTACTGAAATTCCTGCCTTTACTCCAAAGCTATGTATAAAATCAGCCATTTCGGCGTAATTCTCGGTAACTTCTTCGTGAACAGTGATAATATCCGCCCCTGCTTTCACAAAAGTTTCAATATATTTTTTGGGCTCTTCTATCATAAGATGCACATCAAAAGGCAGTTTTGATACCGTTCTTAAACCCTTGACAATATCCGGTGAATATGCAAGGTTTGGAACAAAATGCCCATCCATAACATCAACGTGAACATAATCTGCGCCAGCATCTTCAATTTTTCTAAGTTCTTCTCCAAGTTGCACTGGGTCTGCCGCCAAAATTGATGGTGCAATCTTTATTCTATTCATAGCCATCTTCCTTTCGTCTTGTCTAAAGCTTATTTGCCTCTTTTATCTCACGGTAAAGTTGAACATAACTTTCGTGTCGGCTTTTTGAAATTTCGCCATTTTCAACCCGTCTTATTACATCACAGTCCGGCTCAACCGTATGGCTGCAATCCAAAAATCTGCACTCGCCCAAAGACGATTCAAACTCCCTGAACATAAATGCAAGTTCAGCATTTGGAATTTTGTTCACATCAAACGAGCTGAATCCCGGAGTGTCAACAATATATCCCCCAAAGGGCAGTCTCACGAGTTCAGAATGTCTCGTGGTATGCTTTCCTCGTTCAAGCTTTTCACTCACCACTCCGGTTTCAAACATATTTACGCCCATAACAGCATTTAGGAGGCTTGATTTTCCTACCCCCGAATTTCCCGCAAAAACAGTGGTTTCATCTTTAAGAATTTCTTTCACCTTTTCAATGCCCGTACCAAAAACAGCACTTGTTTCAACGACCTGGAAACCCGCATTTTTATAAGTCTTGATAATTTCCGCATCTTCTTCAAGGTCTGATTTATTGAAGCAAATAACAACTTTCAGTTTTGCAAATTCTGCAGATGCAATCAGTTTGTCAAGAACATAAAGATTCGGAGCAGGACTTGACTGTGCCACCACAACAACCATCTGCGTAACATTTGAAACCGCAGGCCTTATGAGTTCCGAGGTTCTTGGAAGAATCTCGCTTACATAGCCTTGTGCACTTTCTTCGTCAAGGGATATAACAACACTGTCACCTACAAGAGGTGTAAAACCTTTTTTTCTAAATAAGCCACGTGCCCTGCATTCAACAATACCCATTTTTGTATCGACATAATAGAACCCGCCGATACCTTTCACAATAACGCCACTAAGTTCTTTCATCCATTACCTCTTAATGCAGTCTTACAGTTCCTTTTTGCTGAGAAACACCATCGTGAAGAATTTCAACCTCAACCGAATTTGATGTGCCCTCAAGCTTTACAACGTCACTTGCACCTTTATTCAGAGTCTTACTGTATACGGTCTTTCCGTTCACGTTTACCTGAACCAAGGCACTCGCCTTTTCTTTTGGTCCATAAAGGGTCAGCATAGAGCTTTTTTTCTGCGGCTCAGGCTGCTTTTCTTCAGTTTTTGTATCGGTGCTTGGATTATTTTCAGGTTTCTTATCTTCCTGATTGGTTTTTTCAGGTTCTTTTTCGGGACCGCGGCTTACATAGAATGTAACTACATCACCAGGTTTCACAAAATCGCCGGCTTTTGGTTCTTGCTTTATGATAGCACCGGTTGGAATATCATCACTGTATTCTTCGATAAATTCGGCCTCAAGTCCAAGGTCTTTCACCGCAATCTCAACCTCACGGGCATCCTGATACTTCGTGTAATTCTTGAGCCTTATGTCATTCTTTCCCTCGCTGATTTCAACGGTAATAACTATCACTTCTGCTTTTTTCACCTTTGTTCCTGCGGCGGGGTCCTGAGCAAGAATTGTTCCCTCTTCATCGTCACTCTCTACTGTCTTTCCTTTGATAATATTAAAGGTAAAGTCCGCATTTTCATTGGCATTTTCTACATATTTTTCTACTGCTTCATCATAAAGCATACCCTCTATTTCAGGGATTTCCACATTACCGCCTGATGCAAATAGTCCGCCCATACCCGTTATGGACATAAATCCCGCAGAAATAATCAAAATAAGTGCAATCGCACTGAAAATCGCAAAGGCAATAACTTTTCTTTCTTTCTTTTTATCTACCGTTTGTGAGTTCTTTTTCACAGGTTTTTTCGGCAATTCTTCTTCCTCCTGGATATTATTTGGGGCTGCAGGCACCACTTCTTCGATTTTTGGTTCTTCTTTCTTTATGTCCTTGATATTAACCGCAGGCATAACCACTGTCTGCCCCACGTTTTCACGCTCTGGAACTTCAATTTCCTCGGCAACAATCTCACGGCTTGGGTCGTGAAGAACTCCCAGAAGCTCATCAATCATTTCTGACGCTGTCTTGTATCTCGCAGAAACCTCTTTTGACATAGCTTTCAGAACAATGCGTTCAAGTGCCAGAGGAATGCTTAAGTTGTACTCCCTTGGCATAACGGGTTTTTCCTGAAGATGCATAATGGCAACAGTAACAGGTCTTTCGCTGTCAAAAGGAACCTTTCCCGTAAGCATTTCATAAAGAACAACACCCAGAGAATATATGTCAGAACGCTCGTCAGTATATCCGCCTCTTGCCTGCTCCGGTGAAATATAATGAACCGAACCAATAGCACTGTCATCGCAGGTAACAGTGGACTGAACATTTGCACGAGCAATACCGAAATCGGTGACTTTCATAACTCCATCAGTTGTCATAATTATATTGTGAGGCTTTATATCACGATGAATTATAGAATTTTTGTGAGCCTGTTCAAGACCTTTGGCAATCTGCACCGCATAATCAACAGCCTCACGCCATGGCAAAATAAACTTCTCCTCAATATATTCTTTTAGTGTTTTGCCCTCGATATATTCCATAACGATATAATGAAGACCGTTGTCGTTTCCTACATCATAAATGGAGACAATATTGGGATGCGTAAGACTTGCCGCAGCCTGTGCCTCCACATTGAAACGGCGGACGAACTCGCTATCATTCTGGAGATCAGGACGGAGCACCTTTACTGCCACAAATCTGTTGAGCAGCTGACATTTTGCTTTGTAAACAACAGCCATTCCGCCGCTGCCTACCTCTTCGATTATTTCATATCTTCCTGCAAGAACCTTGCCAATTAAAGTCATATCCGTTCCTCCTTCTGAGCACGTATAACAACAACTGTTATGTTGTCAACTCCGCCATTTTTATTGGCTTCAGCAATCAGGCTTTCAGCCACCATTTTTACATCTTCATTTTCGTTTATTATTTCTTTTATCCGTTCATCAGTAACAGTTTCTGTAAGACCATCACTGCACAAAATCACGGTTTCTCCCAAAGATAAGTTGTAATCATAAAAGTCAGCATCCACAAATTCTTCGGTGCCCAGAGCTCTTGTTATAATGTTCTTGTCAGGATGGTTTCTTGCCTCCTCACGAGTTATACTACCCCTTTGGACAAGCTCCTCAACAATTGAATGGTCAACCGTAATTTTCTGGATCTTTGTATCAGAAATTACATATGCACAGCTGTCACCTATGTTAGCAATTCTGACAAGGGCATCTTTCACATATGCCACAACAAGAGTTGTTCCCATTCCGGACTGTTCACGGCTTCTTAGTGAACGTTCAAAAACACTTGTGTTTGCAAAATCAATAGCTGTCGCCATATTAAAAGTAATTTTGCTGTCATCAGTCTCGCCGAGAGATTCACTCAATTCACCTGCCACAATTTCCGCCGCCATACTGCTGGCAATTTCACCGGCATTGTGACCACCCATACCATCAGCAAGCACGCATACACCGAGGGGCTGTCCGTCTTCAAAGCCGCAAATTCTAAAGCTGTCTTCATTGAGCTCACGGCACTTTCCTTTGTCCGTAAAACCGCACACTTTTATAACCATATCATCATAGCCTTTCCGCCTGAAATTTCAGGCTTTTCACTTTATCTTCACATCAAACTGTCACTGTTTTGTTTTCTTGTTTCTGAGCTGTCCGCAAGCTGCATTTATGTCACTGCCCATTTCGCGACGGACTGTAGCCACCAATCCGTGTTTTTCAAGTCTTCTCTTAAATGCTTCAACTCTTTCTCTGCTGCTCTTTGAAAAGCCGCTTTCCTCGACCTTGTTGACAGGAATAAGATTCACGTGGCAGAGCTTTCCCTTTACCAGACTTGCCAAAGTATCAGCCTCTTCCATCGTATCATTCACTCCTGAAATAAGGGTATATTCAAAAGAAATTCGTCGCCCTGTTTCTTTTATGTAATAATCACAAGCCGACATAAGCTCATTTATGTTAAATTTGTTGTTTACTGGCATAATCTGTGACCTTCGCTCATCGCTTGGAGCGTGTAGGGAAATCAGTAGCGTAATCTGCATTTTCATGTCAGCAAGTGTCCTTATTTTGTCCACCAACCCACAGGTGGAAACCGAAATATGTCGTTGACCAATCATAAGTCCCTCAGGGGAATTCATAAGCTGTATTGCTTTCAAAACATTTTCAAAATTGTCAAAGGGCTCGCCAATCCCCATCATAACAATGTTGGAAATCCTTTGTCCCAAATCTTTTTGAACACAAAGAATTTGACCTATTATTTCACCTGGAGTAAGATTTCTCACCCAGCCGTTGACCGTTGATGCACAGAATTTGCAGCCCATTTTGCAGCCGACCTGAGAAGAAACACAGACCGTATAGCCATATTCATATTTCATCAGCACGGTTTCAATAAAATTCCCGTCGCTTAATTGTAACAGATATTTGCGTGTTTCGTCAATCTTTGAAACGTATTTTTCATATATTGACATTCCGCCAAGAAAGCTGTTTTCAGAAAGCTTTTCACGAAGACTTTTGGGGATATTTGTCATATCCTCAAAGCTTTCCGCACCGCGATACATCCATTCAAATATCTGTTTGCCACGAAACTGTGGCTCGCCAAGCTGTTTCACAAATTCTTTCAGTTCATCAAGGCTCAAATCAAAAAGATTTATTTTCATAAGTCTATTCCTTTATCATTTTGCAAATATAAAATCCGCTTTCACCGTTTTCTGTGGTGAGAATCTGCTGTTCAGACACTTTTTTATATTCGCTGTGATTTTTCAAAAATTCAAAAATTCTTATTCTGTTTTCTTCAGGCAAAATTGTACAAGTGCTGTAAACCAAAGTTCCACCCTTTTTTACATAAGAAGATGCTGTTTCCAAAATATCACGTTGCAAAGCACAAAGCTCCAAGATATCTTCTTCTTTTCGTTTCCACTTAATGTCCGGCTTTTTATGTATAACACCAAGCCCCGAGCAAGGAACATCCGCAAGCACCTTGTCCGCTTTTTCCACCAAGCTTTCTATTTTTTCTCTTGAGTCCTGTACCTTGGGTGTTATAATATCAATTCCAAGCCTTTCGGCAGATTTTTTTATAAGCTCTACCTTATGAGAAAATACATCAAAGGAAAATACTTTGCCCATATTTCCCATACGTTCTGCAATGGCACAGCTTTTTCCGCCTGGTGCGGCACACATATCCACAATCAATTCATCAGCATTCGGATCAAGTGCCTCAACCGCCATTTGTGATGAGATATTTTGAAGCGAATAAAGTCCGTCTTTATACGCAGCAGAATTCTCCACATTCAGTTTTCCTACGACCTTTAGGCAGTTTTTAACCTCAGTTTTTTCACAAGAAATCCCTTCTTTTCCAAGGGTTTCAATCAACCCGTCCTCGGTTGTTTTAAGCTGATTTACCCTTATAAACACCCCGTGAGGCTTGTTGTTTTCTTCAAAAAGCTTTCTGCACTTTTCCTCGCCATACTCTTTTATCAAAGCTTTGGTCATCCAAATCGGATATGAAAACTCCAAAGATAATTCCTCAGTGATATCATCCATTTTAGGAAATTCAAAATCATCTTTTCCTCTCGAAACCGCACGCAGCACACCGTTCACAAAACCCGACCCTGCACGGTGGGAATATTTGTTGGCAAGCTTCACAGCCTCGTTGCACGCAGCGCTCGGCGGAACTTTATCCATAAAATGCAGTTGAAAAACGCCCATTCTCAAGATATTAAGAACCCAAGGAGTCATTTTTTTTATCTTGACTTTTGAATATCTTGATATGATAAAATCAATGGCTATTTTATTTGATATAACACCGTATATAAGCTCAGTAACAAAACCTTTGTCCACAGAAGATAAATCCCCCACAGAGAGAGCCTCTTTAAGCGCTGTATTTATATAAGTTTCATTTGTGTCAATATCAACAAGTGCTTTAAGTGCAATTTCTCTTGCATTCATAATTTCACGTCCGTTTTTTAATCTCTATTTCTGCCAAATCCTACAAGAGAAAGTAATCTCAAAAGGTTGGCAATAGCAACAACTGCCGATGCCACATATGTCATAGCAGCAGCCGAAAGCACCGATTTTGATGCACTCAGTTCTTCGCCGTTTAAAATAGCATTTGATTCAAGTGTCTTGAGGGCACGGGATGACGCATTGAACTCTACCGGAAGTGTAACAATTTGAAACAGCACAACCGCACCGAATAAAAGAACGCCAAAAGTCGCAAGTCCTGAAAAGCTGAGCAAAATACCAAAAATTGCAAGGGGCCAAGCGGCATATGATGCTATCTGTACCACGGGAACAATAGCATTTCTCACCTTTATTGGTGCATATCCTTCCGCATGCTGCACTGCATGTCCAACCTCATGTGCCGCAACACCGATTGCAGCAACTGATGTACTTGAATATGTCGCGTCAGAAAGTCTTACCACGTTTGCCCTTGGGTCAAAGTGGTCAGTGAGATTTCCCGCTGTACGCTCAATAATTACATTGTGAAGCCCGTTCATATCAAGAATTTTTCGTGCCACATCTGCACCGGTAAGACCTTTACTGTTTGCCACAGTGCGATATTTGTTGAAGGTTGTATTCACCTTTGACTGTGCATACATAGCAAAAATAAGTGCAGGCATAACCAAAATTATATACGTCATATCAATTCCATAAAAATATCCAAGTCCCATTTTTTTGCCTTTCTACCCATTATTATTTCCACATCTCCGGGTATGAGATATGTAACGCTAATCCAGAATTTCTCCGACTTTTATTTCGTGGCCATTGAGATAGTCCTTAACTCGCATAGCCTTTGAACCTTTGAACTGAATTTCATCGATTATTATTGTCTTTCCATCGCCGCAAATTACCTCAAGACCTTTGCTGTCCGCCGAAACAATCTTTCCGCATTCGCCTTTTGCTGTATTTCCAATCACAGCACGATAAACTTTCATAAATTCGCCCAGATAATCAGTGTGGGCAACCGGCCACGAATTCATTCCGCAAATAAGATTTATAACCTCTCTTGCCGGTTTTGACCAGTCAATTTTCGCCATTTCCTTTGAAATCATAGGCGCATAACAAGACAAATTGTCATCCTGCTTTTCAGGGATGAGAGTGCCATTCTTAAGTGCCTCTATGGTTTCAATCAGTAAATCAGCACCCATAACCATCAATCTATCATGAAGCTCGCTTGCTGTTTCATATTCGCCTATTTTTGTCTCGCACTTAAGCAACATATCCC
>JAFVTM010000053.1 GCA_017503225.1 Clostridia bacterium
AGAAAAGTTGTTGTTACAGGTATCGAAATGTTCAGAAAGCTTCTTGATCAGGCTGAAGCTGGTGATAACATCGGTGCTCTTCTCCGTGGTGTTCAGAGAAACGAAATCGAAAGAGGACAGGTTCTTGCGAAACCCGGTACAATCAACCCCCACACAAAGTTTAAGGGCGAAGTTTACGTTCTTACTAAGGAAGAAGGCGGACGTCATACACCTTTCTTCACAAACTACAGACCTCAGTTCTATTTCAGAACAACTGACGTTACAGGTGTTGTAAACCTTCCTGAAGGCACAGAAATGTGTATGCCTGGTGATAACGTTACAATGACTGTTGAACTTACTACAACAATCGCTGTTGAAGAAGGTCTCCGTTTCGCTATCCGTGAAGGTGGACGTACAGTTGGTTCAGGCGTTGTTACTGAAATCATTGAGTAATAAATAACTGATTTAAGCTGATAAAAATGGTCATCGAAAGATGACCATTTTTTTTGTGTAACAATAGCGGGAAAAACTTTTCCGTTATTTTTTATTTGATATGTTTGTGTTTGGCATACATTTGTCCTAAACACAAGATATTGTGTTTGGAGCGTTTTTTTATAACATCATATGGAAAATATTGAACAAAAGAGGATGCCAGAATTCGTCAAAATAGACAAAGTTTAATTTTACTTTTTTTTACATATTCCCCCAAACCCTTGTGGCAGTAGATTTTGACGAACAAAGTAAAAAAATGTAAGAAATTATAAGATAAGAATAGCTGTTGACAAAAATTGGGGGCTGCTATATAATAGCATATGTAGTGCATTTGAGGTTTTTTGGAACTCAATATATTGTGTTTTGTGAAAATTACGCACAAGTCCCTCAAAGGCGTTGAAATTGCTTGATGAAGGGGGATTTGGAATGAAAATTTGCGGCCTTATGAAGACGACCTTGCTTGATTTCCCAGGGAAAGTGGCTTGCACGGTTTTTCTTGGCGGTTGCAACCTCAGGTGTCCTTTTTGTCATAATTCCGTTCTTGCTTTTGAAGAAAACGGGGACTTTGTTTCTGAAAATGAGTTTTTTGCATTTCTTGAAAAGAGAAAAGGGGTCTTGGATGCGGTTTGTGTAAGCGGTGGCGAACCCCTTATGCACAAAGAGGTTTTTGAATTTCTCAAAAAGATAAAGAATATGGGATTTTTGGTGAAGCTTGATACCAATGGATGCTTCCCCGAAAGCCTTGAAAAGGTGTTGGCGAGCGGAAGCCTCGACTATGTGGCTATGGACATAAAGGGCGGACTTTTTGAATATGGCAAGTGCGTGGGGCTTGATGGTTTTGATACATCAAAGGTGGAAAAGTCTATTGAAATATTGAAAAATTCTGATATTGACCACGAATTCCGCACCACAGTGGTGAAAGGACTTCATTCAAAGGAGAGCCTTGAAGAAATTGCAAGGATTATTGCGGGCGAAAAAAAGTATTTCTTGCAGGGGTTCAATATGAGTGACGGTGTTCCTGATAAGAATTTGACGGAATTTTCAAAAGATGAAATGGAAAATTTGCTCAAAGCGGTGAGGGCGTATGTTCCCTGCGCTGAGTTGAGAGGAATATAAATAAAAATTACAGCAGAAAAAGCTGATAAAAAAACGGAGGGGAAATTATGTATAAGGTAAAAAAGAGAGATAACAAGCTTGTTGAGTTTGATTTGTCCAAAATCAGCGACGCTATGCTTCAGGCTTTTGATGCCCAGAACAGACAATATAATCAAAACATTATAGACTTTTTGGCGCTGAAAGTCACTGCTGACTTTGAACCAAAGGTAAAGGAAGATGCGATATCCGTAGAAGATATTCAGGACAGTGTGGAGTCTGTGCTTGTTCAAGCGGGTTATGCCGATGTTGCTAAGGCTTATATCCTTTACAGAAAGTTGCACGAAAAGATGCGTAATATGCAGTCAACCATTCTTGACTATAAAGAGGTTGTTGACAATTACGTAAAAATCAATGACTGGCGTGTTAAGGAGAATTCTACCGTTACATATTCTGTGGGCGGTCTTATTCTTTCAAACTCGGGTGCCATCACCGCAAACTATTGGCTCAGCGAAATTTATGATGAGGAAATCGCAAATGCTCACAGAAATGCGGATATTCACATTCACGACCTTTCTATGCTCACAGGTTATTGTGCGGGTTGGTCGCTGAAACAGCTTATTCAGGAAGGTCTTGGCGGCGTTGAGGGCAAGATTACATCGTCCCCAGCAAGTCACCTTGCGACACTCTGTAACCAGATGGTAAACTTCCTTGGAATTATGCAGAATGAATGGGCAGGTGCTCAGGCGTTCAGCTCTTTTGATACATATCTTGCGCCTTTTGTTAAAGTAGATAATCTCAGCTATGACCAGGTTAAAAAGTGTATTGAGTCCTTTATTTACGGTGTAAATACTCCGTCGCGTTGGGGTACTCAGGCGCCGTTCTCAAACATCACACTTGACTGGACTGTTCCTGCTGACCTTGCAGAGCTTCCTGCCATTGTTGGCGGCAAGGAAATGGACTTTAAATACAAAGACTGTAAGAAAGAAATGGATATGGTCAACCGTGCGTTTATTGAAACAATGATAGAGGGTGACGCAAACGGCCGTGGATTCCAGTATCCTATTCCCACATATTCAATCACCAGTAACTTTGACTGGTCAGAAACAGAAAACAACAAGCTTCTCTTTGAGATGACATCAAAATATGGTACGCCTTACTTCTCAAACTATATCAACAGCGATATGGAACCAAGCGATGTCCGCAGTATGTGCTGTCGTCTTAGGCTTGACCTCCGTGAACTCAGAAAGAAATCAGGCGGTTTCTTTGGTAGTGGTGAAAGCACAGGTTCTGTTGGTGTTGTTACCATCAATATGCCAAGAATTGCTTACCTTGCAAAGGACGAAGAAGATTTCTTCAAACGTCTTGATAAGCTTATGGATATTTCGGCGCGTTCTCTTAAAGTAAAGAGGGATATTATAACAAGACTTCTTGATGAGGGACTTTATCCTTATACAAAGAGATACCTTGGCACATTCAACAACCACTTCTCAACCATTGGTCTTATTGGTATGAACGAGGTTGGACTTAATGCTAAATGGCTTGGCAAGGATATGACAAGCCCCGAAACACAGGAATTCACCAAGAAAGTTCTCAACCATATGAGAGACAGACTTTCGGACTATCAGGAAAAGTACGGTGACCTTTATAACCTTGAAGCAACCCCTGCTGAGTCAACCACATATCGTTTGGCAAAGCACGATGTGAAGAGATACCCAGATATTATAACAGCGGCAGAAGAGGGCGGAACACCTTACTACACAAACAGCTCACATCTTCCTGTTGGCTTCACTTCTGATATATTTGACGCTCTTGATATTCAGGACGAGCTTCAGACCCTTTATACATCGGGTACAGTATTCCATGCGTTCCTTGGTGAAAAGCTTCCCACCTGGAAGGCTGCGGCTGATTTGGTAAGGAAGATTGCTGAAAATTATAAGCTTCCTTATTACACACTGTCACCAACATATTCGGTTTGTCGTGAGCATGGTTATCTCATTGGTGAGCAGGATAAGTGTCCGATTTGTGGCGGTCAGACCGAGGTTTACAGCAGAATTACCGGCTATTATCGTCCGGTTCGCAACTGGAATGACGGAAAGACCCAGGAATATAAAGAAAGAAAGCTTTATGATATTGAGAATTCTGTTCTTAAAAAAGGCGGCGAAAAGGCTGATTGTGCGTGCGAAAGTGGCTTGATGCTGTTTACCACCAAGACCTGCCCTAACTGTAATGCTGCAAAGGCTGTTTTGGAAAAGAACAATATTGGGTATAATATTGTTGATGCGGAAGCTGATGCGGCACTTACTGAAAAGTTTGGTGTTCGTCAGGCACCCACACTGGTTGCAGTAAACGGCGGTGACATTCAAAAGTTTGCCGGCGTTGGTGAAATCAGAAAGTATATTGAGTCGATTAAGGGCTAAAAAATCTCAGGTAGCCGAAACGTAACTGTTTCGGCTACTTTTGTGAAAGGAAAAATGAAAACATGATTTATGACATTGTTATAATCGGCGGAGGGCCTGCGGGGCTTACGGCGGCGCTTTATGCACTTCGTGCCGAAAAGACGGTTCTGGTAATTGAAAAAATGGGACTTGGGGGACAGATTGCCCTTTCTGAGCACGTGGAAAACTTTCCTGGAACACCCAAAATGAGTGGTATGGAGTTTGCTTCAAATCTTGCATCTCAGGTGGAGACTTTGGGAGGGGAGATTGAATATGAGACGGTTCTTGAAATAAAGGATGGAAATCCAAAGACAGTGGTAACTGATTTTGGCGAGCATCAGGGTAAATGCGTGATTATTGCGACCGGTGTTACCAATCGTCGACTTGGAATTGAGGGCGAGGATGGTCTCATAGGCAGGGGAATTTCTTTTTGCGCGGTATGTGACGGCTCTTTTTATAAAAATAAGGTTGTTGCAGTAATCGGCGGCGGAAATACTGCTGTTGAGGATGCAATTTATCTTTCAAACATTGCAGAAAAAGTATATCTTGTTCATAGACGCTTAGAGTTTAGGGCAGAAAGCCGTCTTGTGCGTGAGCTTGAGGGGAAAGAGAATGTGGAGCTTGTCCTTGAAAGCGTGCCAAAAAAATTCGTTGACGATGGTGGATTTAAGGGCATGGAGGTTGTGAATGTAAAAACTGAGGAAAGCCGTTTTCTCGAACTTGATGGAGCTTTTGTTGCTGTTGGGCAAATTCCACAGAGCGATATTTTCAAGGGTTTTATAAGCCTTGATGAGAGTGGGTACATCGCGTCGGGAGAAGACTGCCGCACCAATGTGGAGGGCGTTTTTGTGGCGGGTGACTGCAGAAACAAAACGGTTCGCCAGCTCACGACTGCAGTGGGTGACGGAAGTGTTGCGGCACTTGCGGCTTGTGATTATCTCATGAATAAATAAAGTTTTATGTAAAATTAAAATCCCGACCACTTGAGCCGGGATTTTTTATTACTCAATAGTTTTTCCGAGAAAAGCGGCGGCGGATTCGGCAAGCTTTTGTTCAAGCTCACCAAAGCTTTCCTTTTCAGGCGATGATAAAAACATAACTGTTCCGATGGCATCGCCGTCATAGATTATGGGTGCTGCAATCCCTGCCATAAGAGAATCGTTGCTGTCTGAAACAGTGATATTTTTTTCACCGTTTTTCAGGACAAAGGTGCTTTTTTGTGACATTACCTTTTCGATGTCATCAGAGATTTTTTTGTTCATAAGCTCTTTTTTTGAAACGCCTGAAACTGCGATTACTGTATCCTTATCCGAGATGCAGGCGGGGATGCCGGCAGTGTGGGCAAGTGCTTCAGCATATTGGGTGGCAAATTCACCGAGCTCGCCTATGGGTGAATATTTTTTAAAAATAACGGTGCCGTCACTTTCTGTATAAATTTCAAGAGGGTCTCCCTCGCGAATCCGCATGGTACGGCGGATTTCCTTTGGAATAACAACACGTCCAAGGTCGTCTATTCTTCTTACAATTCCTGTTGCTTTCATATAATAAATGCTCCTTTTGGTTGATTTTACAAATCTATTATTTGACATTGCGAGAATTTTATCCAAAGAAATTTTTAGCAAAATTAAAAGACCTGTTCGAAAAGAACAGGTCTTTTGGATTGCAAATGTTTATTTGTTTTTTACGTAAAAGTCGATTACCTTAAGAAGCTCATTTCCCATTTCTTCCATAAGTCTTTGATATTCGCGGGTACCGAGTTCGTGAACGATTTGCTTCTGGCCCATTTTGTAGCCGCGCATTTCCATAATCAGCTTGTAGCCTGCAGGAAACGCGATGCTGTCAGCAAGGCGGATAAGAGAAAGATATGAGCTGTTGAGCTCCTGCGCACCCTTTATGTCGCCTCTTGCAAACTTTTTGTATATTGCGGCGTTTACCTCAGGCAAAATGGTTGAGAAAGCAGTCATGCTCCCGCAACATCCACAGGTAAGTGCCGGAACCAGACAGTCATCGGTTCCTGAAAGAACTGAAAAGTCGGGCCTTTCGTGTTTTACAATATCAATAAGATGTGCAATTCGTTTCATATGTGCACTGGAATCTTTTATTCCTATGATATTTTTTTCCTGAAGAAGTCGTTTGAAAACATTTATGCTGATTTCGCCAGTAAACATAGGAATGTTGTAAAGAACAATATCAATTATATTTTGCTGAGCCAGACGCCTGAAATATTCATAGACATCTTCCTGCGGCATTGTGATATAGTAGGGAACGCAGATAACTGCACAATCATAGCCTGCGTCTTTGGCAGCTTTCATATATGAAACGGTGGTGTCGAAGTTTGAACTGCAGGCACCTGCTGCCATCTGTTTTCTTCCGCGTGCAACCTTTGCGGTATATTTCAGTATTTCTATATTCTCCTCAGGTGACATATGAACAAATTCACCGGTTGTAGCACTGGGAAAAAGGCCGTCTATGTCGCTTGAAGCAAGGAATTCCACTTCCTTTTCAAATACTTCATAATTCACCTTTCCGGCTTCGTTAAAGGGCGTGAGCAAAACGCCAAAGGCTCCTTTTGGTCTGTATTCGGACATTTTTATTCCTCCTTTTTTCTCGTCAGTCCATAACAATAACTGCTTTTATAAGGTTTTTGGTACGATTTTTTATAAGTTCAACTGCTTTCGGAAGGTCCTCAAGGGCAAATTCATGAGTTATCATATCGCGCACGTTGAATTTTCCGCTTGCTACCAGATTTACAAAAGGTTCCCATGTGAGATAGTTTCCGCAAACACCATGCAGGTTCAAATGTTTCAGCACTATTTCGGTAACAGGGAAAGGGATTTCGTCATCCTTGCCAGGGATTCCATAAAAGAATACATCCCCGCCATTGGCACAAGCGTCTATTGCCATTTGGACGGAAGAAGGTGACCCTGCTGCGTCGATTGAGTATCTTGCGCCAAAGCCAGCAGTTTCTTCAAGAACACGGGCGAGGACATCTTCCCTTGCTGCATCAATGACAACATCCGCACCGAATTTTTTTGCATAATCAATTCTTTCCTTACCTCTGACAGAAGCGATTATTTTGGCTGCGCCACATGCCTTTGCCAGCTGAATATATGCAATACCTGCCGGTCCGCCACCCTGAATGAACACGGTGGAGCCCATCTCGATTCCAAAACGGAGAATTGAGCCGGAGGGGCAGACTGCACTTTCCATTATTGCGCCCTCTTTGAAAGAAATTGAGTCAGGAATTTTTACCAGACAGCTTTCGGGGACCACCACATATTCAGCATATCCGCCGTTGTGAGGATTGTAGCCGATTTCGCTTCCATGTGGGCACATTTCGTTTCGTCCGCTTTTGCACCATACACACTTTCCACAAGAAACAACGGTGTTGATGATGACTCTGTCACCAACCTTAGCGTCTGTCACTCTTTCGCCAAGAGCGAAAACCTCTCCTGCGATTTCGTGACCCAGAATGTGAGGAGGAGTTGCATGGGGAAAAGCACCGGTTGATATATGTGCGTCGGTTGCACATACCCCTGCTGCCTTGACTTTCACAAGAACTTCGCCCTCTTTGGGAGTAGGCGTGGGAACTTCTTTTATTTCAAATTTGTTTATGTCTGTCCAGACTGCTGCTTTCAAAGTATAAACACATCCTTTTTTAAAGAACAAAGTCTTCAATTTTTGTAGTATAATTGAACAGATTTAAAAAGCCGTTTTCGGTTATGAGATAGTTGTCTTCAACCCGTATGCCAAAGTTGTTCTCGAAATAGATGCCCGGCTCCAGTGTTACTGTCATACCGGTTTCAAGAACGTTGGTGTTTTCGGGAAGAAACTGTGGTTGCATAAACGGTTGCTCACCGAATCTGTGCCCTGCGTGATGAGGAAAATATCTCTGATATTCTCCAAAGCCTGATACCATTGCGCCATGAATATCAAAGGCAGAAGTACCATTTTTCAGCGTTTTTTCTGCCTCGGATTTTGCTTGCAAAACGGCGTTGTAAGCCAAGAGTTGCTCTTGAGAGGGTTCGCCTATGAAAAAGGTTCGTGTTGTATCTGTCCAGATTCCATCCAGACAAAACTGCAGGTCAAGAATGAGGCAGTCACCTTTTTTTAAAACATAGTCGGTAGCGTCACCCTCGATGGCTCCGGAACGAATTCCGGCAACAAAATCACCTGCAAATTCATCACACTTACAGTTTGCTGCAATGAGGTTTTTAATATCCTTTTCGGTCATCCCAATGCGAAAGTTTTGCCTTACTGAGTCGTAGGCAAGCCTGTTTAAATCCAGAATTTTTTTAATCTGCTCGGTCATTACGCTTCAACCTTGTAGTAATTCAGAACTTCTTCATCAAGCTCAATACCAAGACCGGGAGCTGTAGGAATGGTAACAACACCCTTGTCATCAATGGTGAAGTGGCGTTTTACCAAAGTTTTGCTCAGGACTGTTTCCTGATTTACATATTCAAGCCAGAGTGCATTTGGTGTGTTTGCAATGATATGGAGTGATGCGCTCATGAGAATGCCTGTTTTGAATGCGTGAGGAATAAGGGTTATACCCTTTTTGTATGCCATATCAATAACCTTTTTAGCGATTGTAATACCACCGCAACGGCTGATGTCAGGCTGAATAATATCGATGTTGCAGTTGTTGATGAGTTCATCAAATTCGAAAAGTGTGCCGATTTCTTCGCCGGCTGAAATTCTCATATCTGTGCTTTCGCAAAGTCTCTTATAGCTGTCAAGGTAGTCAGGCTTGAAAGGTTCTTCAACCCAATAAACGCCGTAGTCTTTGAATGCATTACAAAGATTTATTGCGCCTTTCAAATCTTTCCATACCATGCCGATATCAATCATAAGCTCAGGCTTATCGCCCATTGCGCGTCTTGCAGCTTTTACGAGCTCGAGGTCTTTTTCAGGAGACTGACCGAGAGCACCCCAACCAAACTTGATACCCTTGTATCCCTGGGGCAAATATGTATCAGCAATGCGCTTGATTTCGTCCTCACTGTCAGGCATAAGAACGCTGCAGTAAGCCTGAATGCTGTCGCGGAATGAACCGCCGAGAAGTTTGTGAACAGGAAGACCAGTAGCCTTGCCCATAATGTCCCAGATTGCCATATCAATACCACTCATAGCGTGGATTACCACACTGCGTCTTCCGTGATAGTAAGCAAGGTCATACATTTTGTGCCAGATTTTTTCAACATCAAAGGGGTCTTCACCGATAACTGCGTGCTTGAGACCCATGCAAACCATATGTGATGCAGGGGCTTCGATTACGCTTTTTACAACATAGGGTGATGAGTCAACTTCGCCTACCCCAACAATGCCTTCGTCGGTATAAACCTTGATAACAACAGTGTCCTGGCTGCCGTCGCCAATCAATTCTATTTCTTTTTGTTTTACGATAATTGCTTCAACGTTTGTAATTTTCATTTTAAAGCCTCCACCAAATTAAAAATATACCTTGATTTTAGCATATTTTGTGGTATAATAAAAGGGATATTTGTACGGAAACTGTAAAAACGTACGGAAATTGAGGTAACAAAAAAATGATTCTGGAGATAAATACCGATAGGCTTTCAAAGCTTATCAAGTCTTTTTATGAGCTTACAAAAATAAAAATAGTAGTTTATGATGATTCGTTCAGAGAAGTGCTTTGTTACCCCAAAACTGATTCGGCGTTTTGCTCTATGATGAAAAATGCTTCGGGCGCAAGTTCAATGTGTCATCAAAGTGTAGAAAAATGGTGTCAGACATGCAAGGAAAAGGATGCCCTTGTTCAATATACTTGTCATGCGGGGCTTACTGAGGTGGTTGCGCCTCTTAAAGAGGGCGGGCGCACCATTGGGTATATAATGTTCGGGCAGATTACTGATATAAAAGATAAACAGGAGTTCAGGGAAAAGGTTCTGGAGTGTTGCCGCGAATATCCATTGGATTTTGGTGTGATTGAAGAAAAAATCAAGTCGGTCAAATATAAAGGTAATGAACAGATAAAAGCGGTCTCTGATTTGCTGAATACTTTTGTTTCATATATTTACCTTGAAAGCATAGTGGTATTGAGAAAAGACGGAAAAACAAAGAAAGTTATTGAATTTATTGACCAGCATCTCAGCGAGGATCTGTCCATAGATATGCTCTGCGAAAAAATGTTGGTTTCAAGAACAGTTCTTTATGAAATAACAAGACCTGTTATGGCAGAGGGGATTGCGGCATACATAAGGAACAGGAGAATTGAAAGAGCGAAGGAACTGATTGCAAATACCGAAAAGTCAGTGGAAGAGATTGCGGGAATGGTTGGGTTTTTGGACAGCGATTATTTCAGGCGGGTATTCAAAAAAACCGTTGGCGTTTCTGCCAAAACATGGCGCAATAAAATGAAAACTGAGGAAAATAAATAGAGAGTAGATATTTTTTGAAGATTTGTTAAAAATAATATAGATTTTTTGAAAAAGATATGATACAATGAAATGCGGAATGCAAAATTTGGCTTGCATTTTCCTAATAATCAATTTGGAGCAGTGCGAAAATGAAAAAGGTTGAAATTTTCACTGACGGTGCTTGCAGCGGGAATCCCGGCCCGGGAGGATATGGCGTGGTGCTTCGGTATAACGGCATTGAAAAGGAGCTTTCGGGCGGCGAGAAAATGACCACCAACAATCGTATGGAGCTTACTGCGGCTATAGTTGGACTCAGCGCTCTTAAAGAAAAGTGTGCTGTCACACTTTACAGCGATTCAAAGTATCTCATTGATGCAATAAATTGCGGCTGGGCTCTTAAGTGGCGTGAAAACGGCTGGATGCGCAACAAGCGTGATGAAGCGCAAAATCCTGATTTGTGGGAGAGGCTTCTTGAACTTCTTGATATGCATGAGGTGTGTTTAGTGTGGGTCAAAGGGCATGCGGGGCATCCTGAGAATGAACGTTGTGACCGTTTGGCAGTTATGGAGACTGAAAAACATCGCGAGAGCTAATACAAATTGATTAAATTTACGGAGAGGTCTACTTTTCATAGATTTTTACGGACAAGGGTTTGTCCGTAGGTTTACTCCGCAGTTTTTAAAGGAAAGGTAGTTATCAATATGGAAACAAAACGAATTTATGTTGACCACGCAGCCACCACCCCTATGAGGCGTGAAGTGCTTGATGCCATGATTCCTTATTTTACGGAAAACTTTGGCAATGCATCAACTGTTTATCAGGAGGGTAGAACGGCTAAAAAAGCGGTTAGCGAGGCAAGAGACGCGGTTGCAAAGGCAATCGGGGCAAATACCGACGAAATATTTTTTACCGGCTCAGGTACGGAAGCAGACAACTGGGCAATCAGAGGTGTTGCCTATGCAAATAAGGCAAAGGGCAACCATATAATCACATCGGCTGTTGAACATCATGCGGTGCTTCACACCTGTCAGGCTCTTGAAAAAGAGGGCTTCAGAGTTACTTATCTCCCGGTGGATGAATTTGGTATGATTTCACCTGAGGATGTTAAAAACGCTATTTGTGATGAAACAATTCTTGTTACCATTATGACGGCAAACAACGAAATTGGAACAATTATGCCAATCGAAGAAATAGGAAAGATAACTCGCGAAAAAGGTGTTGTTTTCCATACCGATGCTGTTCAGGCAATGGGAATGATGGAAATTGATGTGGAAAAGATGGGCGTTGACCTTTTGTCAATGACGGGGCACAAGTTTTATGGACCGAAAGGCAGTGGCGCTCTTTATATAAGAAAGGGAGTAAAGGTTAAGCCCTTTATTACAGGTGGTGCTCAGGAGAAAAACAAGCGTGCGGGGACAGAAAATGTAGCATCTATCGTGGGACTTGCAAAGGCTATTTCTCTGGCAACAGCTGAAAGATGCGAAAAAGTGCCTGCGCTTGAAAAAATGAGGGATAAATTTATTGACAGAGTTCTTGAAGAAATCCCTTATACAAGACTCAACGGCCACAGAACAAAGAGACTTGCGGGAAATGCGAATATCTCATTTGAATTCATTGAGGGTGAATCGCTTCTTTTGATGCTTGATATGCAGGGAATTTCGGCATCCAGCGGAAGTGCCTGCACATCAGGGTCGCTTGACCCATCACACGTGCTTTTGGCTATCGGGCTTAAACACGAGGTGGCTCATGGCTCGCTCAGAGTGTCTTTTGGTGAGAGCAACACTATGGATGATGTAGACAGAATTGTTGATAGCCTTAAAAACATTGTTTCAAGGCTTCGTGAAATGTCGCCACTTTATGAGGCGGTTAAGAATAAATAGATTTTACTGAAAGAAGGATAAAAAATGTATAGTGAAAAAGTTATGGATCATTTCTCAAATCCGAGAAATGTGGGAGAAATTGAAGATGCAAACGCAGTTGGTCAGGTAGGAAACCCCAAGTGCGGTGATATCATGAAGATTTATATGAAAATCAATGATGATACAAAGGAAATTGAGGACGTTAAGTTCAAGACTTTTGGTTGTGGTGCGGCTGTTGCTACGTCAAGTATGGCGACAGAAATGGTGAAAGGAAAGACCATTGATGAGGCACTGGCGATTACCAATGTTGCTGTTGCTGAAGCACTTGACGGACTTCCACCTGTGAAAATGCACTGCTCAAATTTGGCTCAGGAAGCAATTCATTCGGCGATTGCGGATTATTATAACCGCAAGGGCATTGACCCGACACATATTGTTGGTTGCAATGGTGACTGTGCTTGCTGTCACCATGGACACAGTGAAGAGGAAGAATAAAATCTGAAAGGATGAAAAGGCTGGCGAATGTCAGCCTTTTTAAAAAATATTATGGCTGGGAAAAAGGTTGTTATAGGAATGTCAGGTGGCGTTGATTCCAGCGTTGCCGCGGCACTTCTTAAGGATAAAGGATATGATGTTGTGGGACTTACCATGCGTTTGTGGGACGGCGAAATGCGTGATGGGTGCCTCAGTGAGGGGACTTGCTGTTCCCTTTCTGCAGTGGAGGATGCAAGGTATGTTTGCTATAAGCTTGGAATTGAGCATCATGTTATGGATTTTCGTGCTGATTTCGAGAAATATGTAATTGACTATTTTGTGGATGAGTATAAAAACGGAAGAACGCCAAATCCGTGTATCGCCTGCAACAAGTTTTTGAAATTTGATGCTATGCTGAAAAAGGCGGAGCTGCTGGGTGCGGACTATGTAGCAACCGGGCATTATGCAAAAATAGAATTTGACGAAAAGTCTGGACGGTATCTGCTTAAATGCGCTGAGGCTCTGGGGAAAGACCAGACCTATGCCCTTTATTCGTTGACACAGGAGCAGCTTTCGAAGACTTTGATGCCCCTTGGGGAGCTTGGTGGAAAGGAAGAAACTCGAAAAATTGCTGAAGAGAGGGACCTTGTAACTGCCAAAAAGCCTGACAGCATGGAAATTTGTTTTGTTCCTGACAATGACTATGCGGGATTTATAGAAAGGCGTACCGGGGAAGAGACTATCCCCGGAGATTTTGTGGATGAAAACGGGAATGTGTTGGGAAAGCACAAAGGGATAATTCACTATACAGTTGGGCAGCGAAAAGGTCTTGGGGTTACCTTTGGAAAGCCTATGTTTGTGTTAAAGATTGATGTAGAAAAAAATCAGGTGGTTTTGGGTGAAAAAGGGACGGAATTTTCATCAGAATTGATGGCGGAAAAGCTTAATTTCATTCCTTTTGATTGTTTAGATGAGCCCATTCGGGTGATTGCTAAGGTCAGGTACAGCGCAAAACCGGCACTTGCTACAGTTATACCTGTTGAAGAAAATAAAGCAAGAGTTATATTTGATGAGCCGCAAAGGGCAATAACGCCCGGACAAGCAGTGGTTTTTTATGAAACCCAAGGAGACCATGTGGTCGGCGGAGGAATTATAACAGGAGAAAAATAATGAATTTTTTTGATATACGTAAAAAAATAATTGAAAATGAATACAAGCATTTAAACGGAAAACAGCTTGAGGCAGTGGTGAACACCGAGGGGCCACTTTTGGTTATTGCGGGTGCAGGCTCGGGAAAAACTACTGTTATTATACATAAAATTGCGCATCTTCTCACCTTTGGCAGGGCATATTTTGATGCACAAATGCCAAAGGGTATAACTGATGAAGAGATTGAACTCCTTGACTGGTTCGGAAAAGGAGAGATTGAGGAAATTCCACCACAACTCACTGAATATTTGTCGGTTGACCCGGTGAGACCATACAATGTCCTTGCCATAACCTTTACCAACAAGGCGGCGGCAGAACTCAAGGCGAGACTTTCAGCAAAGCTTGGAGATGCGGGGAATGATGTGTGGGCGTCCACTTTCCATTCGTCCTGTGTGAAATTTTTGAGACGGGATATTGACAAAATCGGGTATGACAAAAGCTTTGTGATTTTTGATACCTCTGACCAACAGACTGTCATCAAAGAGTGCCTTAAGGACTTGAGCCTTGATTCAAAGGAATTTTCGCCAAAGGCGATAGCCGGTGCCATAAGTCAGGCAAAGAATGAACTTATTTATCCTGATGATTATGAACGGATTTTCAAGACGGACTTTTTCAAGTCCGTGGTGGCAAAGGTTTATCACCTTTATCAAAAGAAACTAAAAAGTAATAATGCCCTTGATTTTGATGATCTTATTATGTGCACAGTGAAGCTTTTTGAAGAAAATCCTGATGTACTTGATTTTTATCAGAATAAATTTAAATATATACTTGTTGATGAGTATCAGGACACGAACCACGCTCAGTACCGCTTGGTGAGTCTTTTGGCGGCAAAACACAAAAATATTTGTGTGGTTGGTGATGATGACCAGAGTATTTACAAGTTCCGCGGTGCAGATATCTCAAACATACTGGGTTTTGAGGACGAGTTTGAAAACGCAAAGGTAATAAAGCTTGAAGAAAATTATCGCAGTACCCAGAATATTTTGAGTGCGGCGAATGAAGTTATTGCCAACAACCACGGAAGAAAACAGAAAAAGCTCTGGACCCAGAATGGTGAGGGCGAGCTTGTCACGATTTATAATGCGGGCAATGAGTTTGATGAGGCAAGATTTATTGCTGAAAAAATAAGAGAGGGATATGAGGAGGGACAGAGCTTTAATGATTTTGCCATACTTTATCGTATGAATGCCCAGTCGCGAGTGGTGGAAGATACACTTCTTCGCAGTGCTGTTCCGTATAGAGTTTTTGGAGGGCTCAGGTTCTATGACCGAAAGGAAATCAAGGACCTTACGTCTTATCTCAGACTTATTCAGAATGAAAGCGACAATGTGGCTTTTTCAAGAATTGTCAATGAACCAAAACGTGGAATTGGTGATACTACTGTTCAGAAGGTTTTGGCACTTTCTTTTGAAAACGGAATTTCTGCACTTGAAGTTTCGAGAAATTCAGGAGAATATAGCGAGCTTTCACGTGCGGCTGCAAAACTTTCGGAGTTTGCTTCGCTCGTGGATGATTTGAGGAAAAAGCTTGAAACAGATATAGGACTTGAGGCGTTTGTGGAGTCAGTTATGACAGAGAGCGGAATGGTTTCGGCTCTCGAAAAAGAAGACACTGTTGAAAGCCGTACACGAATTGAAAACCTTAAGGAATTTTTGTCAATGGTTCAGCAGACAGTAAAGGAAAACCCGGAAACTGCGCTTTTTGATTTGCTTGAAAATATTTCCCTTGTGGCTGATGTGGACAATTATGATGAGGCACAGGAAACGGTTACCCTTATGACCCTCCACAGCGCAAAGGGACTTGAATTTAAAAATGTATTTCTTGTTGGCATGGAAGAGGGTATATTCCCTGGCGTTCGTTCAATGGGAATGGACGAAGAAATGGAAGAAGAGCGCAGGCTTTGTTATGTGGGAATAACCCGTGCAAAGGAAAGGCTTTATCTCACTTATACTGACACAAGGACGCTGTTTGGAACAACAAAGTTCAACATTATGTCAAGGTTTTTAAAGGAAATACCCAAGGTACTGAAAAATGAGGAATCATCAAAGAAAGTGCAGTATGACGGCTTTGATTATGTGAGGACAGAAACGCCGAAAATGGATACTTCTGTGTTCAAGTCGTCGGCTTATCAAAAACCAAAGACGGAAAAATCTCAGGCAGCTCTTGATTTTGCCATTGGTGACAGGGTTAATCATCGCAAGTTTGGTGAGGGAACTGTAATGGAAGCAAAGGCGATTGGTGCGGATATGTTCCTTCGGGTGAAATTTGATACTGTCGGTGAAAAGAATCTTATGGCGGCTTATGTTCAGCTGGAAAAAGTCGATTGATAAAGGTGTTGAGAATTATGTATAACGATTTTGCAGAGGTTTATGACAAGCTTCAGGATGCGGATTATGAGGCTTTTTGCAATTATTATGAAGAGATTTTTAAGAGGCTCGGGATAAAGCCAGAGCTTGTCCTTGACATTGCCTGCGGCACAGGAAACATAACTATTCCTATGGCAAAACGCGGCTATGATATGATAGGGCTTGACCTTTCCTGCGAAATGCTGAATATAGCAAGGGAAAAAGCACAGAATGAGGGGCTTGATATACTGTTTCTCAATCAGGATATGTGCGAGATGGAGCTTTATGGCACGGTGGATGCTGCTGTTTGTGCTCTTGACGGAGTGAATTACATAACTGACAAAGAGGATTTGGAGAGATTTTTTGCTCTTGTGAATAATTATTTGAATCCAGGCGGCGTTTTCATTTTTGATATAAATAGCGTTCATAAACTCAGGGATATTTTGGGCGGAAACACCTTCGTGAATGAGGAAGATGGAATCTTTTATGTGTGGCAAAGCGAGTTCAGTGAAGAAACACAGGTGTGTGACTTTGACCTATCATTCTTTGTAGAAAATGATGATGGAAGCTATATACGTTTTGATGAATTTCAGCAGGAAAGGGCATATGGGGTAGAGGAAATCAAGGAAATTGCAACCGCTAAAGGTCTTGATGTGACGGGGGTTTACAAGGATTTTGGTTTTTCGACGGCAGACGACCAAACAGAGCGGATTTTTTTCGTTCTTTCTAAAAAATAGGTTGACAGAAAATGGAAATCGTGATATACTAAGACCCGTGGACAACAAGAGTTGACCTAAGAATTGGAGGAACAGTTTTATGCAAAAAGGCAAGGTTAAATGGTTCAATGCTGAGAAAGGTTTTGGTTTTATCGAGACCGAGGAAGGAACAGACGTTTTTGTTCATTTTTCAGCGATTGCCATGGACGGCTACAAGACCCTGGAAGAGGGCGCAGAAGTTGAATTTGAGGTTGTCGAAGGAGCTAAGGGACCGCAGGCGGCAAACGTTACCCGCGTATAATCCTTTTCAATATACGATAAACACAAACAGACTTAAAATCGGCTCACTTGTGAGCCGATTTTTTCTAAGAAGAAAAAGAAAGGTTTTGATAAAATGCCTGATAAACTTATAAAAGCAGTTACAAAAAATGGGTTCATAAGAATTTATGCCATAAATTCCAAAGGTCTTGTTGAAAAGGCAAGAAAATTCCACAGCACTATGCCTGTGGGGACTGCAGCTCTTGGAAGATTACTCACGGGTGCGGTGCTTATGGGTGCTATGCTCAAGGATGAGGGAACGTCACTTACTCTTCAGCTTCGTGGCGACGGTCCTCTTGGCAGAGTTATGGCTGTTTCAAACTCGAAAGGCCATGTGAAGGGATATATTGAAAACCCTCTTGTAGAGCTTCCGCTTAATCATTTAGGCAAGCTTGATGTAGGTGGAGGAATTGGTCAAAACGGCTATTTGAGCATTGTAAAAGATATGAATATGAAAGAACCGTATATTGGGCAGGTTCCCATTCAGACCGGGGAAATAGGAGATGACCTTGCGTTTTATTTTGCCCAGTCCGAGCAGGTCCCGAGCCTTGTTGCTCTTGGAGTTTTGGTGGACAGAGATTACAGCGTGAAGCAGGCAGGGGGATTTATTGTTCAGATTATGCCTGACTGTGATGAGTTTAACCTGAAAAAGTTTGAAAAAACCGCTGAAAAAATCACAAGCGTCACGGGAATGCTTGAAAAAGGTCTTTCGGTTGAAGAAATTGTCCGTACTGTTATGGGGGATTTTGAGATTGATATTCTTGAGGAAACCGAAGCGGATTATCACTGTGATTGCTCAGATGAACGTATGCGCCGAGCTATTATCAGCCTTGGGAAAAAGGAAATTCAGGATATTATTGATGAGCAGGGCGAAGCAGAGATTGTATGTCAGTTCTGCAATAAAGGATATAATTATGATAGAACGGACCTTGTTGAAATGCTTGAAAAAGCAAAAAAATAAAAGTGAAAAGCCGAGGGAAACCTCGGCTTTTTTAGTGGCCTAAAAACATCCGCCCCAGTAGCCATGAAATATCGCTGCGGAGATTTTTTGAGAAAAGGGTGCTTGAAAAAAGATAGAGTAGAATGGTGAAGATTATTGCAAAAACAACTTCAAGTGGTGTTTGGGTGAGAAAAAATGGCAGGAAAATAGCGGAAATGCAGAAAGTGAAAAAGGTGGCTGCAAGGTGCTTTAAAAACCATCCTGAAAGCTCGAAACGTGTTTTGGTTGATTTTATTACAGTCGAAAGGGTCAGACTCGCGGTTAAAAGATTGCTGAAAATTACGGTGAAAAACAGTGCCTTTTCGCCAAAATGTGGCACGAGTATGAAAATAGAGCTGAGGCGGAATATGTTGTCGGAAAGACTAAAAACAAGCAGTTTTGTTTGTTTTCCGAGTCCTCCTAAAATTCCACAGCATACGGAGTCAATAAACATAACGGGCGAAAGATAAGCGATGGTTTTTATGGAATGTGAAAGATGGGGAGCGGAGTAGACTAAAGAGGAAAGCTCACTTGAAAAAATCACAAGAACTGTGCAGGTCAAAAATCCGCCAAGCGCTGCAAAACGCATAATCCGTGAAATCAGGGTTTTTAGCCTTAAACGGCTTTTCATTCCGTCGGCACGGGAGATTTCAGGAACAAGCAAGGTCAGACAGGACGATAAAAGCGTTAGAGGGAAAACAACCAAGGGCATCACCATTCCGTAGAGGCTTCCGTAGGATTTAAGCGCGGCAGTGTGGGAAAGCCCTGATTTCTTGAGAGCAGAAACAATGAGAACACTTTCGTTCATACGGAGAAAAGACCCCATCAGCGAGGCGGTCATTGCGGGCAGGGCGATTTTCATCAGTGGAGAAAAAACTGCGGTTTGTGACGCGACGATTTCGGGTTTGCGACGGAATTTTGCATAAAACAGTGAGAGGTAAAGACAAGAGGAAAATTCACCCAGAGAAATTCCCAAAAACACGGCTTCACAGCCGTGGGGGATGCCCGAAGGAAGAAAGCGCTTTAAAAGAAAGGTTGTGGCTGTTATCTTTACAAATTGTTCAAGAAATTCGGAGGATGCGGGGATTAGAACCTTTCGGGAGGCATAAAAATAGCCCTTGATGCAGTATGAGATACTCATAAAGAGGATGCTGGGGGAAAGATAAATTATACTTCTTGCGGCTCGGGGTTCTTTTAGAAAGGAGGTTGCTATATTCTCTGAAAAAAGGCACACGGCAGAGATTGCGCCGAGGCTTAAAAGGAGTACGGAAAAAATGGCACAATTCATAGTTCTGTTTATGGCTGTATAGTCTTTTTTTGCATAGAGGCTTGACAGAGTTTTGGAAACGGCAACGCCTAAGCCCCCCGTGGCAAAAGTGAGAATAAGCCCATGAAATGAAAAAACCAGAGAAAGTATGCCCATTCCCTCACTGCCCAGCTGTTTTGAATAGTAGGCGCGGAACAAAAAGTCCACAGTTTTTGCAATTATTCCGGAAAAGGTGAGGAAAGCGGCGCTTCTCAAAACATTTTGTTTGCTCAAAAAAACACCTCGTTTTTATGTTAAAGCTTTGAAAATTCAATATCGGTATAGTAGTGAGAAAGTATTTCTTTGTAGGTGTGTCCTTCTTTTGCCATATAGTTTGCTCCTGTCTGGCTCATACCCACTCCGTGACCATAGCCTTTTACGGTAAAGGTGATTGAGTCGCTGCTTTGGGTAATGGTGAAATTGGCGGATTTGAGTCCCAAAATGCTGCGCAGCTCGGTACCCTTAAAGGTTTTGTCTGAGATGTTTATACTCCTCACACTTCCACCCTCTGTTCTTTGGGGCTCGCTTATTGACGGTGATTTTGATGGGTCAAGGGGCTGGCTTAGGTGAGGGTTTAGCTTTTCTGCAAATTGGGAGCGGGTAAATGTGACGGTTGAAACATTGTTTTCGGAAAGAGCTTCGCCGTAGCTTTCAACGGACCTGAGGTATGGGCGACTGCTGCTCCAGACATCCTCGGAATTCTCGGTCTTTCCACCGCTGGAGGCAAAGAAAAAGGCTTCCACTACCTCGGCGTTATAGGTCATATATTCGCCCTTGGTGGATTTTACGGCATTTGTGAGCTTTTTCCAGTATTTGTTTTTATCACCTTTTTTCCATTTTGATTTGGCATCTTCTTCCGAAAGCCAGCCCTTGCAATGATTTGGGTCTGTGCAGACCTGAGCGTCTGGGTGGTCAGGATTTCCTCCGCCCATCTTGCTGATTATATAGCTTCGGGCGGCAACGGATTGGGCTTTTAATGCTTCTTCTTCATATGATGCGGGCATTTCCGCCGCAAGAACTCCCACCAGATAGGTTTCCAGTGGGATTTTTTCTGTAGTTTTGGTTTTTATATTTAATGTGGTTATTGTATCAGAAATTTCCGCTTTGTTTGAAAAGGGAAATGAAATGCGGCTTCCAGTAGCACGGGGAAAGGTCAGTCCCACCATCATTGGTATAATAAGTGGCAAGAAAATATAAAAAACGGGCATACACAATTTTTTCATAAGTTATCATCCTTTTTGGGGTTTATTATAAAGTATATTTTTGGGGTGGCTTTATTATGCGGTGGAAGTGGGATAAAAAAAGCTTGACAATATGAAAAAAATGTAATATAATCTATTGGTTAGTAAAATCCTTACTTTCGGGGAGACCGAAAGTCAAAGTCCACAAGGAGGTGAAAAGAATGGTTGAAATTATTAACAAGTACGAGACATTGTTTGTTGTTGACGCATCAAAAGGCGAAGAAGAAACAGCTGCTCTCGTTGATAAGTTCAAATCATTGATTGAGGCTAACGGTACAATTGAAAGCGTTGACGAATGGGGACGCAGAAGATTGGCTTATCCTATCAATGACTTGGCTGAAGGTTACTATGTTTTGGTAAACTTCTCTGCTAAACCGGAATTTCCGGCTGAGCTCGAACGTGTGTTCGGTATTACTGACGGAATACTCAGAAACATTGTTATCAAAAAAGAAGAGAAATAATTGTGTAAAGATTTACACAGAAAGCGAGATTGCTTATGATTAACAAAGCGATTTTGATGGGCAGACTTACCCGTGACCCTGAACTCAGACACACAGGATCAGGCACACCTGTTTGCAGCTTTTCTATTGCTATTGACAATGGTTTTGGCGAGAACAGAAGCACAGATTTTATCAACTGTGTTGCCTGGAACAAGACTGCTGAATTTGTTGAAAAGTATTTCACAAAGGGCAGAATGATTATTGTTGTGGGAAGAATTTCTACCAGAACATGGGAAGGTCAGGACGGAAAGAAAAACTATGTCACAGAAGTTGTGGCAAACGAGGTTTCTTTCGGCGAATCCAAAAAGTCAGCAGATGATGGCTCGTATAGCGCACCTGCTAAAATGGAAATTCCTGAAATGCCAAGTGATGCAGAGGACGATTTTGTCGCTCTGGAAACAAATGATGATTTGCCGTTTTAATGCGGCTTAGCTAATGATTGAAAGATAGGAGGAAAGACCAATGCCTGAAAAGGAAAAGAACGATAAGATGAGAGCAAGACGTCCCAAGAGAAAAGCTTGTGCTTTCTGCGTTGATAAAGTAGAATTTATCGACTACAAAGACGTTGCAAAACTCAGACGCTATATCACAGAAAGAGCAAAGATTCTTCCCAGAAGAATCAGCGGATGCTGCGCAAAGCATCAGAGAGAGCTCACTGTTTCTATTAAAAGAGCAAGATATATGGCGCTTTTGCCCTATACTGCTGACTAAGAAACAACGAATTTTCAAGGGTCCTGCCAAGGTTTGGCGGGACTTTTTTCTTTTGTAATCAAATGTTAACAGCTTTGTAACAAATTTTGGTAATGTTGCGGGATAAATATTACGTTTTTTCTACATATTTCAAAAAAATAATTGTGATTTTCTATTGAAAACTTACAAAAATCAATGTATAATGTATATGGATAACTATCAGGTGAAAAGGAGTTTGTGATGAAAAGGACACTTGTTTTGATGTTGACACTTATAATTGCTTTTTCGGGGATTACATCAGGTGTCTTTGCCACAGATTTTCCTGATGTTCCAAATAACCACCTTAATTTTGATGCTATTTCTTATCTTACGGAAATAGGTGTCATTGCAGGGTATGAGGATTTTACTTTCAGACCAGAGAGGGAAATCACACGAACAGAGTTTTGTGCTCTTATGGCAAGGACTTTGGGATATGACAAAGAAACATATGTTTTGGAGGATATTCCATTTTATGATGTGCCGGAGGAATATTGGGGCAGAGGGTATATTTCCTTTTGCTTTGAAAAAGGTCTTATCAACGGCATGGAGGAGGGCGTTTTTGCCCCTGCCGACAAGGTTACCATTGCACAGGCTGTGAAAATGACAGTGTGTGCTGTTGGAAAAAATGAGGAGGCGCTTTTGACAAAGGGTGAAAAGTGGTACTCGGGCTATATGGCTGTTGCAGGAGAAAATGGTCTTTTGGATAAAATGTCACAAAAGGCAGATGAAAATGCTGCAAGGTCAAATGTGGCTCAGATTGTTTATAACATGTTGGTGTCGGAGGCTTTCAATGGGCAGGGAGAGGAAGAGCCAGATGAAAACACTGGGGATACTGAAAGAGAAGAGCTTTCTGACGAAGAACTTTCAGAAATAGAGAAGGTTTTTGCAAAAAAAGATTTTTCTGATGTAAAGGTTATATTGGTAGATGCCGGACATAATTATCAAGGCAAGGATATTGGGGCTGAAAACCTTGATTATGGAGTGAGAGAAGAGGAAATAACCTGGCAGATTGCGGACAAGCTCAGAGATAATCTTGAGGCTATGGGATATACCGTGGTGATGACAAGAGAAAAAATGACCGACAGCATAGCAAATTCATCGGTTATTGACAGTCTTCAGGCAAGGGTTGATTTGGCGCATACTTCCTTTGCTGATTTGTTTATATCAATACATTGCAATATCGGCAACGGAATTGGTAAAGGGATTGAGAGCTATTGTTTCCAGCTTGGCGGATACTCTGCACGTCTTGCGGCTTTGGTTCAGGAAAAGGTTTCAGAAAGTACCGGACTTTATGACAGAGGTGTGAAGACAGCAAATTTCTTTGTGAACAAAAATACCCTTATGCCATCGGTTCTTATTGAGACTGGCTTTATGGACAATGAACACGATATGGAAATTTTAGCATCACGGGACGGTCAGGAAAGGATTGCCACAGCTATTGCCCGAGCTGTGCGTGAATATGACACGATGGAGCCCATTGAAAATGCGGCAATAAAGGAAGAAAATTATGATGAAGAAGCCTGAACTTCTTGCTCCGGCGGGGAGTCTTAATAAATTAAAAATTGCAATCACCTATGGAGCAGACGCGGTATATGTTGGCGGGGAGGAGTTTTCCCTGCGCGTTGCAGCTGAGAATTTTTCTCCCGAAGAACTTTGTGAGGGCGTGAAATTTGCTCATGAACGGGGGAAAAAGGTGTACCTTACGGCAAACATAATACCCCACAATTCGGATATAGCCCAGTATGAGGAATTCTTAAAAAAGTATATGGAAGCGGGATTTGATGCGGTCATCCTTTCAGATTTGGGAATGTTTCAGCTGACCCGTGAGATTGCGCCAAACCTTGAAATTCATGTCAGCACCCAGGCAAATAATGTAAATTTCAAAAGTGCCGAAAGCTGGTACAAAATGGGGGCGAAACGTGTTATACTGGCCCGTGAGATGTCTTTTGATGAGATTGCTGAAATTCGCGAAAAGACCCCTGAGGGACTTGAACTTGAGGCATTTGTTCACGGAGCGATGTGCATTTCCTATTCAGGAAGATGTCTTCTCAGCAACTATATGACAAACCGTGACAGCAACCTTGGGGCGTGCTCCCATCCGTGCAGGTGGAAATATCACCTGGTGGAGGAAACAAGACCAGGAGAATATATGCCGGTTTTTGAAAACGAAAGAGGAACTTTCATATACAATTCAAAGGACTTGTGTATGATTGAGCATATAGATAAGCTTATTGAGTCAGGACTTGACAGCTTTAAAATTGAGGGCAGGGTGAAGACCGAATATTATCTTGCTACAGTCGTGAAAGCATACCGTGATGCCATTGATAAATATTTTGAAGACCCTGACGGCTTTGAATTTGACCTCAAGTGGCTTGAAGAAATCAAAAAGGTCAGCCACAGGGACTATACTACAGGATTCTTTTTCGGGAAGCCTGATGGAAATGAGCAAAATTATGAGACCAGCTCCTATATAAGAAATTATGAGCTTTTGGGTATAGTGGACGGCTATGACGAGGAAACAAAGCTTTTGTCTGTTGTCCAGAAAAACAGATTTTTCAAGGGCTCGGAGGTTGAATTTTTAAGACCCGATGGAGATTTTGTGAAACACAAAATCGAATATATGGAGGATGAAAACGGTGAAGAACTTGAGGTTGCAAACAGGCCTCAATCCGTCGCTAAAATCCGAATAGATACCTCTCTTGTACCAAACTCAATGATGCGCGGTGTAAGGGAAAACTAAATTTTGCAAAATGATTAAATTTATATATTCCACTAAAATGGAGGTAAGGAAAATGAAATTTTCAAAAAGACTTTTGTGCACACTGCTTGCGATTTTGGTTACACTTACAAGCATTGCAGTTGTGCCGGCTTCTGCTGCATTTACAGATTTGGAAGCAAATCACAGTGCATATGATGCAGTTAACGTACTCAGCAAGCTTGGTGTTATCAATGGTTATGATGACGGAAGCTTCAAACCCAACAACAACGTAACCCGTGCAGAGTTCACAGCTATGCTTCTCAGAACTCGTGGTCTTGGCAGTGTTGGTTCAACAAGCCTTGAGAACCCACCATTTCCTGATGTTACAACTCCTGATGTTTCATGGGCTATCGGAAACATAAGAACAGCTCGTGAAATGGGAATCATCAACGGTTATGACGATGGAACATTTTTGCCAAACAACAATGTTTTGTATGAAGAAGCGGTTAAAATGATTGTTTGTGCTCTTGGTTATGGCGAAATGGGAGCAGAGGGTGCAAAATGGTATTCAAAATATCTGATGACTGCAACATCACTTGGCTTTATTGAAGGCGCAGGCGGTGCAGTTTCAGTTCCTGCAACCCGTGCGACTATTGCAAATATGCTTTACAACTGTCTTGAAGTGGAACTCGCTGAGGATAACAAAATTACAGAAAAAACTATCCTTGAGCATGACCTCAAGCTTACAAAGAATGTAGGTTATATTTCATCAAACTCAAAAATCAGCCTTTCTCAGCCAGATGCAAATCTTCGTGATGATGAAGTAGAAATTTCTGTTAATGGAGTTGCTTCTACTTACAAGGTGGATGACGCATCAAAGTATAGAGATATGCTCGGTGCACAGATTGAATTCTATTTCAAGAATGATTTTAGCAGCGGCCTCAAGCACCTTATTCTTGCAACTGTTAAGAACAGCACAACAATTAAGATTGATGCTGATTCACTTCAGGGTGGTTCAACAAGCACAATAAGATATTTTAAATCTGATGATGCTGAGAGAGAAACTACTTTGAATATTGCGGCAAACAGCGTTGTTGTATACAATGGAAAGCTTTATGGAGCTAATGCTACTGCAAGTAGCTTTGAAATATATTATGCTAATGAAAACTTGCCGTTGGTGGGTGATATTGAACTTGTTGACCGCGATGGCGACAATGCATTTGATGTAGTTTTTGTAAATGATTATGAACCCTATTTCGTGTCATCTGTTACATCTTCTGACTATAAGGTAACAGACAATGCACTTAGAAACGGGCTTTCAGGTGGCAACCAGAAAATATTGAACTATAAGGCAAATGATATAGAGTTTGTTACCAAGGATGGTGCAGTTACCTCATTTAATGCAATTAAAAAAGGCAGTATGATTTTTGTGGCACAGGACAAGCATTCATCCGGTGACGCAAAGGTAATTGTTTGCAACGACACAGTAACAGGCAAAATCACATCGTCAAGCTCATCAAAGGGTATTACAGTTAACGGACAGAACTATAAGTTCTCAAGCCTTGCGCCTTGGGAAAATCCGTTGCCCGGTGCAACTCCTTCTTTGACAACTGCACCTCAGATGGGTGATACCGCAAAATTCTATCTTGATTTGAGCGGAAAGATTATCTGGTATGATAAAACAGAAGTGGCATCAAATCTTCAGTATGGCTATATAACAGGTGCTGAGTATGACAGTGGTGATTTTGATGAAAGTGCACAGGTTATGATTGTCACAAAATCCAATGTAAAGGGTAGCGTGTATACAATAACAAGCAAGTCAAAGCTTATTGTTAACGGTAGCCCTGTTGAGATAACAGGCTTGGAAAACTTTGTTGATTTACTCGATGCGGCAAGTGAAAGAAGCACCGATCCACTGGATGCAGACAACGACTACAAACAGCTTGTTAAATTTACAACATCTAAGGGAACAGAGATTGATGAGATTATCACAGCAACTGCATCGACAGTTACACCTGAAAAGATAGCTGATGACGTGCTTAATCTTTACAGCCCCATAACAGCTAATACAGATTGCAAATATTCATCAAGCAGCTTTGAAGCAGTATCGGGTGGCAGCAAGAAAATAAATGTAAGCAATGCATTTATTCTTGATGTAAGAACTCCCGGAAAGTACAGCCTTTTGACAACAAGCAAGCTGAAAAAATCTTTAACAGGCGGTTATAAAATCGAGTGCTTTGATGTGGATTCCACAAACTTTGCAAAGGTTGTTCTTGTGTATGATGTTCCTGTAACTGCAAACATAGGTGAAGTTGATGAAAAATCACCTGTATTTGTTATTGATGAAATTATGCAGGAGCAGGATGGAGATTATGTAAGATATATTCTCAGCGGTTGGGTAGGAACAACCCGTCACGAAGACTGGAAACTTTCTGTTGAGGATTCTTCAACCATGGCAATTGCTCCAACACTTGCTAAAGGTGATGTTGTGAGACTTGGTACAGACAGTGAGGGTTATTATACCATCAAGCATGAAACTCCGGACAATGAGCCAGATCCAGCAAAGAGAAAACAGCATATAATTTTCAGTATGGCACCTGACGACTATCGCAGCACACTTGATAATCCTTCTCAAAAAATTTCTGGAAGCACAGCTTATCCTGAATATGAAGTTATCTGGGGTACACTTTATGAAAGAAGCAATACTGCTTTGATGGTTTCAAAGTCGATGCTTACAGGGGTTGAGGCTGAAAATGCTCTTGATCTCAGAGAGGATGCAATTTTGCCGTCTGCTTTCAGTGGTGCAAAGGTTCTTGTTTACAAAATGGAAAACGGCGAACTCAAGATTTATGAAGAAGCAGCGCCCACGGTAAATGGTGAAGACACGGATTGGGGATACATTGAGGGACTTAACAAGTTCACAAACAACAATGGTGATGCTCCGGCTGAAATCTTCATCTATATGAACAATAACAAAGTTAAAACAATGATTATTGTTGAAAGATAAAGGCAAACAAATTTAAATTTAAAAGACACAGAACAAATGTTCTGTGTCTTTTTTATGTAAAATAAAAGCCCGCTGATTTTGAGGCGGGCTTTGGTGTTTGTTATAATAAATTTTGAGTTTAGTCTTTCATAAGCTTTACAAGGACTGCTTTTTGTGCGTGGAGGCGGTTTTCTGCTTCGTCAAAAATTTCAGCGGCGTGTGCTTCCAGTACCTCTGCGGTGATTTCTTCGCCTCTATGTGCCGGCAAGCAGTGGAGAACCATAGCATCACTTTTTGCAACAGCCATAAGGTCAGCGTTTATCTGATAGCTTGCAAAAACTTTCTGACGTTCCTTGGCTTCAGCTTCCTGACCCATTGATGCCCATACGTCAGTAACAAGGATATCTGCATCCTTTGCGGCGTCCGCACAGGATTCGGTACAGGTGAACTTTCCATTTTCGCTTGCCCATTTCATAAGGTCGGCATCCGGTTCATAGCCTTTTGGACAGGCAATAGCAAATTCCATACCCATTTTTATAGCACCCACCATCAGTGAGTTTGACATATTGTTTCCGTCACCGATAAAGCACATTTTGAGTCCATGGAAACTTCTCTTATATTCCCTTATGGTCATAAGGTCAGCAAGCACCTGACAGGGATGGCAATAGTCAGTGAGACCATTTATAATCGGGATAGAGCCGTATTTTGCCAAATCTTCAACCTCTTTTTGCTGGAAGGTTCTTATCATAATTCCGTCAAGGTATCTTGAAAGGACTCTTGCGGTATCTTCAACCGGCTCGCCTCTGCCTATTTGCAGATCATTTGAGCTTAAGAAGAGGGGATAGCCGCCAAGGTCAGCCATACCTACTTCAAATGATACACGGGTGCGGGTGGAAGACTTTTCAAAAATCATTCCCAATGTTTTTCCCTCAAGGTGTTTGTGAGGTATACCGTTTTTCTTTTCGTATTTCAGCTGGTCTGCAAGGTCAAGAATTTCTGTTATTTCCTGAGCAGAGAGGTCTGAAAGTTTGAGTAAGTGTTTCATTTTGTTTTCTCCTTTAGATTGTTTCAATAACTGTTTTTAGTATTTTTATACCCTTGTCAAGCTCTTCCCTTGTAATGTTAAGAGGGGGAAGAAGTCTGACCTTATCTTTCGCTGTAAGGACTAAAAGTCCGTTTTCAAGGCATTTTTTAAGAATGTCCTTTGCGTCTTTGCGGGTCTTTAGCCCTATCATATATCCAATGCCGCAGATTTCTTCAATGCCGTCAATTTTGGAAAGCTCGCTCCATAAATATCTACTATTTTTGGTAACTTCAGCCAGAAAATCATCATCAAGCCGTGAAAGAACATTTATGGCTGCAGCAGCAGAAATGGGGTTGCCGCCAAAGGTCGAACCGTGACTGCCCGCGGGCATAATGTCTTTTAATTTTTCCGAAAATACGGTAGCACCGATGGGGAGACCACCTGCGAGGCCTTTGGCAGTTGTGAAGATGTCGGGGGAAATTCCAAAATGCTGATGTGCATAGAGCTTGCCTGTTCTGCCATTTCCTGTCTGCACCTCGTCGATAATGAGAAGCATATCGTTTTTCTCTACGATTTCTTTTGTAGCCAACACAAATTCTTTTGTCAGGGGAAGAACACCGCCCTCGCCTTGTATAAGCTCAAACATAATTGCACAACAGTTTTCGTTTGCTAAACTTTCAAGTTCTTTGATGTCGTTGGCTGTCACGTACACAAAACCCTCGGTAAAAGGTGTGAAATGCTTGTGAAAACCATCCTGGCCGGTGGCGGAGAGGGTTGTAACCGTTCTGCCGTGGAAACTGTTTTTGAGGGTTATAATAATGTTCTTGTCGGGGTTCTTGTCCGTTCCGTACTTGCGGGCTGCTTTTATTGCACATTCGTTTGCTTCGGCACCGGAATTTGAAAAGAATACCTTGCTCATACCGGTTTTCTCACATAGCATTTTTGCCAGAGTTGAGCAGGGCTCGGTGTAGTAATAGTTTGAAGTGTGCTGGATTTTTTTAAGCTGATTTGTTACAGCATCAACCCACTCATCGTCGCAAGCACCAAATGTGTTTACGGCTATGCCACTGCCAAAGTCGATATATTCTTTGCCGTCAGCGGATACGAAGGTGCTACCTTTTCCTGAAATTATTTCAAGGTCAAGGCGACCATAGGTGGGAAGCACGTATTTTTTATCTGTTTCTTTTATTGTCATAATATTTTCTCCTGATTATTTTCTCAGTTTACCGCTTTTGTCAGGTCCTCAGAGAATTTGAGGGCATCGACTTCGTTGCTGAGGGCGATGAAAACTGTGTCATCTCCTGCGATAACTCCTACCACATTGCTGAACTCAAGTGTTTCGATTGCCATGGCACAGCCTTGGGCAGAGCCGGGAATGGTTTTTACCACAACCAGGTTTCCTGCGGTCTGTACGGTGATTACTGCGTGGGTGAGAACCGCTGTGTATCGTGCCTTTATGGCAGAATCTGATTCTCTGCCGGGGAGGGCGTAACGGTATTTTTCGTTCTTGTCAGCAATCTTGATAAGCCGAAGCTCGCGGATGTCACGGGATACCGTTGCCTGTGTTACTTTGAAATTTTCCTTAATCAGACAGTCTGTGAGTTGTTCCTGAGTTTCGATGGATTTGTCTGAAATAAGGCGGATTATTGCGTTATGTCGGGCTCTTTTTGAGTCGCGTGAAATATCTTTTTCCTGCATAACTTAAAAGCTCCTTTACACAAACATAGTACCGATACCTTCATCGGTCAAAATTTCGATAAGGATTGAATGGGGGACTCTGCCGTCAAGGATGAAAACTTTGTTTACGCCCTGACGTATTGCATCAATGCAACATTCAATCTTTGGAATCATTCCGCCGGAAATTATGCCTTCGCTGATGAGTGCAGGGGCTTCGCTTACCTTTACCACGGGGATAAGGGTAGAGTCGTCATCTTTATCACGAAGAAGACCGCGGATATCGGTCATTGAAATCAGTGATTCGGCATTCAGTACCCCTGCAATTTTCGATGCTGCTGTGTCAGCATTGATGTTGTATACATTTCCATGGTTGTCACAGCCAACCGTTGAAATAACAGGGATGTAGCCTTTTTCAATAACATCAAGGATAGGCTCGGGGTTGATGGATGTGATTTCACCCACATAGCCGTGGACGTCGTCAAGCTGTTTTGCCTCTATCATATGCCCGTCAATTCCGCAAAGACCCATTGCTTTTCCGCCCATAGAGTGAATGAGATTTACCAGGTTTTTGTTGATTTTTCCTGCCAAAACCATCTGGACAATGTCAATGGAATCCTTGTCGGTAACACGAAGTCCGTCAATGAATTCGGTTTTTGTTCCTGTTTTTTCAAGCATTTCTGAAATTTCAGGACCACCGCCGTGGACAAGGACAACCTTTATGCCAACCAAGGAAAGGAGGAGGATGTCGCCCATAACGGCGTTTTTCAGTTCGTCGTTTAGCATTGCGTTTCCGCCGTACTTGATAACCACGATTTTGTTGTAATATTTTTGTATGTAGGGAAGTGCCTCAACAAGAATTTTGGCACGTTCAAGTGTTGAAATCTCGTTCATTTTTTATCTCCTTTGATTAGGTGCGATAGTCACCATTTATTTTTACATAATCATAGGTGAGGTCACAGCCCCAGCTTTTTGCTTCGCCGTTTCCTTCATGGAATGTTATATCGATAATGATTTCGTCTTCAGTGAGGATTTTCTTTGCCTCATCCTCATCAAAATCAACGCCACTGCCGTTCTTGCACACATCGATTTTTCCCGCAACTGAGGAAAGGGAAACATCTACTGCATTGATATCGCATTTTGCACCGCTGTAACCGATGGCGCAAAGAATTCTTCCCCAGTTTGCATCGGCACCGAACATCGCGGCTTTAAATAGCGATGAACAAATAACGCTTTTTGCGATAATTCTTGCATTTTCTTTGTCCACGGCACCATGAACTCGGCTTTCAAGAAGCTTTGTTGCTCCCTCTCCGTCTTTTGCAATCTGACGGCAAAGGTAGGTGGTAACCGCTGAGAGTGCTTTGCAGAAAGTATCAAAGTCTTCTCCCACAGTGTCAATGATGGGGTTTTCAGCCATACCGTTTGCAAGAACAGACACCATATCGTTGGTGGAGGTGTCTCCGTCTATGGAGATCATATTGAATGAATCGAGGATATCTGCACTCAGGGCTTTCTGGAGCATTTTGGGGGTGATGGATGCGTCGGTTGTGACGAAAACCAGCATTGTTGCCATATTAGGGTGAATCATGCCTGAACCCTTGGCAATTCCGCCGATTTTGCAGAGTTTTCCGCCGATTTCAAAAGAAAACGCAATTTCTTTTTTCTTGGCATCGGTGGTCATAATTGCTTCTGCGGCGTCGTTACTGCCGTCATAGTTTAAGCCGCTTGCAAGATCCGTCATGGCATTTTTTATAGGGGTAATGTCAAGAGGCTGACCGATTACACCTGTTGATGCAACCACGACGTCGGTTTTTGGAATACCGGTGTGCTTTTCTACCAGGTCGCACATAGCCTCTGCGATTTCAATGCCGTTGGCGTTGCAGGTGTTGGCATTTCCGCTGTTACAGATGATTGCTTGTCCATAACCATCTTTTAAATTTTCTTTTGTAACATAAAGAGGCGCGCCTTTAACAAGATTTTGTGTGTATGTGGCAGCGGCTGTAGCCTTTGTTTCACTGACAATCAGCGCTAAATCCTTTTTGTCTTTGTTTTTGCGTATTCCGGCGTGGATGCCGAAAGCTTTAAATCCTTTTGCGGCACAAACGCCGCCTTTTATCTGTTCCATAATTTATACCTTTACAAAACCAGTCCTTTGGTTTCGTCCTTTCCTGTGATTAAATTAAAACATTGAATTGCCGCACCGGATGCGCCTTTCCCAAGGTTATCAAATGTCGATGCCACAAGAATGCGGTCATCGTTTCCGGTGACGATAATTTCCATACTGTCTTTTCCTGAAAGCTCGTTGGTGCCAAGAAAACCCTCCTGACCAAATGGTCTCATTCTTACAAGCTTTTGACCCTCGTAGTGCTGAGCTAGAATTTCGTGGATATTTTCTGCTGTAACCTTTTTTGAAAGGAGTCTTGAATTTAGCGCTACAGAAACGGTCATTCCGCTGTAAAAGTCTGCAACGATTGGTGAAAAACAAGGTTCAAAACTTAGATTACACACGGACTTCATTTCTGGAAGATGTTTGTGGTGCTGAGAGAGACCATATTGACGTGGGCTGTCAAGAAGAACAGCTCTTTCGGATGATTCATATTCTGCAATCATTTGCTTTCCACCGCCGCTGTATCCGGTAACAGAGGTAGCAACTATTGGGTAGTCAGCGGGAATTATGCCATTTGCCACAAGTGGAGCAACGATTGAACAAAAACCGCTGGCGTGACATCCGGGAACCGCAATGCGATTTGATGCAAGGAGCTTTTCGCGGAAATCATCAGACAGCTCAGGAAAACCATATGCCCAATCAGGGTTTGTTCGGTGGGCAGTGGAGGTGTCAAGGATTTTTGTAGAAACGTTGCCCACTACGCCTATGATTTCCTTTGATGCGGCATCGGGCAGACACAAAAAAGCGGCATCTGCTGAGGTCAACGCTTCACATCTTGCACTCAGGTCTTTTCTGTTTTCTTCGGTCAGCGTGATTAGCTCTATATCATCGCGGGCAGAGAGTCGGTCATATATCCTAAGACCGGTGGTTCCGCTGCTTCCGTCGATAAAAACTTTTGTCTTTGTCATTTGAATACACCTTTCGCATAAATATTCATAATTACATCATATATTAAACCACAATTTCCATATATAGTCAATGGTATTTTTGCATAAATATTCAAAAATATTTATAAAAATGCATATATTTTGCATAAAAAAAGTCCACAGCAAAGATTTACTGTGGACTGAGTGTTTTTGAATTGTTATTCGTCAGCTTTTGCCAGAGATATAACCATACGACGATTTGGTTCTTCGCCAATGCTGTGGGTTCTGATTCTTGGATTATTCTGGAGCGCTGAGTGAATGATTCGTCTTTCGTTTGCTGTCATAGGCTCAAGAGTAATAGATTTTTTATCACGGAGAACGCTGCGTTCAAGGCCATGAGCCAGACGAACAAGAGTGTCTTCTCTCTTTGAACGGTAATTTTCTGTGTCGATGCTTACCTTTACATAAGGCATATTTTTGTTTCTGTTTACGTAAAGGACGGTGAGCATTTGAACAGCGTCAAGGGTATCACCGCGTTTGCCGATGAGGAGACCCATTTTGTCACCTGAAACATCGATGCTGATAACGTTTTTGTCAAGTTTTACGTGAAGCTCAAATTTGAGACCTATTTTTGTAAGAAGCTCGGAAACGAAATATTTTGCATCGTCAACAGCTGTTTTTGGAATAACAAAATCTTCGTCAACTGTCGGAGCTGCTTTCTTTTCGTGAGTTTCAGGTTTTTCGGTTTTTTCGGTCACGATTGCTTCTTTTTTGTCAGCTTTCTTTTCTGTTTTTTCGATCTTTGGAGCTTCCTTTTTCTCGTCTGCTGTGCGCCATGCCACGATTTCTACCTCGCTGCTGCCAAGTAAAAATTTCATAAGGCCTTTGCCGATTTCCTTGGTTACGGTGTATGAAATCTCATCTTTTGAAACACCAAGGTCTTTTGCTGCAAGCTCTAATGCTTCATCGAGATTTTTTGCGTTTTTTTCTACTTTTAACATTCTCTATATCTCCTTTTAATTCTTCAAGGCTGATGTCATCATTGAAACATTTTTTAACAAAAAGCTGTTGTGCTATCTGGATAAGGTTGCTTACTGTCCAGTAAAGACCGATTGCAGCGGGAAGAGTGAACGCGAACCATGCCGAAAAGAGTGGCATAATCAAAGTCATTGTTTTCATAGTATCGCCGCCTGCGGGAGTCTTTGGCTTTTCGTTTTCAGCCAGAACTATATTTTTGTCAGTTTTCTTTTTGCCGTTTATAATACGGCTTGAAAGCCATGAACTAAAACCTGAAAGGATAGGGATTATCCACAAAAGAACAGTAGAAAGGGTCAGGTTTGCGATGTTCCCCGTGAACAAACCCAGAAGCGCACCAAGGCTTGGAACTTCCGAAAGGTCAATGCCAAAGAAATTAAAGTCAATGGCGCGGAGTGAATTGTCCCAGGAAAGAATTGCAGGATGCTGCAAAATCTCAGGGTGTTTGAAGATTGCCTGAGCAATCTGGATTTCGTTTGCACCAAAAGAGTTGTTTGCAAACTTTTCACCATAAGTAACGGGAACAACCTTTGTAAGTGATTCGGGTAGGCTTTCCATATTGGCACTTGCCCAAGCGTTGAAAGCTTCGGCTATGCGCCATGTTTCGGAAAAGTCAACACCCATCATGTATACGATAGGCTTTCTAACCACCCAGTAAAGGGCGAATATAATGGGAAGCTGTATAATCATAGGTAAACAGCCGCTCATAGGGCTGATGCCGTACTTCTGATAAAGCATCATTGTTTCCTGATTAAGTTTTTCCTTGTCGTTGGCATACTTCTTCTGCACTTCCATAAGAAGCGGCTGAATTTTCTGAGTCTTTGACATGGAACGACGCTGCTTTAAATCTAGTGGAAAAAGAAGCAGCTTGATAAAAACGGTAAAAAGAATAATGGCAAAACCATAGTTGCCGATAATTCGGTAAAAAAGGTCGAGTATCCATCCAAGTGCCGTCATTATATAGGTCATAAAAATACCTCCGTTTGTCAGCAGTATAATCAAATAAAGTGTGGATTATGGCATATCAATGCCGCCCTTTGAAAAAGGATTGCATCTCAAAATGCGCCATACAGCTTTTAAAGAGCCCTTGAAAGGACCATATTTCTGGATTGCGAGAATTGCATACTCCGAGCAAGTAGGATAAAACCGACATGATGGTGGTTTTAGTGGTGAAATAACATGGCGGTAAAAGGAAATTCCTTTGATAATGATGAAAGAAAGCAGTTTATTCATCGCAGGTCACCCCAAGCTCTTTTGCAGCCTGCAGGAAATCTGCACTGAGCTTTGAAAAGGGGACCGTGGCCGTGCGACCCCGTGCCACCATGACAAAGTCAAAACCGCATTTGAGGTTTTTGATATTCAATTTGTATACCTCGCGCAATCTTCGTTTTGCACGGTTTCTGACAACTGCTTTGCCAATTTTTTTGCTTACGGTGATGCCCACACGATTGGTGGCAAGACCGTTTCTTTTTGTATAAAGGACAACAGAAGGAGTAACCGATGAAGAACCGCGCTGGTAGAGCTTTTTGAACTGAGTATTTGAGTTCAGGCTTGTTATACCATTGGCAGATTTTCTCATAAAATTTCTCCTGTCAGGCAGATAGCGTCAAATAACCCGCAAAACTTTCCCCAAAAAAGTGCGTCTTATAGTCAAAAAGACGCACAAAGGCGTCTTTAGGCTGACAATTTCTTTCTGCCTTTAAGTCTTCTTCTGGCTAAAACCTTGCGGCCATTGCTGGTCGACATTCTTTTTCTGAAACCATGCTCTTTGGCTCTGTGTCTTTTCTTAGGCTGAAATGTTCTAAGCATTTGTATCCCTCCAATTCAGTTCTTAAAATATATAAGAAATTTAATAATAATCTGTAAAACAGCATTTATCATTGTAGCACAAGATGTCATATATGTCAAGAGTTTATGTGGGTAAAATTTTTAAAAATTTTTATTTTAGAAAAAAACCATAGATGTTGTAAAATAAGAACGAGAAAAATCAATATTTTGTGTTTTAACTCATTTTCACACTATTTGCAAAGGTTTTTTGAAAATTTTGCTATTGAAAAAGGAATAAAAATCTGTTATTATTAGTGTGTATGATTATGAAATAATGGTAAACTGCGGGCATTTCCCCTTTTTGCTCGAAACGTACCATTTATATATACATAATTAAATTGAAAGGAGATTTGGCTTTGGAAGAACTTAAGCAAATCTGGCAAAAAGTTCTTGAGGACCTGGCCGAAGAAGTTTCGGCGGTTTCGTTTGATTCATGGATAAAGCCCATTGAGGCTGTGGAAATCAACGATACAAGAATTGTTCTAAAAGTTCCTTTTGCTGTTAATAAAAATATGATAATGACCAAGTATTTTTCCCTTATTGAAAGCTGTCTTGAGTCGGTTACATCCCATAAGTTTGATATTGATGTGTTAGTGGATGAGGAAAAGGATTTCCCAAAAGAAATTGACCATATTACAACAGAAAATACCCTTAATCCCAAATATACGTTTTCATCTTTTGTGGTAGGTAACAACAACAACCTTGCATATGTTGCGTCGCTGGCTGTGGCAGAGCGTCCTGCAAAAACTTACAATCCTTTGTTTTTGTACGGCGGCAGCGGTCTTGGAAAGACACATCTTATGCAGGCGATAGGAAACTATTTTATTGAAAATTATCCGAAGAAAAGAGTTCTTTATACCACAAGTGAAAAATTCACTTATGAGCTTGTTACTGCTATCCGCGAAAAGACCAATCAGGCATTTCGGAATAAATACAGAAACGTTGACCTTTTGCTTATTGACGACGTTCAGTTTTTGGCAAACAGGGAACTTGCTCAGGAGGAATTTTTCCATACCTTCAATGCACTTTATGAAATGGACAAGCAGATTGTTCTCACATCAGATAGACTTCCGTCAGAAATTCCTCAGCTTGAGGAAAGACTTGTTACAAGGTTCAACAGTGGACTTTTAGCTGACGTTCAGCCACCTGACTATGAAACTCGTATGGCTATTCTCAAAAACAAAATCCAGAGTGAATATTTGTCGGTGGATGATGAAATCATGGAGTTTATTGCAGACAGCATCAAGTCAAATGTCCGTGACCTTGAGGGTGCGGTGAAGAGAATCTTGGTTTATGCGGGAATAAAACGTACCAACGAAATTTCTATGGAGCTTGCAACAGAGGCTCTTCGTGATATACTTTCTTCACAACCAGAAAGGGCGATTACCACCAAAGTCATCATTGATGAGGTTGAAAAGTATTATGGACTTTCAAAAGGCTCTCTTGTTTCAAAGAAGAGGTCTGCTGACGTTGCACTCCCGAGACAGATTGCTATGTACATAGCAAGGGAAATCCTTGATGATCCGTCATTCCCCAAGATTGGTGAGGCTTTTGGCGGTCGTGACCATACCACTGTGCTTCATAATGTAAGAAAGATTGCAAAAGATATTGAAACTGATAGCGAGGTTTCAAAGTCAGTTAAAGAAATTATTTCCAATATCAAAAAAGGTTGATTTGGCTATGAAAGAATTTGACACAATTTGTGCGATTGCCACCCCCGTAGGTGTGGGTGGTATTGCCATTATAAGAGTAAGCGGAAGTGTTGCTGAAGCGGCGGTTGGTAAAATCGCTTTTCCCCGAAACGGAAAAAAGATTGAAGACCTTGAAAGCCACAAGCTTACACTTTCCGATATAAAAGCGTCAAAAAACGGCGAAATGCTTGATGAGGCTCTGGTTGTTGTTATGAGAGGCTCAAATTCTTATACGGGCGAGACCGTTGTTGAAATAAACTGTCACGGCGGCTATCTTGCGGCGGAGTCAATAATGGAGGAACTGTTTTCTGCAGGCGTGAGACAAGCGGAAGCGGGCGAGTTCACAAGACGTGCTTTTGTGAACGGGAAGCTTGATTTGGCAAGAGCAGAGGCTGTGATTGACCTTATTCATGCAAATTCCGAGAAGGGTCAGTCAAATGCTGCGAAAATCCTTTCAGGAAGGCTTTCCGAAAAGGTGAACAAAATACGTGACAAGGCGGTTTTGTTTGCGGCGAATATTTCTGCGGTGGCGGATTATCCTGATGAGGTTGACGAGATACCAAGAGATGAGCTTATAGATAAAATTGACGGAATTGCCAAAGATATTGATGAGATGCTTGCAGGGTTTTCAAAAGGTAAGATTATGCGTGATGGTGTTTTAACCGTTATTGCAGGAAGACCCAATGTGGGGAAGTCGTCGCTGCTTAATGCTCTTACCAGAACGGACAGAGCGATAGTGACAGACATTCCCGGCACAACCCGGGATACTGTTGAAGAATATGTCAATATAAATGGCATAGCCCTTCGCCTGATTGATACTGCTGGAATCCGTGAAAGTGAAAATTCGGTTGAGCGAATAGGTATTGAAAGGGCAAAGGAAAATATTAAATCGGCAGACCTTTGTTTGTTTGTTCTTGATTCATCGGCGGGTATTTCAGCAGAGGATTTGGAAATTTTTGAGTATACAAAAGGTAAAAATATAATAGTTATATTAAATAAGACGGACATTGCCACTTGCACGGATGTTTCAAAGGTTGCAGACGCGCTTGGTGTAAATGAAGAGAACATCATTTTGACCTCTTTGCCAAAAGAGGGAAATGTTCTTGGAATAACTGAGCTTGAAGAAATTATAACCCGGATGTTTATGGCAGGGACGGTTTCAAAAGACGATGTGTTTATTTCAAACGACAGACAAAAGAATGCTCTTATCAAGGCGAAAAAAATCGCCACAGAAATGACAAAAAGTGTGGAATGCGGTATGCCCGCGGACATGCTTTATGTTGACCTTGAAGAGTTGATTGCAGCACTTGGGGAGATTACCGGTCAAACCGTTCAGGACGAAATTATTGACAAGGTTTTTGAGAGATTTTGCGTGGGCAAGTAAAGTTGCTATTTAATAAGGAAGAAATCGGGAGAACTTCCGGAGGAAATGAGAAATATGAAAAAAGGTTTTGAGATTGAGTTTGCCTTTGTGGAAAAGTGGGGCAGGCTCGCAAAAGGTGAATATCTTAAGATATATTTGTATGCGCTCAGCAATTACAAAAAAAACGGCACGGTTTTGTCGCCCGCGGATATTTCAAAAAAATTGCATATCAGCCTTGATGAAGTTTTATTAGCTATTGAATTCTGGATTACTGCAGAGGTTTTGTTGGAAAAAGGTGAGGGTTATGCTTTTTGTGATCATGAAGAACCTGAAAAAAGAGAGGCAAAAGACATAAAAGCACACCTCAGAAAAAGACCGTCTTACACTGCGGCTGAAATTGATGCGGCGGCATCTGTCAACAAAAATGTTGATTATCTTTTGCGTCAGGCAGAGGAGATTTTGGGAAAGCTCCTGAGTCCCTCTGATTTTGAGCTTATTTATTCTTTTGTTGACTGGCTTGGCCTTCCTGTTGAGGTTGTGATTATGCTTCTTCGGTTTGCGAAGTCTCAGGGCAAGCTTGGGAAACGCTATCTTGAAACGGTGGCTATTGACTGGGCAGAAAAGGGAATTGATACCTATGAAAGTGCTGAGGAGTATATAAAAGAGATTGAAAAAAGGCTTTCAAATGAGGGCAAAATCCGTGGCATACTTGGGATTTATGACAGAGCCTTGAGCCAGACCGAGAAAAAGTATATAAACCTCTGGACTGCTGAAAATCAAATTCCGATTGATTTGATAAGGGAAGCTTATGACAGAACGGTTGCATCAACCGGAAAACTGGCGTGGGCATATATGAATAAAATTCTCGTAAGCTGGCAGAATGAGGGCGTAAAAACCTTAAAACAGCTTGAAAAATATGAGGCAAAAAAACCGCAGGGTGACTTGGGAAAAGAAAAATCGGGCGGAAAGAAGAGCAGATTCAATAATTATGAAGACACAAACAAACCTGATTATACAAATTTTGCGGAAGAGATATTAAATGAAATGCTGGAGGGATAAATATGGAATCAGCTTATGCACTTGCGAGCCGCGAACTTGAAAACATCCGTATGGAAAATCAAGCCGAGCAGGCAAGGCGGCACAGTGAGATTTGTGCTAAAATTCCGAAATTTTCTGAGGTTGAAGCAGAACTTATGAAAAACGGAACACGGCTTCTTGGTTGCATTCTTAATAAGAATGAGAGCTTTGAAGATGTGAAAAGCAGCATAAAGGCGCTTCAGCAAAAAAAGGCGGAGCTTTTGGTGGCAAACGGTTTTTCGGAAGACTTTGCTGATGATATTTACAGCTGCACGATATGTCGTGATACGGGATTTGTTGAGGGAAAGCGTTGTGTGTGTCTCAAAAATCTCATCAAAAAGCATATAGGAGCAAACTCAAACCTCACCGAGTTTATGAGAGGTCAGACATTTGAAAAGTTTGATATGTCACTTTTTGCAAATCAGGGCGAGGGGACTGACAAAGTTCTTAAAATTATGCAGATTGTCTGTGATACTGCATATAGCTTTGCTGAAAATTTTGACAAAAACCATGAGAACCTTTTGATTATGGGAAATGCAGGTACAGGAAAGACCTTTGTTTCAAGCTGCATTGCAAATCATGCTCTCGAACGTGGAAAATCAGTTTATTATCAGACGGCGTTCAAGCTCTTTCAGTTGTTTGAGGATGCCAAGTTCGGTAAAGGCGACGAGAGTGAAGCGGCTGAAATTGTCAGATATGTTTATGATGTTGACCTTTTGATTATTGATGACCTTGGCACCGAATTTTTGACACAATATACAACGGCAGCGCTTTTCGACATAATAAATTCAAGGATAACATCTGGAAAAAGCACGGTTATTTCAACAAATCTTGCTTTTGAAGAGCTTTCAAATATGTATAGCCAGAGAATGACTTCGAGATTCAGGGGTGAATATAAGATAATTCAGACTCTTGGAAAAGACATTCGCGAAATTATACATCAAAGAGATAAAAAATAATAAATTAAATAAGGGATAATAAGAATTGTAGAAAACGACAGGGGGAATTTTTGAGTGAGACTTAAAGGAAAGACGATAGTAGGTCCTGCCACTTTCAAAGGGGGTATACACCCCAATGATATGAAGGCTGCTACATGCAAAAGACCAATTGTAGACCTTCCGGCATCAAAGGAAATGGTTTATCCGCTTCAGCAGAGCCTTGGTGTGCCTGCTGTTCCTTGCGTTGAGGTTGGCGACAGGGTTTTGATGGGACAGAAAATTGCGGAAGCTGGCGGGTTCGTTTCAGCACATATTCATTCCGCTGTTTCGGGGACAGTTACTGGGATAGAGCCGAGAATGACTGTTTCGGGAATAAAAATGAATTCAATTATTATTGAGAACGATGAACTTGACGAGCTTTGTGATGATATAAAGCCGTTGGACTGGAAAAAGCTTTCTCCCAAAGAGATTGTTGACGCTGTTCGTGAGGCAGGAGTTGTGGGCCTTGGCGGAGCTACGTTCCCAACTCATATAAAGCTCAGCCCACCCGAGGGAAAGAAAATAGAATATCTTATAATAAATGGTGCAGAGTGTGAACCTTATCTCACTTCTGACCACAGAGCTATGCTTGAGACCCCTGAGGAAATTATTGAGGGTATGAAAATAATGCTCAAGGTTTTTGGACTCAAGGTTGCTTATATTGGAATTGAAATAAACAAGCCTGATGCAATCAAGAAGATTGCGGAATTTGCTGAAAAGGAAAAGGACGTCACAATAAAGGTTGTGAAGCTCAAAACCAAGTATCCTCAAGGCTCTGAAAAACATCTTATTAAGGCTGTGACCGGAAAGGAAGTTCAGTCAGGAAAGCTTCCGGTGGATGCAGGTGCAGTTGTTGATAATATTGATACTTGTGCGGCTATCGGAAGAGTATTTTTGTACGGTGCACCGCTGCTTAAGAGAATTGTGACTGTAAGCGGTGATTGCATTCAGACCCCATCAAACTTCAGGGTGAGAATTGGTACAAATGTCCAGGATGTAATAGAGCATTGCGGTGGCTTTATAAAGCCTGCGGCAAAGGTAATAATCGGCGGTCCTATGATGGGTGTGGCGATTTCTGATGTTGATATTCCCATTATAAAAGGAAGTGCCGGAATCCTTGGCTTCAGTGCTGATATGGTAGCAAAGAAAAAGGTTCAGAACTGCCTGAGATGCGGAAAGTGCGTTGAGGGTTGTCCTATGAATCTTCTTCCAAATGCTCTCAAGGATGCGGTTATAAAAGAAGACTTTGATAAACTTAATAAGCTTGGTCTTATGGATTGTATTCAGTGTGGCTCTTGTACATATGTGTGTCCTGCTGAACAGACACCGCTTCAGTACATAAGAACCGGAAAAGCAAAGCTTATGAAAGCAAGACAGGAGGCGAAGAAGTAATGGCTACTCAAAATGTAAATGAAATGCTTATCGTTACGGAAGCTCCTCATACTCGCGGAAAGAATACCACATCAGGGATTATGCTTGATGTGATTATCGCACTTATTCCGGCACTTATTGCAGGAATTGTGGTGTTTGGGTTCAGGTCGCTTACCCTTGCTGTTGTTTGTATGGTATCGGCTGTCCTGTTTGAGTGGGCTTGGTGTAAAATTCTCAAGAAACCCTCAACTGTAGGGGATTTCAGTGCGGCGCTTACCGGTCTTTTGCTGGCACTTAATCTGCCGGTTACAATGCCCTATTGGATGGCGGTTTGCGGTTCGCTTTTTGCCATAATTGTTGTTAAACAGTTTTTTGGCGGAATCGGGCACAATTTTATGAACCCTGCTCTTGCGGCGCGTGCGTTTTTGCTTACCTCATGGGCGCAGGCAATGACCACTTGGGCTGTTCCTTTTTCAAAAACATCAATATTTTCAGGTGCGGATGCGGTGACATCTGCTACTCCACTTGGGATGATTAAAGAAGGAATGACAGATAGCCTCCCCTCATATATGGATTTGTTTTTAGGAAACATAGGCGGATGCGTTGGTGAGGTTTCGGCTGTTGCGATTTTAATTGGTGCGGCTTACCTTCTGGCAAGACGTGTTATCAGTATAAGAATACCAGGTGCATATATTCTGACGGTGGCTGTTCTTGCGTTTATATTTGGCGGAAAAGACGGCCTTTTCACCGGCGATGCACTTTATCACGTGTTGTCCGGCGGACTTTTGCTTGGTGCATTCTTTATGGCAACAGATTATGTTACAACACCCTATACTAAAAAAGGACAGATTATTTTTGGTGTAGGCTGTGGCGTTCTCACTGCTGTTATAAGGATTTATGGCGGATATCCCGAGGGTGTTTCTTATTCAATTCTTCTTATGAATGTGGTTTCACCTCTTATTGAGCGTTATACCGTTCCCCAAAAATACGGCATGGTTAAAGTGGAAAAGGGAGGTGCTAACTGATGTTTGGAAAAGAGACGATAGTTGTAGCAATCAAGCTTTTTGTGATAACTGCCGTTGCGGCACTTTGCCTTGCTTTTGTGAACAAGGTTACGGCACCGATTATTGCGGAAAACTCTGAGAATGCACAGACCAAGGCCCTTCAGAGTGTTCTGAGTGAAGCCAGCGAGTTTAAAAAGAGTACGACTGCTTTTGGAAGTGACGACAATACTGTGACCATTGACAGTGTGAATATCGGTTTCGCAAATTCTGAGGTTGTTGGATATGCTGTGACTGTTACATCAAATGCCGGATATGGCGGTGATGTAAAGGTCATGGTAGGAATTGATAAGGACCTTGCGGTTACGGATATTGAAATTCTTGAATCTTCAGAAACGGCAGGTCTTGGTGCCAATGCTTCAAAGCCGAAGTTCAAGGATCAGTTTAAAGGCGCAAAAGGCGTACTTTCTGTTGTGAAAGGCATAGCAAAGGACGGAGAGATTTCTGCTATTGCAAGTGCTACCATAACATCAAAGGCGGTTACTTCCTGCGTGAATGCGGCACTTGGTGCTGCAGAGGAAGTGCAGAAATCTGATGCTGCCGAAAATGCAGTACAGACTGAAAAGAAGCTTGAAGAAATCAAGCAGGAAACCGAAAAACAGATTGGAAATGTGACAGAAGGAGGGGACAAATAATGAAAAAGACATTTTTGAATGGTATTTTTAAAGAAAACCCCACTTTCGCACTTTTCCTTGGTATGTGTCCTACACTTGCGGTTACAACTGCTGCATTTAATGGAGTAGGAATGGGACTTTCCACAATGGCGGTGCTTATTTGCTCAAATATTTTTATCTCACTTCTTAGAAAATTTATTCCTGAAAAGGTGAGAATTGCAGCGTATGTTGTGGTAATTGCCAGTTTTGTTACTGTGGTTGAGATGGCGCTTAAGGCTTATGCTCCGGCGGTTTCTGAGTCGCTCGGGCTTTATATTCCGCTGATTGTTGTAAACTGTATCATTCTTGGTCGTGCAGAGGCTTTTGCTTCAAAGAACGGAGCACTTGCATCGGCTGTTGACGGACTTGGAATGGGACTTGGATTTACATTGGCGCTTACTATTATCGGAAGTGTCCGTGAAATTTTGGGTGCCGGAACGTTCTTTGGCATTTCATTGTTTGGCGAAAGCTTTCAGCCGGTTACCATTATGATTTTGCCTCCGGGTGCGTTTCTGACTCTTGGAATTATTGTTATGGTTATAAACATCATTTCAGCAAAGAAGAAAGGGGCGGATAAAGTTGCTTAAAGAATTTATCATTATCAGTATAGGTGCAATTCTTATACAGAATTTCGTACTTGTTCAGTTCCTTGGAATTTGTCCTTTTCTTGGCGTTTCAAAAAAGGTTGAAACAGCTCTTGGTATGGGCTTTGCAGTGGTGTTCGTAATGGCTTGTGCATCCGCTATCACATGGGCTGTGCAGCAGCTTTTGGTGCTTTTCCATATTGAGTATTTGCAGACTATTGCTTTCATTTTGGTTATTGCTGTTCTTGTTCAGTTTGTGGAGATGTTTTTGCAAAAATCAATACCGGCACTTTATAATTCATTGGGAATTTATTTGCCACTCATTACTACCAACTGCGCGGTGTTGGGTGTTGCTATTGTTAATATAACAAAATTTGGCGGTGCAGAGCTTAGCTTCTTGAAATCTTTGGTTTATGGTACAAGTGCAGGTCTTGGATTTACCCTTGCTATTGTCCTTTTTGCCGGAGTCAGAGAACGTCTTGAGAGCTCGGATATTCCAGAGTTCCTTAAAGGCATGCCTATAACACTGATTACTGCTAGCTTACTTTCAATTGCATTTATGGGATTTTCGGGACTTAGCTTTTAGGATTAGGAGGACAAAGTGATGGATATTTTATTACCTGTTGTAGCCATTGGTGGTATGGGACTTATATTTGGTGCTCTTCTGGCAGTGGCAGCAAAAATATTTGCTGTTGAAAAGGATGAAAGAATTCCAAGAATCGTGGATGTTCTTCCCGGTGCAAACTGTGGCGGCTGTGGCTTTGCAGGATGCGGCGCTTATGCTGAGGCCGTGTGCAAAGGTGAGGCAGAGGTGAATTGCTGTCCCGTTGGCGGAAGTGATACAGCAAGCAAAATTGCTGAAATTATGGGCGTTGAAGCGGGGGATACCGAAAAAATGGTGGCTTTCGTGAAATGTGTAGGAAAGACATCAGTGGCGACAAACCGTTATATAAACGAAGGAAATCTTGATTGCCACACTGCCCACCGTCTTGGCGGCGGAATGAAAGGCTGTGCTTTTGGATGTCTTGGATTTGGTTCCTGCGTTTTGAAATGCCAGTTTGATGCAATCAGCATTGAAGACGGCGTTGCAATTGTAGACCCTGAAAAGTGCACAAACTGTGGTGCTTGTATAAAAGAATGCCCAAGAGGAATTATTGAGTCAATTCCATACAGTGCAAAAGGCAGAGTTGCCTGTGCATCAAAGGAAAAGGGAAAGCCTGTTATGGCTGTGTGCAAGGTTGGATGTATAGGCTGTGGCCTTTGCGCAAAGATTTGCGAAAGTGGTGCTATAACCATTGAAAACAATCTTTCCAAGATTGATGCATCAAAGTGTATTGGATGCGGAAAATGTACTGAAAAATGCCCAAGAGGAGCACTGCAAATTGATGTAGCAGATGAATTCAAGATAAAAGAACCTGCTCAGGCATAAATAAAGAAATGAAAACCCCCATACAGATGTATGGGGGTTTTGTTTTGCAAAGATTTAGTTTTGCTTTCGTACAACGGCATATTCGTCGCCGTTTTGCCAGAATGAGCAGTCAAAGTCACTGCCGCTCAGGAATTTTTGCATATCGTCTTCGTCAAGGTTTATGGCGCATACATAGCAATCCATATATTCGTCGTATTCGTAATTTGCACAGGTTTCGCAATTTGTTGCCATAATTTCACCGCCTTTAGTTTGTTTTATTTTATAACAAAGTGGGGTATTTGTCAATGGAAGAAAACACAAAAGAGGCGGACAAAGTTTATTCCATCCACCTCTTTTGCGTTTGTGTAGCAACAATGAGTCCTGCATAAGTAAGTATAGCATATAAATTTTTTAAAATAGAAAAATATCTCAATTTGTGATATTTAAGTTAGGAGAGAGATATCGTATGATAATCCTTTTTGAATAAGATTTTTTGCTTCAAGGGGAGTGCCCCTTGAACCCCCATTCCGCTGCTTCGCGTCTTAGCGGCGTGTAATTGTTCGGTATGTCTTCAAGCTGTGTCGCTCGGAAGAACAAACTTATTGTTCGCACTCACTAAAATGTCGTGCCCGCAGCTGAAATGGATTGCACGCCATTTTTCACTGCCCTTGATGTGCCTCGCAAACGCTCCGCAATCACCCCTCGCTTAAAGCGGAATATTTGTCGGGGTATTCCTTTGGGGTCTTAAGGGCTCACAGAGGCGGTCTCGAAGAAAAAGCCGCTTTAAGTTTTCGGCGAGTGACAGCTGGTTGCAAAGCCCAAACAAAGATGCAAAAATCGGCGGCACATTCACCTTTGCGGGTGCTGCCGATTTAATGAGTGCAAACAATGGGTTTGTTTTTCCGAATGGTCGTTATCGCAGGCAAGCCGAGCAGTACAGACCCCTGAGTTGCGAGTCGGTGAAAAAGGGGGACAGGGGGAAGTTTTCCCCCTGATTTAAAGATAAAAGAGGGCTACCGAGTGGTAACCCTCTTAAATTATCGTATAGGGATATTATACCACAATAACGGAGGCGGTGGAACGTCGCCGTAGTGTTGTGATAAAACGTTCTCCGAAACACAGAAATCTTTGATTTCATTTTGTTTCGTGAGGTTGTTATTTCATATCCTTGATAGCTGCCTGCCGGAGCGTAAAAAATGTGCCTGTGACACATTTTTAGCGTAGGATTGCAAAATGCGAGAGCATTTTGGGATTGGGACAAAACGCTTGCGTTTTAACCATCATGCGAAGAGCGGCAATAAAAGAAATAGAGGAGTATCGTTTGATACTCCTCTTAAACAACCTAAAGGTTATTATTTCATGTCTTTTATTGCTGCCTGAGCCGCTGCAAGTCTTGCAATCGGAACACGGAAAGGTGAACATGAAACGTAGTCAAGTCCAATTCTGTGACAGAATTCAACTGATACGGGGTCGCCGCCGTGCTCACCGCAGATACCGCAGTGAATTTCGGGTCTAACCTTTGTACCCTTTTCAACAGCCATTTCCATAAGCTGACCAACACCTGTCTGGTCGAGCTTTGCAAATGGGTCGTTTTCAAAGATCTTTGCATCATAGTATGCATCAAGGAACTTACCAGCGTCGTCACGTGAGAAGCCGTATGTCATCTGTGTGAGGTCGTTTGTACCAAAGCAGAAGAATTCAGCCTCTGTTGCGATTGCGTCAGCTGTCAAGCACGCTCTTGGGATTTCCATCATTGTACCAACTTCGTACTTAAGTTCAACGCCTGCTGCTGCGATTTCAGCATCTGCTGTTGCAACAACGTCTTTCTTAACGAAGTTAAATTCTTTGAGGTCGCCAGGGAGCGGAATCATAATTTCAGGAACTACATTCCAATCAGGATGAGCTTTCTTTACGTTGATAGCAGCACGGATTACAGCCTTTGTCTGCATCTTTGCGATTTCAGGATAAGTTACAGCAAGACGGCAACCACGGTGACCCATCATGGGGTTGAATTCGTGGAGTGATGCGATGATTGCTTTGATGTCAGCAACAGTCTTGCCCTGAGCATCAGCGAGAGCCTTGATGTCAGCTTCCTCTGTGGGAACGAATTCGTGGAGAGGAGGATCAAGGAATCTGATTGTTACTGGGTTGCCTTCGAGAGCTTCGTAAAGCTTTTCAAAGTCGCCCTGCTGATAAGGAAGAATCTTGAGCAACGCTGCTTCTCTTGCTTCTGCAGTATCAGAGCAGATCATTTCACGGAAAGCAGCGATTCTTTCAGCTTCGAAGAACATATGCTCTGTACGGCAGAGACCGATACCTTCAGCGCCGAGCTCACGAGCCTTCTTAGCGTCGGTAGGTGTATCAGCGTTGGTGCGAACCTTCAAGGTTCTGAATTCGTCAGCCCAAGCCATGATTCTGCCGAATTCGCCAGCGATTTCAGCGTCAACAGTGGGGATAATACCGTCGTAGATATTACCTGTTGAACCGTCGATAGAGATAAAGTCGCCTTCGTTGTAAACCTTACCAGCGAGGGTGAACTTCTTGTTTTCTTCGTCCATAATGATTTCGCCGCAGCCTGATACGCAGCAAGTACCCATACCACGAGCAACAACGGCAGCGTGAGATGTCATACCACCACG
>JAFVTM010000007.1 GCA_017503225.1 Clostridia bacterium
CCAATTATTTGCAGTTTATGAAAATACCCCCTCATCCGTTCAGCAAACAAAAAGACACAAAAAAAGAGACGACCGAAGTCGTCTCTTTAATTTCTAAGTCAAAGCTTAGGGAAGAAGTGTTACATCAAATGTAACTGTGTACTTCTGACCACCGATGTAAACTGTTGCATCATCAGCATTGGTTCCATCGTTTTCAAGTCTGATAACGAGGTCAAAGGGACCAGCAACATTGCTGAGGCTCTTGTCTTTAGCACCATTGATAAGTCTAATATCTTTTGCTCCAGTGTATTCAAATCTTACAGGAACAAAGTAACCATCCTGTTCAGCAACAACACTAGAATAGCCTGTAAAACCAGTAATATTGTTTGCACTACCTTTTACAGTAATTACATCGCCAGCAACTTCGTATGTGTAAGTACCAAGTTCAGCTGCTGTTTTACCAAGATCGCTAGGATCAAATGTAACTGCATCAGTTACTACAGATTCAACACCTTCAATATCAAGTTCTGCACCCTTAACGATAACTACGTCAACAACCTTATCTTCATAAAGTCTTACGTATACGTGGTCAGCATACTTCTGAGCTGTTGTTACGTCAATTTCACCTGGGAGAGCTGCAATAGCTTTGCCTTCAGCGTCCTTGATTGTAACGAAACCAGTACCATCATAGAGAGCTTCGTAGAATGTGAAGTCACCAGCAGCACCTGTATCGATACCAAGCTGTCTGCCTGTAGGATCAATTACATATACGTTTTCAGCGCTTGTGAGCTTAACTTCCTTGCCCTGAATTACAGCAAGCTTAGAGTTCTTAGCGAATGATGTTACAACGCCGCCGAAGAATGCTTCGCCTGTTGTATTGTCAACGCCGATAGAAGGTTCAACTTCAGCACCAGCTGCAGCTGAGAGACCCTTGTTAGCTCTAACTGCTTCTGAGAAGTTCCAGATAACATTGATATCTGTAATAACGCCTTCAGAACCAAGCTTAATCTTTACGATATCACCAGCTGTAAGGTTAGCAACTACAGCTTCAGGTGTTGTTTCAGCTGAAGCAGGTTCACCGTTCTGGATATAATCGATAGCCTGAATGCTCTGACCATCATCATCTGTAGCAGAACCAACTTCTGTGATAACTGCGATAGCATCAGTTGTGCTTGCAGCAGCAACTTCAGCAGCAGAAACAACAAGAATGTTTGCATAATCAGCTTTCTTATCTTTGTAAGATGCTACTGATGTGTAGGTGTTCTGGTCAGCAAGGTCAGCAAGTGTACCAAGCTTGCACTTTGTAGCGTCTGAACCTGTAATAAATACGAGCGCGTCAGCTTCTACATAACCACCGTTAGTACCAATCATTCTTGAGTTTTCAGCATCATACTTAACTGTTCCGCTGATCTGACCGCCTACGAAGTTAGCTTCGTCAGCACCTGTCTTCTTGTAACCAGCTGTTGTGATTGCTGAAATATAGTCAGCAGACTTAACAAACTGAACAACCTGACCATCAAGAGGTGCAACAACTGTGTTATAAACACTGTAACCAGTATCAGCAGCAGTAAACTTGCCATCTGCAGGATCAGCATCATCATCAGCCCAGTTCTTGATATTAAGTTCTGTTGCATTAATCTTTGCATTGTACTTAAGATCAAATACTTCTACACCATTAGCTGTAATAAGCTGCATCTGTACTTCCCAAGTATTGCCTGCACCAAACTTAGCTTTGTCTACAGCAACGCCGTTAACATAAGCGTAGTTAGCAGCAGCACCACCAGCAAGAGCAGAATCTTCTACGAATGCAGCGATTTTGCCGAATTCATCAATGTAGAATGTACCGCCTTCGTTGATGTCCATACCTTCATCATAAGCACCAGCAGCAACATCATACCAAGCATCGCCTACTTTGTAAGCATTTCCACCAAAAGATGTTGTTGAACCCTTCTTAGAAGTGATTGTTCCAACAACCTGATTAGCAACAACGTCAGCTACGATGTAATCTGAGTTCTTTGTGATTGCATAAATTGAGAGGATATCCCATTCAGCAAGTTCACTAGCTTCGATTTCAGCACCGTCCTTGAAGAACTTAACAACCTTTGTTTCGTCGATGTTGAGGTTAATCTTGCTCATTGAACCGCCAACAAGAGCAGCGTCATTCTTGAGAGTAACAGCCTTTGAGCCAACTTCTTCAACAACTCCTGTTGCAGCCATCTTAACGATCGCTACATCATAACCATTAGCTTCATTATTGTCGATAAGTGTGATGTTACCACCGTTAAGTGTGTTAATCATATCATCCATATCTTCAACTGCGTATCCACCAACATTATTGAATACTACGTCAGCACCAGCAACATCAACGCCTGTTGTTGCATTAGCACCATCTTTGTAGTAATCGATTTCAACATCTGTGCTGTCATAACCAGCATACTGGTCAAGAGCAATAACGAGTTCATCATTTCTGTTTGTATCAACAGCAATTGAAAGGAGTTCGAAGTCATCCTTTGCGTTAGCCTTTACGTAAGCGATAACGCTGCGGCCAAGAAGACCATCAACATCAATATCACCTACAAGGAACTCACGATCGCCAGTAGCGTTGCCAGCAAGATACTTCTTGTTTTCTGTGCCGTAATTGTCAACAACGTTGATCCAAACTGTTGATTCTTCTGTTGTGTCGATGCTCTTTGTGCCATAAACGCTTGTGCAGTCGTTAGCGTAGAGGATACCTCTGATCTTAACATAGCCAAGGTTTTCACTCATAAGAGTTTTGTAACCCTTTGTTGTTGTAACGGGAACATAACCAGGAATTGATGAATCGTAAACGAAATCTGTTGTGATTTCACCTTCAGCGATCTTGTATTCAACTTCGCCGTTTGTGTTCCAGCCAGCCTGGATCATAAGAGGTGTGTCAAGAGCGTTTTCAAGAAGCTGAGCAACTGTACCACGGTTAGCTTCTGAACCTACTGCTGCGTTAGCAACTGCAAGTGATACGTTGTATCTCTGAGCTGCTGCAAGGTAACCTGTGGGGTAACCACCGTTCTTTTCAGCAAAAGGTGTGTAGCCGAGTGTAGCCATAACCATCTTTACAGCCTGTTCATAGAGAACGGGATCTTCGGGACCGAAGTTTCCGTCGCCATAGCCGTTGATGATGCCCATGCCAGCAGCGTTTGCGATGTAACCAGAAGCCCAGTGGCTTGCAGGAACGTCAGCAAAACCTGTGCTTGCAGCAGCCTTAGCTGTTTCGCCATAACCCTGAATTCTAGCGATAAGAGCAGCCATTTCAGCTCTTGTTACGCCATCTTCGGGCTTGAATGTGCCGTCTTCGTAACCTGTAACGATTCCGAGTTTGTTGAGTGTTTCAACTGCTTCGTAATAAGCGCTGTCTTCAGCAACGTCACTATAAGTAGCACCAAATGCAACTGTTGTGAGTGCGAGAGCAAATACGCAAACCAAAGCAATCACTTTTTTGAGATTTAACATAGTCTCAAATCCTCCTTGAATAAAATATATATTTGTTAATTTTTTTTACAAAGTTATGAATGTTTGTCTCTGGGAAGAAATGCATCAAAACATAACACTCCCATTAACTTAGGTTGATTATATCACCAAAACACCGTATATGTCAACACGAATTTGAAAATGTAACATATTTGTAATACATTTTCAACTCTTTTGTCAAACTAAGTACGGTGAATTCTATATATTGATAAAAAATTATCTCTTTATGCCATATATTGTACTATCAAGAAAGCAATATGTCAAGGCTTTTTGGAAAATTTGGTAAAATTTTCTGTCCTTTTGGTACATTTTTTAATTTATTATATAATTATATAGGAAGAAACTCAGAAAAAATCATATTCCGATAAGAGTTTCTATCTCCAAAAAGCTTCTTTCAGCATATTTTTGAGCCTTTTCTCTTTTGTCCTTTATGCGAACTCCCAAGTCTTCAAATATGCCAAAGTTCACATTCATGGGTTGAAAATCGTCTACCGCAGGGTTTGATATATAATTTGCCAGTGCGCCAAGGGCAGTTCTGGATGTGATTTTGGGCATTTCATTGCCAAGAACAGCGCTTGCCGCCGAAATTCCCGCCCAAAGTCCTGATGCCGCAGACTCAACGTAACCCTCAACCCCTGTTATCTGACCTGCGAAATAGATTTTGGGGAACTTTTTCATATTATAATTGTCGGTCAGGCACTGAGGAGAGTTTATATAAGTATTGCGGTGCATAACGCCATATCTGACAAATTCCGCATTTTCCAGTCCCGGTATCATCCCGAACACTCTTTTCTGCTCGCCAAATTTCAGGTGAGTCTGAAAACCTACTATGTTGTACATACTTGCTAAGGCATTGTCCTGACGAAGCTGCACCACTGCATAGGGGCGGCTTCCATCATGGGGGCTTGTCAACCCCACAGGCTTGAGCGGTCCAAAACGCATGGTGTCCTCACCGCGAGACGCCATAACCTCAATGGGCATACAGCCCTCGAACACCTTTGGGTTTTCAACTCCCTCGTGAACAACGGCACACTCAGCATCAACAAGGGCACTACGAAAGGCTATATATTCTTCCTTATTCATAGGGCAGTTGATATAGTCGTCACCGCCTTTGCCGTATCGTGCTGCCCTAAACGCCTTTGTCATATCAATGCTGTCATACGCCACAATGGGCGCCGCCGCATCAAAAAAGTGCAGACCCTCACCGCCCGTAAGAGTTCTGATGGCTTCAGAAATTCCATCAGACGCCAGTGGCCCTGCCGCTATAACAGTATATTCCTCAGTATTGATTTCTGTGACTTCTTCAGATACCACCTCTATCAATTCACAGCCTTTTATTTTTTCTGTAACCATTCTTGAAAAGCCCTCGCGGTCAACCGCAAGAGCCCCACCCGCAGGAACACGGGTGGCATCTGCGCACTCCATAATGAGCGAGCCCAGCTTTCGCATTTCTTCTTTCAAAAGGCCCACCGCATTGTATATTCCATCGGCGCGCAAGGAGTTGCTGCACACAAGCTCTGCAAAATCTGCCGTTTTGTGAGCGGGCGACAATTTTTTAGGTTTCATTTCGAAGAGTTTCACCTTTACCCCACGTTTTGCCAGCTGCCAAGCCGCTTCACAGCCTGCGAGTCCTGCACCGATTATTTTTACTGTTTTTTCTTCCATGGTTTGTCTTTTCCTTTCGGATGAATTCTTTCATACATATTATCACAAACCACGGTTGTTTGCAAGTGCCTTAAAGCCCTACCGTCATTGCACCCAAAAGGATGGGCAATGTTTCCCTGTAAATCTTTGGGAATTGTGACAGTGGCAAGGGATTTTGGCCTTCGCCCACCTCAATGGTGAAACCAACCCGGCGGAATTCCTCCACAAACCAATCTTTATAACCACCATACGAGGCAATCCCCTCTGTCTGGTCAATGCGATAAGGCGAAATCTTTTCAAAAGCCTTGGCAATTTTCAAGGAAATCGGCGGTTCTTTCTTTTGAAATCCGTGGTATATCACCTTTCCCTGACTGTGAAAGGCAATGGTCATTTTGAAATTGTGTTCACGGGTAAATCTCACAAGAGCGCGACTTTCAGGCTCGGAAAAAGGCACCCCTCCCGAATAACGTGTGGGTCCAGGACCCAAGATGCCATATTCTTTCTCCATCTTTTTTGACATTTCCCACATTCCGTCATAGTTGTGATTCAGGTCAACGCCACGGGCATTCGCTTGCCATCTTTCAAAATTCTTCGAGCCGTTAAATTTTATCAACTGATTTTTAAGCTCCGCACTTAACTGTTCAGGCAACCCCATGGTCGCAAGCTCCACTCCATCAGGATTCACCATCGGCACTATATAAAGTGACGTTTTCCTCGACAGTGCTCTTGGCAAAAATCCACCAAAGCCCGCATTTTTCTTTTCTGCCTCAAGGAAATCTGCAGCAAATTTCATAAGAAGCTGCGCAGTTATCCATTCCATTCCGTGATGGGCACCGTTGAACGAAATTTTGGTTTCGCCTCTGCCGAGTCTTATGTAAAAAAGTTCTTTTCCCCACACTGACTTTCCTATACTTCCCCATTCAAGCTCGTGAAAATTTCTTGCCAGATGGCTCATATCTTTTTTCAGTTGTTCATGTGTATATGCTATATCTTTTTTCATAAAATCAACTCCTCAAGTATTTAAAAGTCATCTTTTAAAATATATGAAAAAAGGAAAAAAGTATTACCACGCGTTTTTGTTCACTCTTCAGTCAGCAAAACAAAAAGCCACAGCATTTTTCTGCTTTGGCTTTTTATAGGCTATTCAAAAAATCCGCAATTTCTTCTGCCCCCAAAGTTGCACCTCGCAGGGCTTCTTCCATTGTGTTCCCGCTGCTACCCACTTCGAGAATCAAACTCCCCCGAGTGAGATGTCCGTTAAATCTTTCGTTTCTCAAGTTTATCCCTCTCATAAGCGTGGGATATTTTTTGCTGATATGATTTTGGAGCTTCACTGCGAACTTCATATTGTTTCGCCAATCTGGATGCTTGAGTCCACCACCAGAGGTTCCAACCACAAACATCAGTTGGGCAGTCTCCTTGCCGTCAATTTTTGTGACGAATTTCGCCTTGCTTCCGTCATCATAAACAAAAGCGTCACGGTGTATGTCAAGAACAATCTTTATCCCTTGGTTTTTTGAAAGATATTTCTCCACCGTCTTTCTGGAATTTTCATAAGAACCGTTGAAATTCGGATGGTCGTGGAGGGTTTTGTCGTGGGTTACCTTAATCCCCTTTTTCTCCAAAACGCTTTTTACTGTCTCGCCCACCTTGATTACATTTTTGCCTTCATCAAGGTTTCTGTCACTTTTGTCGGTCTGGTAGCTGGTAGCTCCTGCCTCTGCATAACTTTCAGTCGCATGGGTGTGAACAATCAGCACTTCAGGTAATGAACCGTTCGTTCCAAATTCAAGCTTTGACTCAAGCATTTCGTCAATATTTACGCCAAAATCCGTATCGTTGCGGACAAGGATTTTTCCTGATTTTTTTCCCAACGTTTTTGACTGACTTGAATCCACCGCTTTGATTGGATACGCTTTCTGTTGTTCCTCTGCTTTCACCGTTCCCTTTTCGGAGAGTATCTCACCAACCAGTTGATTTGCCTGCACCGCAAGATAGCTACTGCTAACCGTCTTCACCAGTGGCATCTGTCCAAAAATCACTGTGCGAGTGTCCCCTGGGTCAAAGCCAAGGGTAAAACTTATGCCTTTTTTAGCCCATCTTTCAATGAAGCTATCCTCATAACCACCATCCTCTTCCCCAATACGCAAAACAGGTAGACTTTCTCTTATGATTTGTTCGCTGTTAAAAATCTTCCCTGCAAAAAGTCTTCCCGCATCAGCAATTTCCAAATTTATAATTGCAAGAATGGAAATCACCATAATTATCAAAATTTCAAGTCCGCGCTTTACCACCTTTTTGGCGTCAATAACCACTGCTCTGTAATGCTTCATGGATACTTTCCTTTCTCTTTTGACAAATTCCCATATTTTCTTTGGACATCCTATAAAACACTATATGAAAAAGATTTTTTATTTATTCCCCCAAAAGAAAAAGGAGTGAAATTTCACCCCTCAAAAAACTATTTATATTTTTTCACCGCATCATCAAGCTTTTTTATCGCTTCCCCTGCCCGACGGTAATATTCCTGAGGCGAGAAACCATCATAACGTTTACTCTCGCTCCTGAACACCTCAAGCATCAGTGTTCCGCCAAAGTGATAATCAGCCAGAGTTTTTGCCACATAATCAAAGTCGCATATTCCGTCATAGGGCAAAAGATGTTCGTCCTCATCCTGAACGTGATGATTGTCATGGAGATGCACCGCACTGAGCCTTTCGCCGAAAAGCGGCATATAATGTCTTCCATTTGTAAAGCATCCCTCGTGCCCCACATCCCAGCAAAAACCCGCCGAGGTATGTTGTTCAAGAATTGATGCGAGATTTGCAACAAACCTTTGATTTTCAAAAGCAAGGGTTACATTCTTTTTCTCCGCATACTCCACCAATTCTTTGAATCTATAATTTCCTATATCCGAAATAACAGGCGCAGGCCGACCTGATGACAGATGCACCACTGCCACAGGTATCTCATATCCGCTGCAACGGTCAACTGTTTCACAGAGACGTTTAAGCATTTCATCCCCATCAGTTCCGTCTTTCCACATAGCGTTTATCCCGTCAAAAGGAGCATGAAGTGTATCAAACACAATTCCGCTACGTTTCACCTTGTCAACAAGGCTATCTGTCAAAAGCGGTGAATCTCCCAAAAAAAACGTATGCCCAAAACCGTTTTCTTTCATAAGTTCAATCTGTCCCTCTATATCAAGCTTTTCTCCGTTATCATAGCAAAACAAATTTATTCCTTTTTCCACAATCAATCACCTCGTTTTTAATTCTCTTTCCCATTTTATCAATATGAAAATTCCGTTAATCAGATATACTATCCACATAACAAAGGTTGCAAAATTGTCCTGACCTGAGCTGAAATTCTGCCACCACATATAAATGCTGAAAAGGTTTACAAAAAGCCAAATCCACCATTGTTCGCTGTATCTTCTGACAGCAACAACCATTGCGATAATCGATGAAACCGTGGTGAAGCTGTCAACATAAGGAAGGGCATCCCCCATGTTTTCAAGGACTTTTCCGAATATCGCAGTTGCCAGAAAAATCAACCCTGCAAGAATACTTCTACCACAAACAGTCATACACTGTTTTTTCACTTCGTTTGTTTCCTCGCTCATATTCCTCTTCCAAAGGAAAAAGCCCACAAACATCATAGGTATATAATAAAAAACGTTCAGCAGAGTTTCGCCAAAAAGCTGTGCCTTATAGGAAATAACAGAATAGAGCACACAATTCACTATCCCGAAAATATATGCCATGAGCTTACCCTTTCCCGAAAGAATAACATAAAGAACACCGCTAACAGCAGATATTATTCCCATAATGGAATCTCTCATGCAAATTGAAAGAACAGCAATCATAATACACACAAAAGTGAGCCACACGACCTCTGTTTTCTTCCAGCCTGCGAGTTCTACCTTGAAAAATTCTCTCATTTTATATTTCCTCAAAAACCTATTCACAATTTTTAACTAACATCATCGTTTTCTCATGGATTGTATCTTGTCTTCACAATCCTGAATGTATTTGTTTGAACTTTAAAGACGATTTTATAAAGCAAGATACTTACTATATTTTCCTAAAAGTTTTTTTCCAACAAAAATCAGAAAGACATTCACAATAATAACAACAACCGCATTTAAAGGATAAATTACAATTTGAGAATACAACGGTACTGCCGAAAGAATCTCCATAACAGCGATATGAGAAAAATATATTCCAAAAGAGATATCGCCCAAAAACTTTAACATATGGTTGTTGTAGCTTTTGCCACTGTTAATAAATTGATATGCGAAGATCACAAAACAAGTTCCCGTAAGAATTGAGCTTAATTTCAGCTGAGAACCACAGCTTGCTATTCCTTTTGAATATCGCAAGTAACCTTCAGCAACCTGTAACAATAAACTTATAACAAACAAAGCACCCCATTTTTTCCTGGATTTTGACACTGCTATCAAATCGTTACCCATTAGGTATCCAAGATAAAAATATGTAAACCATCCCAGACACGAAACGGATTTAATAATGTCAATATATTCGTTCATCCTATACCAGTCAGTCATCAGAGGAATGCTTCGCATAAAAATTATTTCAATGGGAGATATGATAAACCCCAAATATTTATATTTCGATTTTGCCAACTTATCTACGAGCGGTATTAACAAAGTAAATTCACAATACACAAAAATATAGTACATCATAGCCGCAGACTGGCTTGTTATTAAATTTTTAAAGAAAGTAGTTGGAATTGCAACAGGATTACTTATATTTTTGCCTGCGGTATAAATAAAAGTCCAAATGATATACGGGATAATGACTTTTGCTATTCGCTTTTGTGGATTCCATTTTTTAACGTCAGAGAGTAACCCACTTAAGAACAAAAAAAGACCGACAGCAAAATTCAAAAAGGGTCGTATATAAACTTGGCTCAATCCCTGTGGAGTATTGTGAATCAAGACAACTGCAATTATAGCAAATCCTCTCAATATTTGAATATGTGTTTTCTGGTTTGCATCTTTGTTTATTGTCATTTTGCTCCCCTCCCATATTGAATGTAAAACATTACTTACAAAATCATTCCCGACATAGTCGCACACAGCACTCCACGTGCGGTGTCCTCGGGAACATATCAACGGGCTGAACAATCTCGGTCCTATACCCCAAATCCTCAAGTATTCTCAAGTCCCTTGCGAGTGTTGACGGTTTACATGAAACATAGACTATTTTCTTTACGCCTGTCCTTGCCACTGTTTTAAGAAGACTTTCTTCGCATCCCTTTCGGGGCGGGTCAAGAATAACAACATCAGGCTTTTTATCTTTAAGCCTTGGCGCCATTTCTTCCGCTGTACCACAATAATACTCAGCATTTTCTATGCTGTTGAGTTTCATATTTTCCTTGGCGTTCTGAATAGCTTCGGGAACCACCTCAATGCCCACAACCTTTTTGGCGTCATTCGCCAGATACTGACCTATCGTTCCTATACCGCAGTACAAATCCCAAACAATTTCTTTGCCTGAAAGATTTGCAAATTCTTTAACCTTGTCATAAAGGACCTTCGTCTGCTTTTTGTTCACCTGATAAAAAGAAAGAGGAGAAATCCTGAACTTAAGGTCTCCAATGCTATCAATTATGTGGTCCTCGCCCCAAAGAGTAACAAACTTTTTCCCCAGAACAACATTGGTTTTTTTGCTGTTTATATTGAGTAACACTCCCGAAAGCCCGTTCACTTCCGCTTTCAATATTTCAACCAATTCTTCCGCAAAAGGAAGCTTCTCACTTGTAGCAACAATAGCAACCACACAACCGCTATCGCCATTTCGGGTGTAGATATGACGTATCAATCCTTTGCCCGTTTCTTCATCATAGGGTGAAACACTGTACTGCTTCATCCATTTTCGAACCGCCGCCAAAACCTTTGGGTTTTCAGCACCTTGAATAATGCACCGATTCATATCAATAACCCTGTGACTGTTCTGGGCATAAATGCCGATTCCATCTTTTGACACGGGAAACTGCCCTTTGTTGCGATATCCCCGAGCCTCACTACATCCGATAACATCCTTGACCTCGGCAGAAATTTTGCCAAGACGAGCCAAGCAATCTTTCACTTTTTGGGTCTTATATTCAAGTTCTTTTTCATATTCTGTATTCCAGAATCTGCATCCGCCACACTTGTAAAAATATTCACATTCCGCCTTGATGCGATATGGGGATGGCTCTATAACCTCTAAAAGCTTTCCAAAAGCATAGCTTTTCATAACCTTTACGATTATCCCACGGACCTTCTCGCCCAAAAGAGCATAAGGAACAAAAACCGCCATACCGTCCATTCTTCCTACGCCATCGCCGTCGTCGGTTGTCCCTGTAATTTCAATTTCAAAAATATCGTTCTTTTTCATAGTTCCACACGCCACTGAATTGCCTTTGCCAAGGTCATTTCGTCAGCAAACTCAAGCTCACCGCCCACGGGAACTCCGTGAGCAATCCTTGTCACCTTGACGCCAAAAGGCTTTATAAGTTTTGAAATATACATAGCGGTCGTTTCGCCCTCAAGGTTGGGGTTTGTCGCCATAATAACCTCACTGACTGTGCCCTCTGCAATTCTTGTCATAAGCTCTTTTATTCTTATGTCCTCAGGACCTATATTATCCATAGGTGAAATCGCACCGTGGAGAACGTGATAGGTTCCTTTGAACTCATTGGTCTTTTCCATTTGAATAACATCTCTGGGATTTTCGACAACACAAATAACGCCCTTGTCACGGGCAGGATTTTTGCATACACTGCAAACGTCCTTGTAGGAAAAATTCTGACAGATTTTGCAGTAAGAAATTTTTTCTTTTGCATCAACAATGGCATTTGCAAACCTTTGTGCAGATTCTTTCGGGAGATTCAGAACGTGATACGCAAGTCTCTGTGCAGTTTTGCTTCCTATCCCAGGTAGCTTTTGAAATTCCTCTATTAGATTTTGAAGTGGCGAAACATAATAATCCATTTTCAAAAAATCCTTTCAACAGAAAAAATCTGCCTCCGAAATCGGTATCGC
>JAFVTM010000054.1 GCA_017503225.1 Clostridia bacterium
CGAGAGTGGCGAAATCTATACATTTTTTGACGGTCCCCCCACAGCGAACGGAAAGCCCCATATCGGTCACGTTCTTACCCGTGTTATCAAGGACCTTATTCCCCGTTACCGCACAATGAAAGGCTTTAGCGTTCAAAGAAAAGCGGGCTGGGATACCCACGGTCTTCCTGTTGAACTTGAGGTTGAAAAACAGCTTGGCATCAGCGGAAAGCCGCAGATTGAAAATTACGGAATTGAAGACTTTGTGAAAAAGTGTAAAGACAGCGTTTTTACCTACCAGAGTGAGTGGGAGGAAATGAGTGACCGTGTTGGCTTTTGGGCTGATATGGAAAATCCTTATGTTACCTATCACAATGACTATATCGAGTCCGTTTGGTGGGCTCTCAAGACCATCTGGGACAAAAAGCTCCTTTACAAAGGTCACAAAATTATGCCATATTGTCCCCGTTGTGGAACTTCCCTTTCAAGCCACGAGGTTGCTCAGGGCTATAAGGATGTAAAAGAAGCATCTTTGATTGCAAAATTTATTGTAAAGGGCAAGACAAACGAATATATTTTGGCTTGGACCACAACACCGTGGACACTTCCCTCAAACGTGGCTCTTTGCGTTAATCCTCACGAAACTTATGTAAAGGTAAAGGTGGCTGACGAAACCTTTATCTTGGCTGAGGCACTTCTTGACACAGTTATAAAGGACGAATATGAGGTAATCGAAAAGTATATTGGTACAGACCTCTGCGGTCTTGAATATGAGCCTCTTTATGATTTTGCGACACTTGACAAAAAAGGTCATTTCGTTGTTGCTGACAACTATGTTACAATGAGCGATGGTACAGGTATCGTTCATATCGCACCTGCATTTGGTGAAGATGACTCACGTGTGGGCAAAGAAAACGACCTGCCTTTCGTTAACCTTGTTAACCCTCAGGGTAACTTTGTAGACGCGGTTACACCCTGGAAAGGTATGTTCGTAAAAGACGTTGACAAGCTTGTTATTCGTGACCTTAAAGACAGAAATCAGCTCTTTGAGGTTATAAACTTTGAACACAGCTATCCATTCTGCTGGAGATGCGATACACCGCTTCTTTATTACGCTTGTGACACATGGTTCATCAAGATGTCGGCTGTTCGTGACAGACTTCTTGCAAACAACGAAACAGTAAACTGGATGCCTGACAACATCAAGCACGGACGTTTTGGAAACTTCCTTGAAAATGTAATTGACTGGGGTCTCTCACGTTCAAGATATTGGGGAACACCACTTCCTATCTGGACTTGCGAATGCGGTCACCATGAATGCATTGGTTCAATCCAGGAACTCAAAGAAAAAGGCATTGACGTGCCCGAAGATATCGAACTTCATAAGCCATATGTTGACAACGTATTCTTAAAGTGCGAAAAGTGTGGCGGAAAGATGAAGAGAGTTTCTGATGTTATTGACTGTTGGTTTGACTCAGGATCAATGCCATTTGCACAGTGGCACTATCCTTTTGAAAACAAGGAAATGTTTGACAACAATTTCCCTGCAGACTTTATCAGCGAAGCTATCGACCAGACAAGAGGTTGGTTCTATACACTTATTGCCATTTCAACATTGCTCTTTGACAAGTCACCTTACAAGAACGTTATCGTGCTTGGTCACGTTCAGGACAGGGATGGACGCAAGATGTCAAAGCATATAGGCAATGTTGTAAATCCATGGGATGTCCTCAACAAGCAGGGTTCGGATGCGGTAAGATGGTATTTCTATTCAAACAGTGCACCGTGGCTCCCCAATCGTTTCCACGACGAAGCTGTTTCTGAATCACAGAGAAAGTTCCTTGGTACACTTTGGAATACCTATGCATTCTATGTTCTCTATGCAGATATTGACAAGTTCAATCCAAAGAAGCACAAACTTGATGCATCAAAGCTCACACTTCTTGATAAGTGGATTTTATCTAAGCTCAATTATGTAATCAGAACTGTTGATGAATATCTAGAAAACTACAAGATTACAGAGGCTACACGTGTTATTCAGGAATTTACTGACGAGCTTTCAAACTGGTATGTAAGACGTTCAAGAGAAAGATTCTGGGCAAGTGAGCTCACTGATGATAAGATTTCTGCTTATATGACACTTTATACAGTTCTTACTGAGTTCTCAAAGGTTTGTGCACCATTCATTCCGTTTATGACAGAAATGATTTATCAGAATCTTGTTCTCAACGTGGATAAAAATGCACCTGAGAGCGTTCACCTTTGTGATTTCCCGAAAGCAAATGCTGAATTTGACTTTGCGGACATTGAGGCTGAAATGGATGCAGTAAGAAAGATTGTTATTCTTGGTCGTGCCTGCCGAAATGCAGCAAACATCAAGAACAGACAGCCTATCGCGAAAATCTTTGTTCAGACAAATGAGAAAATAAATGAGGTTTATAAAGATATCGTTCTTGATGAGCTTAACGTAAAGGAACTTGAAATCACAGCTGATGCAAGCTCGTTTATTTCATACAACTTCAAGCCACAGCTCAAGACAATGGGTCCCAAGTACGGAAAAATTGTAAGAGCAATCTTTGAAGAGGTAAACAAAATGAACGGTGCAGAGGTTATGGCAACTCTCAACAATGGTGAGATGGTGAAACTCACTGTTGAGGGTACAGATGTTGAATTTGGCATTGATGATGTTCTTGTTGAAACGCTCCAGAAAGACGGATTTGTGTCAGACAGCGATGCAAGTTACACGGTTGTTCTTGATACAAACCTCACTGACGAGCTCATTGAAGAGGGATTTGTTAGAGAAATCCTCAGCAAAATTCAGACAATGCGAAAGGACAGTGGTTTTGAGGTTCAGGACAACATCCGCGTGTCATATTGCGGAAGCGAAAAGATTGATTCAATCATCACTGCAAACAAAGCGGAAATTTCTGCTCAGTCACTTGCTATTTCAATCGAAAGTGCTGAAAACGATGGCAAAGAATGGAATATAAACGGTGAAAAAGTAAAGATTGCAATCGAAAAGGCATAAGAATACAAATTAAAAAGCGGCTCCAGGGTGGAGCCGTTTTTTGTATAATCAAATATCACTAATCCCTATATGGTCAAAAGTTTGAGTGGTGAAATAAACTTATCATATGTGGATAGATGCTTGTTTTGTATATCAGAAAAAATTTCGCTATGGACAAATGCCTGAAATTGTGATATAATATTCCAATATATATTCTGGTGAATTTTGTCCTTTTTTTATGGCATAATTTCTTTTGAAATATAGAGAATTGTAGGCTAAGCATTGTCGGTGTTTGAGCCTGAGGAGGTAATTTTTTTGCATCTGAAAAGTGTTGAGCTTCAGGGCTTTAAGTCCTTTGCAGACAAAATATATCTTGATTTCAATAACGGAATAACTGCTATTGTCGGACCGAACGGTTCGGGCAAGAGCAATATTTCTGATGCTATACGTTGGGTTATGGGTGAACAGAGTGTTCGTTCTCTTCGCGGAAGCCGCATGGAAGATGTTATCTTTGCAGGAACTGAGGTGAGAAAGCCTCAGGGCTTTGCTGAGGTTTCACTTACCCTTGACAATTCTGACGGTGAGCTCCCTGTGGATTTTGAAGAGGTTGTTATCACAAGACGTGTGTACCGCAGCGGTGAGGGTGAATATTTTATAAATCATGCTTCCTGCCGTCTTCGTGATATTCACGAACTCTTTATGGATACGGGTATTGGACGCGAGGGTTATTCTATTGTAGGTCAGGGAAAAATTGATGAAATTTTAAGTAATAAATCTGAGGACAGACGCCGTATTTTTGAAGAAGCGGCTGGAATCACCAAGTATAAATACAGAAAAAACGAGGCAGAAAAAAAGCTTGAAAAGACCAATGACAATCTTACCCGTGTCAACGATATAATGACCGAGCTTTCAAGCCAGATTGAGCCGCTTCGTATCCAGTCTGAAAAAGCAAAGAAATATCTCAATCTCCGTGATGAACTGAAAGTGATTGACGTAAGCGTTTCTGTTGCAGAAATCGTGAAGCACAGAAAAAATCTGGTTGAAATTGACGGAAAGCTTGAAGCGGTTTTAAACAGCATCGAACTTATGCAAAAAGAGGTTGATGAAAAAGAACAGCTGACTGCACAGCTTTATGAAAAAATTGAAAAATATGAAGAGCAAATGGAGGTTTGCCGTCAAGCACAAAGAGAGGCAGCAGACGAATCAGCAGAGGAAAATAACAGAATATCTCTTAATTTTGCAAACATTGAATATTGCAACGAAAACATAAACCGAATCAAAGAGGAAATTGCAAAGAGTCAGCGTGGAATGGCGCAGATTGACGAGATTATAAAGAGCTA
>JAFVTM010000008.1 GCA_017503225.1 Clostridia bacterium
AGATAAGGAAATCTCCAGATGTTTCCAAGTCCAACAGCAGAACCGGCTGCTGCAAGGACAAATCCAAGCTTTCCTGTAAAACTGCTTCGTTTTTCATTTGTCATAAATAGACCCCCTAAATTTTCATAATGCAAACATTATACTATAAATGTCAAAAAAAAGCAAATAAAAAACAAAAAAAACAGAAAAAAACAACCTGCTTTTTTCAAGCAGATTGTTCTTGGTTGAGATATTTACGTGTTATTGCCTTACGTTAAACATGTAATTGAGAAGAGAAAAATTTTGTTGGAATGCACGCATATAATTCCAGTAGCCTACCCCGCGCAAGCCCTTTTCGTTTACGAGATTAAATTTCTGCATAATGCTGCGGACATCTTCAAACCAGACCTCGTGCTCTTTGCCGCTGTCGTCTGTGTATCTGAACCAAGGAGATTGCGAAACCTCGTCAAATTGTATAGCTACGCCATTTCTGGCGGCGATTTTTATTGCTTCAACATTCGATATAAGTCGCGCACGGCTTTCGCCTTTTACATATGGTAAGGTCCAGTCATAACCATAATTTGGAATTCCAAGAAATATTTTTTCTGCAGGTATACGGCTAAGAGCATAATCTACTACCTGACGTACGTTTCGTATGGGTGCAACAGCAAGTGGTGGACCGTAGGTATAGCCCCATTCATATGTCATGAGAAGAACGGCATTGGCATTATCGCCTACCGCCTGATAGTTGTGTCCCTCATAAAGAAGACCCCTTTGTGTGTCAGAGGTTTTGGGTGCAAGGGCGGCAATGACCTCGAAACCCAAAGGATTGAGACGGCTTCTCAGCTTTCCTATAAATTCGCCATACAAAAGACTATCCTCGGGATAAACAAATTCGAAATCTATGTCGAGCCCGCGGTAATCCTTGGCTTGCATATTATATACCACCTCTTCAATTAGCCGTTCCTGAATTTCAGGATTGTTTAAAACAGTGCTTGCAAGTTCATTGCTGAAACCACCGCTTTCGGTAAGAGTGGAGAGATGCATAAGAGGAAGAACGCCATAACTGTATGCTTTCTCAATCAGTTCCTCATCATCGAGATATACAAGACCGCCCTGCTCGGTTATTCCGTAAGTGAAAGGCGTGAGATAGGTGGAATAAGGGAGTATTCCTTCGAGAACGGACATATTAACATAAGGGTAAGCATAACCGTTTACGTCTATTTCACGGCTTACGTCTCTTTCGAAAGAAATAACAAGAGTCTGTCCGGGATAAAGCGTTGTACTCCCGTTTAAAATAGGATTATTGCGGAATAGTGCATTGGTGCTGATTCCATATTCCTGCGCTATTGAATATATGGTTTCATTTGCACTTACTGTATGGGTTTGTGTTGGCTCCAAAATAAGAAGTGCTTGACCTTCAACTAAAGTGGGAATTTCCTCAAGATTGTTAAGAGTAACAACAACGAAGTTCGGGACCCCGTATTGCTCCGCAATGGATGCTGCGGTTTCACCGCTTTTTACTATATGTATATTCATACAATTCACCTCCATTTTATATTATATTTGGGAGAGTTAAAAGTGTTAAAGAATAAAGTGAGGCTGAAATCGACAAAATTTTAAAAACCTATTGACAAAAGAAGAAATGGGTGTATAATATATGAGTAACCCAGTGAAACTTTCAGGATTTTTAAACTGAAAGCAGAGGGGACTCCGGAGAATCTCATTTTGAGTGCCGAAGGTGCAAGGCGATGGATTGTCGCTGAATCTCTCAGGCAAAAGGACGGAGCAGACAAATCTTTAAATTTACATATGTCTGTATGTCAATTTCCGGAGCCGCTGAGTGTTACTCAGGCGGCTATTTTTATTTTATTTTTTTAGGAGGGTTTTTAACCATGCAAGAAATATTATTAAACATTGTTGCAAAAGCCAACGCGTACCTTTCAGACTACATTCTAATTATTTTGCTTATAGGCGTCGGTCTTTTCTTCTCAATCAAAACACGTTTTGTTCAGGTTCGCTGCTTTGGCGAAGGTATGAAACAGGTATTTGGAAATCTCAAGCTTAGCGGCGGCAAGCATAAAAGCGGAATCAGTTCCTTCCAGGCACTTGCTACAGCTATTGCAGCTCAGGTAGGTACAGGTAACATCGTTGGTGCATCCGGCGCAATTCTTATTGGTGGTCCCGGTGCAATATTCTGGATGTGGGTTATCGCATTCCTCGGTATGGCTACTATATATGCTGAAGCTGTGCTTGCGCAGGAAACAAGAATAAAAGATGAAAATGGAGAAATACACGGTGGCCCGGTTTATTACATAAAGAAAGCTTTCCCCAATGGATTCGGGACATTCCTTTCAGTGTTCTTTGCTATTGCAGCAGTTCTCGCTCTTGGTTTCATGGGAAGTATGGTTCAGTCAAACTCTATTGCTGAAACCTGTAATACTGCATTCGGTATTCCGGTTTGGGTTATGGGTGTTGTTGTGGCTGTGATTTCAGCTTTCATTTTCCTTGGCGGTGTTCAGCGTCTTGCTTCTGTTACTGAAAAGATGGTACCGTTTATGGCACTTCTCTATCTCGTTGGCGGTCTGGTTATACTTTGTATTCGTGTTAAATTTATTCCGGAAACATTCGGTATGATATTTAAGTATGCATTCACACCAAGTGCTTTGATTGGTGGCGGAATTGGTTATGCACTTAAGACTGCTATCAGTCAGGGTGCAAAGAGAGGTCTTTTCTCAAACGAAGCGGGTATGGGTTCAACACCTCATGCACATGCTATGGCAAACGTTGCGAAACCTCACGATCAGGGTACAGCTGCTATGATAGGTGTATTCATTGATACTTTCGTGGTTCTCACAATGACAGCACTTGTTGTTATTTCTTGCCTCTATGTGGGTAACGGACCTCTTGCAGGTCTTACTGGTGACGCATATGTTGCTGCGACATCTGGTGCAGAAGCTATTGTGTCAAAAACAACCGCTATGCAAATGGCATTTTCACGCGCTATTGGTTCCAGTGCATTTGGTAACGGCTTTATTGCAATATGCTTGTTCTTCTTTGCACTTTCAACAATTATTGGTTGGAACTTCTTCGGAAAAATAAATGCACAGTATCTCACAAAGAATAAAAAGGCAGGCGTAATTCTTTATGCCGTGATTTCCATTGCATTTATCTTCACAGGTTCAATTCTTTCCAACGATTTGGTATGGGAACTCACAGACTTTTTCAACTATTTGATGGTTATTCCGAATGCTATCGCACTTGTTGCTCTTTATAAAGTTGTTGCAAAGGCAGCCAAAAAGGATAAATAAAAAATCTGCTGAAAAATGCTTTGAAAATTTTTGAAAGCTATTGCATTTAAAAGGGAAAAGTGATAAAATAAATAAATTAAAAATTTTTAGGGGGTATTTTCATGTCTTATATTGAAAGAGTGATTGAAGACGTAAAAAGAAAGCATGCGTCAGAGCCTGAATTTATTCAGACTGTGACAGAAGTTTTCACAAGCATTGCTCCGGTGGTTGAAAAGCATCCGGAGTATGAAAAGGCGGCTATTCTTGAAAGAATGGTTGAACCTGAAAGACAGATTATTTTCAGGGTTGCATGGGTTGACGATAGTGGCAAGACTCAGGTAAACACAGGTTATCGTGTACAGTTTAACGGTGCAATTGGCCCGTATAAGGGCGGTCTTCGTTTTCATCCGTCTGTATACCTTGGAATCATCAAATTCCTTGGTTTTGAACAGACCTTCAAAAACAGCCTTACCGGTCTTCCTATCGGCGGTGGTAAAGGTGGCAGCGATTTTGACCCAAGAGGAAAGAGCGATGGCGAAATCATGAGATTTTGTCAGGCGTTTATGACAGAACTTTACAGACATATTGGGCCTAACGTTGACGTTCCTGCTGGTGATATTGGTGTTGGTGGAAGAGAAATCGGTTACCTTTACGGTCAGTACAAGAGAATAAAGGCTGCTTGGGAAAATGGTGTTCTTACAGGCAAAGGACTCGAGTATGGTGGTTCTCTCATAAGACCTGAAGCTACAGGATTTGGTGCTACATATTATGCAAATGAAGTTTTGCATCATTGTGGTGATGATATCAAAGGCAAAACAGTTGCAGTTTCAGGTTTTGGAAACGTTGCATGGGGCGTTTGCAAAAAGGTTGCAGAGCTCGGCGGCAAGGTTGTTACAATTTCAGGGCCTGATGGCTATGTTTATGATCCAGATGGTGTGATTACAGAAGAGAAAATCAACTATCTTCTTGAAATGAGAGCGTCTGGTCGTGACAAGGCTCAGGATTATGCTGATAAATTCGGATGTCAGTTCTTTGCAGGCAAAAAGCCTTGGGAAGTTAAAGTTGATATTTGTATGCCTTGTGCTACTCAGAACGAAATCAATCTTGATGAAGCAAAGAAGATTGTGGCAAACGGCACAAAGTATTATATTGAAGTTGCAAATATGCCTACGACAGAAGAAGCTATGGAATTGATGAAAGAAAGCGGCGCAATAATTGGTCCTTCGAAAGCTGCCAATGCTGGTGGTGTTGCAGTTTCTTCTTTGGAAATGGCACAGAACTCAATGAGATACAGCTGGACAGCGGAAGAGGTTGGTGAAAAGCTTAAGGGTATTATGGTTAATATTCACAAGGTTTCTGTTGAAGCTGCTGAAGAGTATGGTCTTGGATATGACTTGGTAGCGGGTGCAAATATTGCAGGTTTTATTAAGGTAGCAAAGGCTATGCTGTCTCAGGGTATTTATTAAGATTTAAAAATTAATAATGGGATGCAGGCGAATGCCTGCATCTTTTTTTGTCAAAAATACACTATGTTGTGGTAAGTATATGCGAAATATACAAATAATGGTATGTTTTATTGTTAAAGCCTACAAAAAAATGTAAATTTTTTAATTTGCTTGAAAAAAGTCGAAAAGTGTTATAAAATAGTTTTGTAAAAAATTTTATATGAGGAGTGAAATCTCATGGAAAAACTTTTTAAATTAAAAGAACATGGAACAAATGTCAAAACTGAGATTCTCGCGGGTATCACCACATTCCTTGCAATGTCTTATATTCTTGCGGTAAATCCCGGTTATCTTGGCAACATTCCAGGCGCAACACCTGCAGGCGTGTTCATGGCGACTGCTATTTCTGCTGCTATTGCAACACTTTGTATGGCGTTCTTTGCAAACTATCCTGTGGCACTTGCTTCAGGTATGGGACTCAATGCATTCTTTGCATTCACAGTTTGCGGTGCTATGGGCTATTCATATCAGGTTGCTCTCACAGCTATCTTGATTGAGGGTATTATATTTATGCTTCTCTCAATATTCAAGTTCCGTGAAGCTCTGGTTAACAAAATTCCAGCAAACCTCAAGTTTGGTATCACAGCAGGTATCGGTCTCTTTATCACAATCATTGCTCTTCTTAATGCAAAAATTGTTGTTGCTGACCCTGCTACTACTGTTGCAATGGGTAATCTTGCATCACCCGGTGTTGTTCTGGCGCTTGTTGGACTTTTGGTAATTGGTGTACTTCAGCATTTCAAGGTTCCGGGCGGAATTCTTCTCGGCATCATCATCACATGGGTGCTCGGTATAGTTGCTGAACTTATCGGTTGGTATGTTCCTGACCCTGCAAATGGCGTTTATTCTGTAATCCCCAATCTCACTTGGGAATCAATCAAAGCAAACTTTGCAGCTCCGGCTCTTTTCCAGTTTGACTTTGGATTTATTGCAAAGAACTTTGCAGGATTTATCCTTGTTGTATTTACATTCCTTTATACTGATATATTTGATACAGTTGGTACACTTATCGGCGTTGCTGAAAAAGGCGACCTTCTTGATCAGGACGGAAAACTTCCAAAAGCCGGCGGTGCTTTGATGGCTGACGCTGTTGGTACTGTTGTTGGTGCTTGCCTTGGTACATCAACTGTTACAAGCTATGTTGAATCAAGTGCCGGCGTTGCAGCAGGCGGAAGAACAGGCCTTACCGCTGTTACAACAGCTGTTATGTTTATCATAGCAATTATTTTTGCACCTATCTTCCTTGCAATCCCCGGCTTTGCTACAACACCTGCTATGCTCTATGTTGGTCTTCTGATGCTTTCTTCAATAAAGAAAGTTGACTTTGAAGGCGATGCAGCAGATGTAATCGGTGCATTCCTTGCTATCGTTATGATGCCTCTTACATACTCAATTGCAAACGGCATTATGTTCGGTATGCTTGCTTGGGTTATCCTTAAGCTTGTTACAGGCAAGGCAAAAGACATCAGCGGTGTAATGTGGGTTTCAGTTGCTTTGTTTGCAATTTATATTGTGCTCAAGGTTATGGGTCTTGCATAAAATAAAAATGAAGGCAGATATCCCTCGTCTTCAAAGACGGGGGATATTTTCTGTGATGTAAAGGAGCTTGTTGAAATGGACAGATTTTATGAAATGGAGATTGCCGGAGTTACTCGTGAACTTCCGCTTTGCAAGGTTTCGGATGATTTTTATATTGCAGCGTTTATTATGTTTGGTGATGTGGAAATTACGGTTAACAGTGCGCGTGAACTACTTAAAAAAGCACCTGAGTGCGATGTTATGATCACAGCGGAATCCAAAGGTATCCCGCTTCTTTATGAAATGGCAAGGCAAGCAGGACACAACTATTATATTGTTGCACGAAAGGGCCCGAAGCTCTATATGAAGGATGTAATCACTACTGAGGTTGACTCGATTACCACTGCTCACAAACAGACTCTTTGCATTGGAGCAGAAGAGGCAGAAGCAATGAAGGATAAGCGTGTTCTTATTGTGGATGATGTAATAAGCACTGGCGAATCACTTGCTGCTCTTGAAACGCTTATCAAGCAGGTTGGCGGAAAAGTTGTGGGTCGCATGTCGGTCCTCGCTGAAGGCGATGCAATAGGCAGAGAAGATATTACTTATCTTGCACCCCTGCCGGTATTCCATGCGGATGGAACTGTGATTGAATAAAACAAAGGCTCCCTTAGGGAGCTTTTTTGCAAAAAAATTTTTCGGCGTATTGACAATAGATGGATTTTATGCTATATTATAATTATTACAGCCGATGGACTAATTATGAGAGGTTGTTATGTTGGAAGTTGTAAAATCATCACAGCAATTGATAAAAGAATCAAATATGCGTTTGGTTTTTCGCTTAATTCACAAAAATGGTTGCATTTCCCGTGCGGATATAAAAAAAATTACGGGACTGAGCGCCACCACTGTCTCGTCATTGGTGGAAGCACTGATGGCTGACGGGCTTGTGGAAGAATGTGGAGTAAAGGATTCAAATACCAGCGGACGCAAGGCTGTGCTTTTGCAGGTTTGTGCCGACGGCGGATATTTTGTGGGCCTTGACATAAGAAAAAACAGAATTGTTGCAGATGCTTTTGCACTTGATTTTACGTCGGTTTTCCATACGGAAGTGCCGATTGTAAAGGGACAGAAGATTGCTATGGGAATTTTACATGCGATTGGCATGGTATCCCGAAACCGAAGAATTTTGGGTGTTACCATGGGTGTTCCTGGCGTTATTGACACAAAAAACAACCGACTTTTGTCATCCACAGTCTTGGACGCAGAGGATGCGCGAGATGTTTATCAGACTGTTTCTGAGGCGATGCCGGATGTCAGGGTTATTCTCAAAAACAACTCAGGTCTCGTAGCCTATGCTGAAAAAGAATTTGGTGCTGACGAGCAGGTTAAAAACCTTGTATCTATTGATATTGATGATGGTGTTGGCGCAGGTATTCTTATTGACGGGAAAATCTATGACGGCAGCGGTATGGCAGGCGAATTTGGACATATAAGTGTGGATTTTAATGGTGAACGCTGTCAATGCGGAAACTATGGATGTCTTGAACTTGTCGCCAGTATACCGGCGATTTTAAGGAAAACAGATTGTTTTTCAATGGATGAACTTTTGAAAAAGCTTGAAGCTAATGATAAAAAAGCGGAGGAGGCAGTTTCGAGTACAGCTAAAGCTCTCGCTTTTGGAGTCAACAATATTGTGAATTTGATTGACCCGGAATTTATTGTAGTTGGCGGACAGATTCGCACCCTGGGTGAGTTTCTTCTTGAACCCCTCAAACAGTGCTTTGATGAAATTTCATTGATAAAAGATAAATACATAAGATATTCGGTTTTACAGGGAAATCCTGTTACCATGGGCGGAGCAAAAGTTGTATTTGACTCGATATTTGGTATCTAATAGTCAAAAAGATTAAAAAAATAATGTTTATCTTTCGGGATAAATTTTTTAAATGATTTATAAGTCCACTGGACAAATTAAAGGAGGAAATTTATTATGAGCAAAGAAAAAGAAATCGTAATGAACGGTGCCGGCATTGAAGAAATCGGATTTCCTATGTGGCCACAGTTCGCTCCTGAAACAGCAGAAGATATCCTTGAACCCGTTAGAAACGGTAAGGTAAACTACTGGACAGGAAAAAAAGGTATGGAATTTGAAGAAGCATGGGCTAAATGGATGGGTGCAAAGATGGCTATCTCTTGTACAAACGGAACAGCTGCTCTTCACATCGCTCTTGCAAGCCTTAACATAGGCCCTGGCGATGAAGTTATTGTTCCTTCATACTCATTTATTGCATCTTCATTCTCAGTAGTACAGGCTGGTGCTATCCCTGTATTCGCTGATGTTACAGATGACCACACAATCGATCCTGCTTGCATTGAAGCACTTATCACACCAAGAACAAAGGCTATCATCGTTGTTCACCTTTATGGTGTTGTTGCTGATATGGGTCCGATTCTTGAAATCGCTAAAAAGCACAACCTCAAGGTTGTTGAAGACTGTGCACAGTGCTTCGGTGGTGAATATAACGGCATAAAAGCTGGTCTTATCGGTGATGTAGGTTGTTTCTCATTCTGCCAGAGCAAGCACTTTACAACAGGCGGCGAAGGCGGTATGGTTGTTACAAATGACGAAGATACAGGTTGGGAGTGCCGTTCATTCCGTGACCATGGTTACGATGTAAAGACAAGAATGAATATGCTTGCTCTTGAAGAAAAGCTTCCTTACATACACAGAAGAGTTGGTTTCAACTACAGAATGACAGAAATTCAGTCAATTTTTGGTATCAACGAACTTAAGAGACTTGACAATTGGAATCTTGCACGTCGTTTCAAATATGCAAAAATGTATGATGAAGCATTTGCAGGTCTTAAAGGAATCAAAAAGCTTCCCGTAAACACAGCAGAAAGAAAGAACGCTTACTGGTGGTACCCAATGCTTGTTGACCTTGATGTTCTTGATTGTGATGCTCCTGCTATCGTTAAAGAACTTGGTGCATCAGGTATTCCCTGCTACGGTATTCAGTGGCCTGAAGCTTACGAAGAAAAAGCTTACAGAGAACACGGCGGTTTTGGTACAGCTAAGTTCCCATTTGAAGCTAAAGAATACACAGACGAAGCTTCTGTTCAGTATGACAAGGTATTCTGTAAGAATGCAAACGCACTCCGCAAGCAGACAGTTTGTCTTTTCCTCCATCCGTCATGGGAAGAAGTACACATCGAAAGATGTATTGATGGCTTCAAGAAGGTTTTGGCAGCTCACACTAAATAAACAAAATCAGTTAGCTTAAGGAGCATTATTATGAATAAAGTAAAATGGGGCGTAATCGGTTGTGGCGGTATCGCTGACCGCAGAACCCTTCCTGGCATGATGCTTGCTGATAATGTTGAGCTGATTGCTGTTATGGATACAAACAAAGAAGCAGCAGAAAGATGCAAAGAAAAATATAATGCAAAGTATGCTTTTGATAACTACGAAGAGCTTCTTGCTCTTGACGAAATTCAGGCAGTTTATATTGCTTCACCTGTTTTCTGTCACAAAGAGCAGGCATTCGCTGCAGCAAAAGCAAAGAAACACATTCTCATTGAAAAGCCTATGGCTTTGACAAGCGAAGAGTCTGTTGAAATTCTCGACGCTTGCAAAAAAGAAGGTGTGAAGCTTGGCGTTGGTCTCATGATGCGTTTTGCTGCTTACCATCAGGAAATGAAAAAGCTTGTTTCTGACGGAAAACTTGGCGACATTGTTTCAATGCGTGCTCAGCTTACCTGCTGGTATCCCGATATTCCGGGAAACTGGCGTCAGAACAAGGACCTTTCAGGTGGCGGTGCACTTATGGATATGGGTATCCACTGCATTGACCTTCTTCAATATATAACAGGTCTTAAGGCTGTTGAAGTTACCGGTTTTGCTGGAACACAGACATTCAGCTATAACGCTGATGACTCTTCAGCAATTGTTATGAAGATGGACAATGGTGCATTTGCTATGGTTGATGCAAACTTCAACATTCCTGACGCAGCTGCAAAGTGCAAGCTTGAAATTTATGGTACAAAGGGTAGCATTATGGCTGAAGGTACTATCAGTCAGGTTGAGGGCGGAGATGTTTCTGTTCTTATCTCTGATGATTCTTTGGGCTATGATGCAGCACAGAACCGTGATGAGCTTGTTCCGGTTAAGCTGGATGTTGAGCTTGGAAATATGTACACAAAAGAGATAGAATCTTTTGGCAATGCAGTGCTTAACGGCACAGCGCCTGAGATTACCGGCGAGGACGGTATAAACGTTCAAAAAATCGTCGAAAATGCATATAAAGCAAGCGAAACAAAAATAATTTCAGAATTAAAGTAATTGATTGAATACCCCTAAAGCCAAACCCCCCGACCAAAATTTTGGTCGGGGGTTTGGCTTTCAACAAAAGCAAAAGACCAATAATTATTGGGCTTTTGCTATATAGTCTAGTCTTTAGTGGTTTCTCTCAGGATAAGCCTTGTTTTAAAAATCTTATTTATCGGTGTGAGGTCATCTGTTTCAATCATTTTCATAAGGGTTTCGATGGCGAATGAAGCCATCTTTCTTTTTGAAGATGTGACAGAAGAAAGCATGGGGGAGAAATAGAAGTTTGATGCAATATTATCAAATCCAATAACAGAGGTGTCCTGAGGAACGTTTTTCCCTGCTTCTTTGAGACAGTGGCACACCTGCATTGCAATAAGGTCACTGAAACAAATAACAGCATCACAATCACTGTGTTTTGAAAGCAAAGTTTTGATAGTTTGCTCGGTTGTAATACTGATTTCTTCGACACAGAGATTTTCAAGTGGGGTATTGGCTGCCTTGAAAGCACTTTTAATTCCAAAGAGACGTTCATTTGCACTGGAAATATAAGATGGTCCATTCAAAAACAGAAATTTCTTTCTGCCTTCATCAAAAAGATGTGTTGCAGCAAGCTTTCCTCCGTTTTTATCGTCACAAACAACATAACTGGATGTTTCATCAAATCGACGCCCAATAAGGATATAGGGCATTTTTTTTGATTTTATAAAGTCGATGTTTTCACTGCTTTGTTGAACAGGGCACAGGACAATTCCGTCAGCGCCTCTGCTGATGGCGGAAATAATGGCATTCTTTTCAATTTTTTGATTTTCGTCAGTATTGATAATGAAAGATGTGTAACCATAATTTTTAAGGGTGATTTCCATCTCCCTTATCATAATTGAAAAGTAAGGGTTTGAAATATCTCCGCAGATGATGGCAATGCTCTTGGTTTTGCCAGAACGAAGTGAAGTGGCAGAACTGTTGGCGATATAGCCAATTTCATTTGCAGTTTTTATTATATAATCTTTTGTTTTTTGTGAAATGTCCGGTTTATCGTGAAGAGCGTGCGAAACAGTGTTTATAGAGAAACCTGTTTTTGCAGCTATATCTGCCAGAGTGATATTTTTCATTATGGACTACCCCTCCAAAGTAAATACTGCATATAATTATAGCATTTTTTGTGTTTGTTGTCAATGATTGCAAAAAAAACACCGTTGGATTTTCCAACGGTGTTTTTGATGGGTTATTTAAGAAATTAGCATTCTTCAGCAGCTTTCTTTTTGTAGATTTCGTATCTTTCAATAAGGTCTTTTTCAGCCTTGTCAAAGAGTTGTGCTGCAACTTCGGGGAATGCCTTCTTGAGCATGAGATAACGGTTTTCTCCTTCAAGGAATTCCTTAACTGTGCCTGTTGGCTCTTTTGAGTCAAGGATGAAGGGGTTCTTGCCTTCTTCTTTGAGGAGAGGATTGTATCTCCAGAGATGCCAGTAACCTGTCTGAACAGCTTTCTTTTCCTCTGCGATTGTGTTAGCCATACCAACCTTGATACCGTGGTTGATACAAGGAGCGTAAGCAATAATAAGTGATGGACCCGGATAAGCTTCTGCTTCCTTGATAGCTTTGAGCGCCTGATTCATATCAGCACCAAGAGCAATCTGTGCAACATAAACATATCCGTAAGTTGTACCAATCATACCGAGGTCTTTCTTCTTGGTCTTCATACCTGAAGCTGCAAATTTAGCAACAGCAGCAGTAGGTGTAGCTTTAGATGCCTGACCGCCTGTATTTGAGTAAACTTCGGTATCAACAACGAAGATATTGATGTCTTCGCCTGATGCGATAACGTGGTCAAGACCGCCGTAACCGATATCGTAAGCCCAACCGTCGCCACCAAATACCCACTGTGATCTCTTTACGAGGAAGTCGGTGCGGTCAGCGATTTCTTTGATTGCAGGATTTGTCATATCAGCATCCTTGATGAGCGCTGCGATTTCTTTTGCAGCAGCCTTTGATGCATCAGCGTTATCCCTGCCTTCGATCCAAGCCTTGAATGCAGCAGCGAGTTCAGGCTTAACTTCATCCATAACTGAATTCATTCTTGAAACCAAAGTGTTTCTGATTTTCTTATTAGCGAGAACCATACCAAGACCGAACTCAGCGTTGTCTTCAAAGAGTGAGTTAGCCCAAGCCGGACCCTTGCCTTCAGCGTTCTTGCAGTAAGGCATTGAAGGAGCAGAGCCACCCCAGATTGATGTACAACCTGTAGCGTTAGCAACCATCATTCTGTCACCGAAGAGCTGAGTGATAAGCTTGATGTAAGGTGTTTCACCACAACCAGCGCAAGCGCCTGAGAATTCAAGCATAGGAGTTGCGAACTGTGAGTTCTTTGTGCTCTTTGTGATATCAATTTCATCCTGTTTTGAAGAAACAGTCATAGCGAATTCCCAGTTAGGAGCTTCACATTCAACCTCTGCAATTGGTTTCATTGTGAGGGCTTTTTCCTTAGCTGGACAAACCTGAGCACAAACGCCACAACCAAGACAGTCAAGAGGTGAAACCTGAATTCTGTATTCCATACCAGCAAAACCTGTAGCAGCCTTTGTTTCAAAGCTTTCGGGTTTCTTTGCAGCTTCGTCAGCGTTCAAAAGAACAGGACGGATAGCAGCATGAGGACAAACAAGTGAACACTGGTTACACTGGATACATTTTGTGATATCCCAAGCGGGAACGTTTACAGCAACACCACGTTTTTCGTATCTTGAAGTACCTGTTTCAAAAGTACCGTCTTCGATACCTGCGAATGTGCTAACAGGGAGCTTGTTACCAGCCTGTGCATTTACGGGCTGAACAATGTTCTTGATGAAGTCAGGAATGTTGTTTTCCTTAACATCCTTATCAACAGCATCTTTCCAAGCTGCGGGAACGTCGATTTTAACGAGAGCTTCGATAGCACCGTCAACTGCGTCGCAGTTCATCTTAACGATTTCGTCACCCTTTTTGCCATATGTCTTCTTGATAGCAGCCTTGATAAGCTCAACAGCCTTGTCGAAGTCGATTACATTAGCGAGCTTAAAGAAAGCACTCTGTGTAACCATGTTGATACGGTTTGGACCAAGACCAACTTTAACAGCAACATCTACAGCGTTGATTGTGTAGAATTCGATTTCGTTTTCTGCAAGGTATCTCTTAACGTTTGCAGGGAGGTGTTCTTCAAGTTCCTCAGGTGTCCATACGCAGTTGAGGAGGAATGTACCGCCCTTCTTCAGACCCTCAAGTACATCGTACTGTGTAAGGTAAGCAGGCTTGTGACAAGCGATGTAGTCAGCTTCGTCAAGGAGATATGTTGACTTGATAGGCTTTTTACCGAATCTCAAGTGAGACATTGTAACGCCGCCTGACTTCTTTGAGTCATAGTCAAAATATGCCTGAGCGTAAAGGTCTGTGTTGTCACCAATAATCTTGATAGCGTCTTTGTTAGCACCAACAGTACCGTCAGAGCCAAAGCCCCAGAACTTACAACGTGTTGTGCCCTCAGGCGCCGCATTTATTTTTTCGGGAAGTTCAAGTGAGAGGTTGGTAACGTCGTCCACAATACCGATTGTGAAGTTGTTTTTGGGTTCGTCTGCATCAAGATTGTTGTAAACTGCCATAATCTGTGTAGGTGTTGTGTCTTTTGAACCAAGACCATAACGACCGCCAACGATTTTGGGAGCGTTTTCCTTGCCGTAGTAAAGGTTGCAAACGTCAAGATAAAGGGGTTCGCCGATTGAACCGGGTTCCTTTGTTCTGTCAAGAACAGCAATCTTTTCAACAGTTTCGGGGATTACATCAAAGAAGTATTTAGCAGAGAAAGGTCTGTAAAGGTGAACTTTAACAACACCAACTTTTCCGCCACGAGCGTTGATATAATCAACTGTTTCTTCGATAGCTTCACAAGCACTGCCCATAGCAACGATAACTTTTGTTGCATCAGGTGCACCATAGTAGTTGAAAGGCTTATATTCTCTGCCTGTAATCTTTGTGATTTCTTTCATATAGTCTGCAACAATATCAGGAATAGCATCATAATATTTGTTAGCAGCTTCTCTGCCCTGGAAGTAGATATCAGCGTTCTGAGCTGTACCACGAAGAACTGGGTGTTCAGGGTTAAGAGCATTGTCCTTGAATGCTTTGAGAGCATCCCAGTCAAGGAGACCCTTGAGGTCTTCATAATCCATAACTTCAACCTTCTGAATTTCGTGTGAAGTTCTAAAACCGTCGAAGAAATGGAGGAAAGGAACTCTGCCCTTGATTGAAGCAAGGTGAGCTACGCCACCGAGGTCCATTGTTTCCTGAACGCTTCCTGATGCGAGCATTGCAAAGCCTGTCTGACGGCAAGCCATAACGTCCTGATGGTCACCAAAGATGTTGAGTGCGTGAGCAGCAAGTGCACGAGCACTAACGTGGAAAACTGTAGGGAGAAGTTCGCCTGCAATTTTGTACATATTGGGGATCATAAGAAGAAGACCCTGTGATGCTGTAAATGTTGTGGTTAAAGCACCTGCCTGAAGTGAACCGTGTACTGCACCGGCAGCACCTGCTTCAGACTGCATTTCAACAACATCAAC
>JAFVTM010000055.1 GCA_017503225.1 Clostridia bacterium
AAAAATACCCGAATGAGCTATGGTAAGATTAGGGAAGTTATTGACATGCCCAATCTTATCGAAATCCAGAAAAATTCTTATGACTGGTTTCTGGAAGAAGGACTGAAAGAGGTCTTCCACGATGTGTCACCCATCACTGACTATGCGGGAAACCTTATTCTGGAATTTATTGATTACAGAATAGATATGACCCCCAAATATGACATTGAGGAGTGCAAGGAGCGTGACGCTACATACGCTGCTCCCCTCAGAGTAAAGGTGCGTCTTATCAATAAGGAAACCGGTGAAGTCAAGGAACAGGAAATTTTTATGGGTGATTTCCCCATAATGACACCCTCGGGCACCTTTATTATAAACGGTGCTGAACGTGTTATCGTCAGCCAGCTTGTCCGCGCCCCAAGCGTGTATTTTGCTGAAAAGTTTGACAAAATCGGAAAGAAGCTTTTCTCATCTCAGGTTATTCCCAACCGTGGTGCATGGCTTGAATATGAAACAGACAGCAACGATATCTTCCACGTAAAGATTGACAAAATGAGAAAAACTCCCATTACTGTTCTTATCCGTGCCCTTGGCTTTGGCACAGATGCTGAAATCATCGACCTCTTTGGTGAAGATGACCGCATTATGCGTACAATGGAAAAGGACACTACAAAGACAGTTGAAGAAGGTCTTCTTGAAATTTACAGAAAACTCCGTCCGGGTGAACCCCCAACGGTTGAAAGCGCAAAGTCGCTTATTACAAACCTCTTCTTTGACCCAAAGAGATATGACTTGGCAAGGGTTGGACGTTATAAGTTCAACAAAAAGCTTGCTCTTGCTGCAAGAATTACAGGTCATGTTTCTGCTGAAACAATTATTGACAAAGAAACAGGCGAGCTTCTTGTTTCAGAGGGCGAAACAATTACCCGTGAAATAGCGGCTATCCTTGAAAAAGCAAATGTAAACGCAATCACACTTAAAGTTGATGACGAGCACAAGACTCGTGTTATTTCAAATGGAATGACAGACCTTGCTGAATTGGTTGATTACAACCCAAGAGAATACGGCATCAACGAAAAGGTGCGTTATACAGTTCTTAAAGAAATCATGGACGAGTTCCCTGATGTGAATTCTGACGAATTCAAGGCGGCTCTTCAAGACCGCCGTGATGAGCTTATTCCAAAGCATATTCTGGTTGATGACATAATGGCGTCAATCTCTTATGTAGGAAACCTTGCTGCAGGCGTTGGCACTGTTGATGACATCGACCACCTTGGAAACCGTCGCTTGCGCAGTGTTGGCGAGCTTCTTCAGAACCAGTTCAGAATTGGTCTTTCAAGAATGGAACGTGTTGTTCGTGAAAGAATGTCAACTCAGGATTTGGACGTTGTTACACCTCAGACACTTATCAATATCCGTCCAGTTACATCAGCGATTAAAGAATTCTTTGGTTCATCACAGCTTTCACAGTTTATGGACCAGATTAACCCTCTTGGTGAGCTTACTCACAAGAGAAGACTTTCAGCACTTGGTCCTGGCGGTCTTTCAAGAGAACGTGCCGGCGTTGAAGTTCGTGACGTTCACCATTCACACTATGGACGTATGTGTCCTATTGAAACTCCTGAAGGTCCGAACATTGGTCTTATCAACTCGCTGTCAGGCTTTGCAAAGGTAAACGAATATGGCTTCATTGAAGCTCCTTACCGCAAAGTTGACAAGGAAACCGGCTGCGTTACTGACGTGGTTGAATATATGGCAGCTGACACAGAGGACGGTTTCTATATCGCTCAGGCAAACGAGGCACTTGATGAAAACAACAAGTTCATCGCAAAGAAAGTCGTTACCAGATACAGAGATGAATTCCTTGAAGTTTCAGCAGAACCCGGAAAATGCGTTGTTGACTATATGGACGTTTCTCCAAGACAGGTTACATCAATCGCTACAGCGATGATTCCCTTCCTTGAAAACGACGACGCTAACCGTGCCCTCATGGGTTCAAACATGCAGCGTCAGGCAGTTCCGCTTCTTGTTCCTGAATCACCGATTATCGGTACAGGTATGGAACACAAGACAGCAAAAGACTCAGGGGTCTGTGTTCTCGCGAAAAACAGCGGTACAGTTACAAAGGTTTCTGCACGTCAGATTGAGATAAAGACAGATGACGGCGATACCGACACATACAAGCTTATCAAATTTATGCGTTCAAACCAGGGTATGTGCATCAATCAGCGTCCCATTGTTTCAGCGGGTGAACACGTTGAAAAAGGCGACATTATTGCTGACGGTCCTTCAACCCAAAACGGCGAAATCGGTCTTGGACGAAACATTCTCATTGGATTTATGACATGGGAAGGTTATAACTATGAAGACGCTATGCTTATCAGCGAACAGCTTGTTAAAGATGATGTTCTTACTTCAATTCACATTGAAGAATATGAAATTGAATCCCGTGACACAAAGCTCGGTCCGGAAGAAATTACACGTGATATTCCAAACGTGGGCGAAGATGCTCTCAAGGATTTGGACGAGCGTGGTATTATTCGTATCGGTGCTGAGGTTTCAAGCGGTGATATATTGGTTGGTAAGGTTACACCAAAGGGTGAAACAGAATTATCAGCCGAAGAAAGACTTCTCCGTGCAATCTTTGGTGAAAAGGCACGTGAAGTTCGTGATACATCACTCCGTGTTCCCCACGGTGAATATGGTATCATTGTTGACGAAAAAGTATTTACCCGTGAAAACAGTGACGAGCTTCCTCCTGGTGTTACTCAGATAGTTCGTTGTTACATCGCTCAGAAGAGAAAAATCTCTGTTGGTGACAAAATGGCGGGCCGCCACGGAAACAAGGGTGTTATTTCAAGAATTCTTCCTGAAGAAGACATACCTTTCCTTCCTGATGGCACACCGCTCCAGATTGTTCTCAACCCTCTCGGCGTTCCTTCACGTATGAATATCGGTCAGGTGCTTGAAGTTCACCTTGGCTATGCGGCAAAGGCCCTCGGCTGGAAGGTTGCAACTCCTGTATTTGACGGCGCAAACGAAGATGATATTATGGATGCACTGGAAAGTGCAGGCTATGAGCGTGACGGAAAGACTGTTCTCTATGACGGTCGAACAGGTGAGCCATTTGACAATCGTGTAACTGTTGGTTATATGCATATGCTAAAACTCGCCCACCTTGTTGATGATAAAATCCATGCACGTTCTACTGGTCCTTACTCACTGGTTACTCAGCAGCCTCTTGGTGGTAAAGCTCAGTTCGGTGGTCAGAGATTCGGTGAAATGGAAGTTTGGGCCCTGGAAGCTTATGGTGCGGCATACACACTCCAGGAAATTTTGACAGTTAAATCCGATGACGTTGTTGGCCGTGTTAAAACTTACGAAGCAATCGTTAAGGGCGAAAACATTCCGAAGCCAGGTATTCCTGAATCCTTCAAGGTTCTTATCAAAGAACTTCAGAGCCTTGCTCTTGATGTTAAGGTTCTTGACTCTGATGGCAACGAAGTATTCCTTAAGGAATGCACCGACGAAGACGGTGATGATTTACCGGTAAAAATCGACAGAGCAGAGGATGCTCCGGAAGACGCTCCGGCAGTTCCCGCTGAAAATGAAGAAAGCGACCTTCTTGAAGAAGAAATCTTCTATGACTTTGATGAAGAAGAGGAAGATGCGGATGATGACCTTGAAGGCAGCGGCTTTGATATGATGGCTGAGGCTTTTGCGGCACTTGATGCAGAAGACCTTGACGAATCAGACGAAGAACTTTAATTTCAGTTGATTTTTACAACCTGATTTCTCTGTCGCTCATAGCGGAGACAGGAATTTGATATATTTGTGAGCAGAAAGTCGAGTGATTATTGTATGTCAGAATATCAAAGTTTTGATGCCATTCAGATAGGCCTTGCTTCACCCGAAAAGATAAGAGAATGGTCTCATGGTGAGGTTAAAAAGCCGGAAACAATAAACTACAGAACATTAAAGCCCGAAAAGGACGGTCTTTTCTGTGAAAGAATTTTTGGACCACAGAAGGACTGGGAGTGTAACTGTGGAAAGTATAAGCGTGTCCGTTATAAGGGCGTTGTCTGTGACCGATGCGGTGTTGAAGTTACACGCTCAAAGGTTCGTCGTGAACGTATGGGACACATTGAACTTGCTGTTCCTGTTTCACACATCTGGTATTTCAAGGGTATTCCCAGCCGTATGGGTCTTATCCTTGATATGTCACCAAGAGTTCTTGAAAAGGTTCTCTATTTTGCAGCATACGTGGTTATTGACCCAGGCAAAACAGGTCTTATGAAAAACCAGATCTTGAGCGAAAAGGAATACCGCGAAGAATGTGAAAAATACGGAAACGATGCATTCCGTGCAGGTATGGGTGCTGAGGCAGTTCTTGAAATGCTGAAAGCTATTGACCTTGAAGCACTTTATGAGGAACTGAAGGCTGACCTTGACGGTGCGAAGGGTCAGAAGAAAATCAGAACAGTAAGACGTTTAGAGGTTGTTGACTCATTCCGTCAGTCAGGAAACAAGCCCGAATGGATGATTATGCCTGTTATTCCGGTAATTCCTCCGGAAATCAGACCTATGGTTCAGCTTGACGGTGGCAGATTTGCAACATCAGACCTCAATGACCTTTATAGAAGAGTTATAAATAGAAACAACCGTCTCAAGAGACTTCTTGACCTTGGAGCTCCTGAAATCATTGTAAGAAACGAAAAGAGAATGCTTCAGGAAGCGGTTGATGCTTTAATCGATAACGGAAGACGTGGCCGTCCTGTTACAGGCCCCGGCAACCGTCCTCTCAAGTCACTTTCAGATATGCTGAAAGGTAAGCAGGGACGTTTTCGTCAGAACCTTCTTGGTAAGCGTGTTGACTATTCAGGACGTTCGGTTATCGTCGTTGGTCCGGAACTTAAAATTTATCAGTGCGGTCTTCCAAAGAAAATGGCTCTTGAACTTTTCAAGCCGTTTGTTATGAAAAAGTTAGTGGAAGACGGTCTTGCGCACAATATAAAATCAGCAAAGCGTATGGTGGAACGTGTACGCCCCGAGGTTTGGGATGTGCTTGAAAGTGTAATTTCAGAGCATCCGGTTCTCCTCAACCGTGCTCCTACACTCCATAGACTTGGTATCCAGGCGTTTGAACCCGTTCTTGTTGAGGGTAAGGCGCTTAAGCTTCACCCACTCGTATGTACAGCATTCAATGCTGACTTTGACGGTGACCAGATGGCTGTTCACCTCCCACTTTCAGCAGAGGCTCAGGCAGAAGCAAGGTTCCTTATGCTTTCAGCAAATAACCTTCTTAAGCCTCAGGATGGTAATCCTGTTACTGTTCCTACTCAGGATATGGTGCTTGGAAGCTACTATCTTACTATTCAGATTGATGATGAAATTGGTGCGGGCAAGGTGTTTGGCTCTGAAAATGAGGCGACACTTGCATATGCCAATGGTGCTGTTGGGCTTCACGCTCCTATCAAGGTGAGAGTGAGTCGCGAAATAAATGGCGAGACAGTTACAGGTATCATTGATGCAACTGTTGGACGTCTTATATTCAATGAAAAGATTCCTCAGGACCTTGGTTTTGTTGACAGAAGCAAGCCGGAAAATGCTTTGGCGTTGGAAGTTGCTTTCCGTGTTGACAAGAAAAAGCTTGGTCAGATTATTGACAAGAGCATCAAGATTCACGGCATCACTGAAACTGCTACTCTCCTTGATGATGTAAAGGCCATGGGCTTTAAATATTCAACCCGCGGTGCTATCACTGTTGGCGTTTCGGATATGGAAATCCCTGCTGAAAAGAAAGTTTACCTCAAGGAAGCAGAAGACGAAATCGATAAGGTTACAAAGAAATATCTCCGTGGTCTTCTTACCAACGAGGAACGTTATCAGAAAGTTATTCAGATTTGGTCAGAAACTTCAAATAAGGTTACTGATGCTCTTATGAAGAACCTCGACGAGCTCAACCCAATCTTTATGATGGCGAATTCCGGAGCCCGTGGTAGCGTAAACCAGGTTCGTCAGCTGGCTGCTATGCGTGGTCTTATGGCTGATACATCAGGTAGAACAATCGAAATTCCGATTAAGGCTAACTTCCGTGAAGGTCTTACAGTTCTTGAATACTTCATTTCAACACACGGTGCTCGTAAAGGTCTTACCGATACAGCGCTCCGTACAGCCGACTCAGGTTACCTTACACGTCGTCTGGTTGACGTTTCTCAGGAAGTTATTATCCGTGAAGACGATTGTGGAACAAATGACGGTATTTTTGTTTCTGACATCAAAGACGGAAATGAAATTATTGAAAAGCTCAAAGACAGACTTGTTGGTCGTCTTGCTTGTGAAGATGTTGTTGCCGAAAATGGCGAAGTTATCTGCAAGGCAGGGGATATGATTTCTTCAGACAAGGCTGATGAAATCGTAGCAAAAGGCGTTGAAAAGGTTAAAATCCGCAGCGTACTCAAGTGTCGTTCAAAGGTGGGCGTTTGTGCAAAATGTTACGGACACAACCTTGCTAATGGCGAAATGGTTAACATCGGTGAATCTGTTGGTATTATTGCTGCACAGTCCATCGGTGAACCTGGTACACAGCTTACCATGCGTACTTTCCATGCCGGCGGTGTTGCGGGTGACGATATTACACAGGGTCTCCCTCGTGTTGAAGAACTTTTCGAAGCAAGAAAGCCTAAGGGTCTTGCAATCATTGCGGAAATCGGCGGTCGTGTGAAAATTTCGGAGAACAAGAAGAAACGTGAAGTTACTATCCTTAATGATGAAATCGGTGACAGCGCAACATACCTTATTCCTTATGGCTCACGTATCAAGGTGAGAGAGGATCAGATTATTGTTGCCGGTGATGAGCTCACAGAAGGTTCAATAAATCCTCACGATATCCTTACTATCAAGGGCTACACAGCTGTTCAGGATTATCTCATTCAGGAAGTTCAGCGTGTTTACCGCCTCCAGGGTGTTGATATCAACGATAAGCATATCGAGGTTATTATTCGCCAGATGATGCACAAGGTAAAGGTTGAAGATGCTGGTGATACAAATCTTCTTACCGGTTCTTTGGTTGAACGTTATGAACTTGAAAGAATCAATGAGCGCGTTCGCGAAGAAGGCGGCCGTGAGGCAGAATATTCTGAAGTTCTTATGGGTATCACAAAGGCGGCTCTTGCTACAGATTCGTTCCTTTCGGCGGCGTCCTTCCAGGAAACAACAAGAGTTCTTACTGAAGCTGCTATCAAAGGAAAGATTGACCCGCTGGTTGGACTTAAAGAAAACGTTATTATTGGTAAGCTTGTTCCTGCGGGTACAGGTACAGCTCAATATGGCGATGTTGAGGTTGTTCCCTCGGCATAATCAAAACAAATAAGCATAAAAAGGTGTTCCATCGGGACACCTTTTTAAGTTTGAAAAAATTTTAACAATTTTGGGTTTTTATATTGAAAACTTGTCAAAAAGGTGATATTATGTTAAATGGATAAAATTTGAATTCAAATGAAAGGAGGCGTCTGTTATGTCCAACACTTTCGTTTGCCTTATGGGTATGGGGACAGTATTCATCGGGCTTATCTGTATAGTTGTTATTTGTAGCATCATCAGCTCGGTGATAAGATTATTTGCAAAAAAATCATCGACTGCATCGGTTGTAGCGACAAATGCTACCCCTGTTGCTGCTTCACTTCCTATACAGGACAAGCAGGCAATTATTGCCGGAACTTGTGCAGTTATTGCAGAGGAATTGGGTACAGATGTGAGCAACATAAGGGTTTTATCCTTTAAAAGAGTTTAACTCACTGAAAAACCGTCATGTTTTGACGACGATAAAATAAACTTGGAGGTATTCAAAAATGAAAAAGTATAAAGTAAACGTAAATGGAACAGCTTATGAAATTGAAATCGAACTTATGTCAGAGGAAGAGGCGGCAAGTGCGAAACAGGCTCCTGCCTCTGCACCCGCAGCAGCTCCTGTAGCAGCTCCTGCTCCCGCTCAAGCTCCTGGCGCTGGCGAAGAAGTCAAGGCTCCTATGCCCGGCACAATCCTTTCTGTAAATGTAAAGGCTGGCGACGCTGTTAAGAAGGGTCAGGTTCTTATGATTCTTGAAGCAATGAAGATGGAAAACGAAATCATGGCGGGTAGCGACGGTACTGTTACTGCTGTTATGGTAGCTGCTGGTCAGGCTGTTGAAGCAGGCACTGCTCTTTGCACAATTCAGTAATAGAAAGGCTGTTGATTTAATATGAAAAAACGAATTTTCGCTGCCCTTTTGGTAGTGCTTATGTTGGCTCTTTCTGTTCTCCCCTGTTTCGCTTCGGGTGATAGCGAGCTTTCATTTGCTACCAAAAACGCGGCTTATGATAAAAATACAAAGACGATAACATTTACTTTGGCAAACACTTCAATGGTTGAGGCATACATACAGACAATCACTTTTGTGTGTGATGCTGATAAAATTGTTACCCAGTATGGTGGAATTCAGTATGGTGCACTCATTGCTCCGGGACAAGAGGTTGTTCTCAAAATAAATGCTGAAATCAAAAATTATAATGAGAAAAACATCCCGGGATTCGGGCTTACTATTAACTGCACTTCCAACACAAACGAGGTTGACCTTACTGTTGAGAAAGAAATGGAAGATATAACCATTGAAAACATCTTTTCTTCTGCGGCAACACCAATGGAAGCGGTTAAAAACTTCCTTGCACAGACCGGCTTTGCGGCAATTTTTGCTGACTGGAAGATAGTGGTTATGCTTCTTATATCATTTGTGCTTATGTACCTTGCGATAGTTAAAAAGTTTGAGCCGTTGCTCCTTCTTCCTATTGCATTCGGTATGCTTCTTACAAACCTTCCGGGAGCTGGAATGTTCCACGAAGAGCTTTTTGCTGATGGTCACGTTCATTGGGACCTTTTTGGAGCAACAAACTCAATTACTCCCGGCCTTATTGACTATCTTTACCTTGGCGTAAAATTGGGTATTTATCCATGCCTTATATTCCTTGGCGTTGGTGCCATGACTGACTTTGGTCCGCTGATTGCAAATCCAAAGAGCCTTCTTCTTGGTGCTGCTGCACAGCTTGGTATTTTTATCACATATGTTGCGGCTACATCTTTCTTTGGGTTCACATCAGCAGAAGCAGCATCTACAGGTATTATTGGTGGCGCTGATGGTCCGACAGCAATTTTTGTTACAACAAGACTTGCTCCGCATCTCCTTGGTCCAATTGCTGTTGCGGCATATTCGTACATGGCACTGGTTCCTGTAATTCAGCCACCGATTATGAAGCTTCTCACCACAAAGAAAGAGCGTCAGATTGTTATGAAGCCTCTCCGCGAAGTTTCAAAGACAGAGAAGATTATCTTCCCTATTGCAATCACAGTTTTCGTTGCGCTTCTCGTTCCGTCAGCGGCTCCGCTTGTTGGTGCACTTATGCTTGGTAACCTTGCAAAAGAATGCGGTGTGACAGAAAGACTTTCAAAGACTGTTCAGAACGAGCTTATGAATATTGTTACTATCTTCCTTGGTATCTCGGTTGGTGCAACTGCTACAGCTGACACATTCCTTGAATTCAAGACTTTGGCAATTATTTTTGTTGGCGTGGTTGCTTTTGCTGTTGGCTCGGCAGGTGGTGTGCTTCTTGCAAAGTTTATGAATTTGTTCCTTAAGAACAAAATCAATCCGCTTATCGGTTCAGCAGGTGTTTCTGCTGTTCCTATGGCGGCTCGTGTTTCACAGACGGTTGGACAGAAAGAGAACCCGTCAAACTTCTTGCTTATGCACGCTATGGGTCCAAACGTTGCAGGCGTTATTGGTTCTGCAATCGCAGCCGGTGTTCTTATAGCACTCTTTGGCTAAAAAGTATAACCCGAAGGGGTGTGAGCTTCATGCCCCTTTGATACCACAGAAAGGAGAATTTGACTTATGTCAAAAGTATATATTACAGACACAATTCTTCGTAATGCTCATCAGTCTCAGGCTGCAACACGTATGAAAATCGAAGATATGATACCCGCTCTTGAGATTCTTGACAAGGTTGGCTACTGGTCACTTGAATGTTGGGGCGGTGCGACCTTTGATGCTTGTATGAGATTTCTAAACGAAGACCCATGGGAAAGACTGAGAACTCTCAAAAAACATCTTCCCAACACAAAACTCCAGATGCTCTTCCGCGGTCAGAATATTTTAGGCTACAAGCACTATGCTGACGACGTTGTTGAAGCATTCTGTAAAAAATCAATCGAAAACGGTATTGACGTTATCCGTGTTTTTGACGCTCTCAATGACGTGAGAAACCTGGAAGCGGCTATCAAATATGTAAAGCAGTACGGCGGACATCTTGAAGCGGCTCTCAGCTATACCGAAAGCCCTGTTCACAATGAAGAATATTTCGTTGACCTTGCCTGCCGTCTTGAAGAAATGGGTGCTGACTCTATCTGTATCAAGGATATGGCAAATTTGCTTCTTCCTTACAGTGCATATAGTCTTGTTAAGAAACTGAAAGCAAAGGTTGGTGTTCCCATTCACCTCCACACCCACAACACAGCGGGTACAGGTGATATGACAAACCTTATGGCGATTCAGGCAGGGGTTGACATTGTTGACTGTGCACTTTCGCCAATGGCAAACGGCACATCAAACCCATCAACAGAGAGTCTTGTTGCAACTCTTCGCGGCACAGAACGTGACAGTGGACTTGACCTTTCGCTCCTCAGTGATGCGGCAAGCCATTTCAGAGGCATTGCAACAAAGATGAAAGCAGAGGGAACGCTTGATCCCAAGGTGTTGAATGTCGATTCAAACACACTTCTTTATCAGGTTCCGGGCGGAATGCTTTCAAACCTTATTTCACAGCTGAAACAAGCAAATGCTGAAGATAAATATTATGAGGTTTTGGCAGAGGTTCCAAGAGTTCGTGAAGACTTTGGTTTCCCACCACTTGTTACTCCCACAAGCCAGATTGTTGGAACTCAGGCGGTTCTCAACGTGCTTATGGGCAGATACAAGATGATTTCAAAGGAATCAAAGGGTCTTCTTCGTGGCGAATATGGTCTTCTTCCCGGCAAGGTGAATGAGGAAGTTCGCAAATTGGCAATCGGTGATGACGAGGTTATTACAGTGAGACCTGCTGATCTTCTTGAACCCGAGCTTGAAAAGTATCGTGAAGAGACAAAGGATATTGCTAAATGCGAGGAAGATGTTCTTAGCTATGCACTCTTCCCACAGGTTGCAAAGAAATTCTTTGAAACTCGTGATGCAGCTCCAAAGGCTGCGTGCGAAGACGGCGTAAGAACTCTCTTTGTTCAGGATTTATCCTAAAAATTAAAAAAATTACCCGGACATCAAACTGGTGTCCGGGTTTTTGCTTTTGTGAGTGGGTTTGCTCCTCACCGAAAAGGCTGCTTTGCATAAAATAAATAGCAAGAGAATTTTGGTGAAAGGAGTTTTTGTATGCTTGAAGTTTTTGACGCAATAGCTCATATGAGAGGCAGTAACCTTGCTCCTGAGGTCTATGGAACAGTTAAGTTCTGGGGCGTTGATGAGGGTAGCTGGGTGGAGGTGGAGATGTTTGGGCTTCCTGATTTTCAGGAGGCGACACAAAACGCGCCGCAGATAGGACCATTTGGGTTCCACATTCACGAAAACGACACTTGTGGAAACATATTCGGAGACCCGCCCTTTGCGGCGGCGGGGGGACATTGGAATCCTGATGGTGAGCCACACGGCAACCACCCAGGGGACTTTCCTGTGCTTTTTTCAAATGGGGGAACTGCAAAAATGCTGTTCTTTACAGACAGATTTTTCCCTGAAGAAATAATCGGTCGGTCGGTGGTAATTCATCAGTCTCCTGATGACTATGTCTCGCAGCCGTCGGGCAGCGGTGGAAAAAGAATCGCTTGCGGAAGTATTGAAAAGGGTATG
>JAFVTM010000056.1 GCA_017503225.1 Clostridia bacterium
CGGGAAATTTCTATAATATCAACACCGCAATTTATCATAATTTATGCCCTTTTAGGATTAAGCTTTTCAATTACCTCGACAATTTTTTCTGACGGCGAAAAAACAGTCATAACCCTCATACTATTTTCAAAATATACTACAAAGTAATTGTTTTCATCATTCTTTTTTTTGCAAGCATAAATTTTCTTCACGGAAATATCCCCAGAAAGCCTTTCATAGTCGCGGTTCCCGCCACAACGGCCAAACGCTTCAAGACCTTTTAGGTTCACGGTTGTGAGTCTTTTTCTCTTTTTTCTGTTCATAATTTTGTCAATATCAATCTCATTTTTAACAAGCAAATATTCATACTCAACATTAAGAGACATAGAAAACCGATAAGCTATATAGATAACGCCTGCCGTCAGAAGAAATAACACCGAGCCAAGCTGTGGAATAAGCGGAAAAACCACCACCAAAAGAAGATATGCAAAAATCACGCTCAACACCATAAGGCCGAAAACTATAGCTACGTCCTTTGCTGTTCTTTTTCTTTCAACCATTTCTTCAATAAAAATATCCATCTTTTCCTCCTTCTCACCATCAATCAGGACTTTCCGCCCGAATGCGGTGTGTGAAACCATTCTTTTTCATCTTTTTTAACAATCCCCCAAATCCCAATGGGAATCCAGGTAACAAGGTAAATCATGAATCCAAAAAAGTTTTTTAACACTTTCCGGTCAAGTTTCTTATCGTTATAAAGCCCTGCAAGAATGACAAAAATATTACCGAAAACAAGTACCGAAAGAAGCAAAAACTTCCACTGTTCAAACCACATATCGCAAAGCAGATTATAAATCAAAGATTTCTCATCAACAAAGAAAATCATTCCATAAACCACAAGGAAATATCCCAGTGTTACAGGATAAAGAGTATCACCCCAAAAGTTCATCAGCATATGAAAAGCATTCGCTGACCTTTCCTCAATTCCTTTTTTCACAAGGGGTCTCACATATCTCGAAGAAACATCCGCAAGCCCCTGCATCCAACGTTTTCGCTGTCTCATAGACGTAGACATTTGTGTGGGCTTTTCATCATATACAACAGCCTCGTGGGACCACCCTACCTTTATGTCATTAAGAGCAAGCTTAAGCGTAAACTCAGTATCCTCCGCAAGGCAAGTAGCTCCCCAGCCATACTCTTTTATAAGCTCACAGTCAACTGCAAACCCCGTGCCACCAAGACGGCATCCAAGGTCAAGATTCCCACGTGAAAGCTGAGAAAGTCTGTTGTTTATCCAGTACCATAAAGAATATGAAAATGTAAGCCACGAATCAGTGGGGTTTTTGCTGTCAAGGTATCCCTGAACCGCCCGATAACCCTGATTTATTTTGTTGTTCATATGGAACAGAAAATCTTCATTCACAACATTGTCCGCGTCAAACACACATATATACTCAATTTTTTCATCAAGAGCAAAAATTCTTTCAAAAGCAAATTCCATGGCATAACCTTTGCCCCGCTCGCTCTCATCAAACCTTTCAAAAACCACCGCGCCACAATCCTCTGCAACTCTTTTTGTGTTGTCTGTACAGTTATCGGCAACAACAAAAATCTCGTAGCAATCAGACGGATAATCAAGATTTTTAAGGCTCTTCACCAGATTTCCCACAACAGTCTCTTCATTGTGAGCAGCAATAAGCAGGGCAAATTTGTTTTTCTTGCCTTCCACCGTTTCTTTTTTTGAAACTGTTAGTGAAAACAAGGCAAGAACAAAATAATATCCCGCAATAAAGAACAGCAAAAGCTGACATATATCAATAAATACTTTAAACACCAATGCGGAAACCGCCTTCCCTTTATCAATCATAAAACTTTTGTTTCAATAATAAATATTCCATTTCTTCAAGAACATATTCCAAAGGTTCTTGAACAAAACACAATATATCAGTATTATTATACATTAACTGACAAATAATTTCAATAGGTTTAGAAAAACTTTTATTGTATGCCACGCTTTTCTTCCGCCATTTCGGTAACTTTGTGAATCCTTACAGCATACAATGAATTTTGAGATGTATATTTAGCTGGTTTTATGACAACTTTTTATAAGAAATCACTTTACTATATCAAAACTTTAGTGTATAATATTTATGTATGTAAATTTATCCGCAGAAAACTGTGAGGTTTTATTATATGAACTTTTTCAAAACATTAAAGCTAGAGGTTGATTTGGCGTTTGAACGCGACCCCGCCGCAAGAAGCAGGCTTCAGGTTTTGTTCTTATATCCCGGTGTAAAGGCAATACTCAGCTATCGTTTTGCGCACAAGCTTTATGAACACGGCTTTTATTTCCTTGCCGACTGGGTTTCAAAACGTGCAAGGCGCAAGACCGGCATAGAAATCCACCCCGCAGCAAAGATAGGCACAGGTCTTTTCATCGACCACGGTATGGGCGTGGTAATCGGCGAAACCGCCATAATCGGCGATAACTGTACTATATACCAGGGTGTAACATTGGGCGGTACAGGAAAAGACAAGGGAAAGCGTCACCCAACTATTGGGAACAACGTTACCATCGGCAGCGGTGCCAAAGTTCTTGGCCCATTTACCGTGGGTGACAACAGCAAAATTGCTGCCAACGCGGTGGTCCTCAACGAAATCCCACCCAACAGCACTTGTGTTGGTGTTCCTGCCCACATAGTGAAACGCGACAACGTCAAAATCGCTCCTGCAAAAATCGATTTGGACCAGATTCACATTCCCGACCCTGTTTCAATGGAGCTTTGCAAGTTGCGTGTTGAACTTGACAATCTCAAAGCAAATCTTAAAAACGACAATCCTGAGGAATAAATATTCCCATTACAGAAAGGACTATCAAAATGAAAGTTTTCAATACATTAAGCAGAAAAAAAGAAGAACTCATTCCAGTGGAAAAAGGTGTAATCCGTATGTATTCCTGCGGCCCCACAGTGTATAACTATTTCCACATAGGAAACGCTCGTCCCTTTATTATTTTTGATACACTCCGCCGTTATCTTGAATACAGCGGCTTCAAGGTATATTTTGCCCAGAACTTCACGGATATTGACGACAAAATGATAAACAAGGCAAACGAGCTTGGCATCACGGTCAAAGAGCTTGCTGATCAGTATATCGCTGAATATTTTAAAGACGCTGACGGTCTTGGCATCAAGCGTGCTACCTTCCACCCAAGAGCAACCGACAACATCGACGCAATCATCGAAATAGTAAAAGAGCTTGAGGACAACGGCTATGCATACAACGTAGACGGAGATGTATATTTTGCAGCAAAAAAATTCGAGGAATATGGAAAACTTTCACACCAGCCCCTTGAAGATTTGGAAAGCGGCGCAAGAATAAACATAAACGAAGACAAGCGTGACCCTATGGACTTTGCCCTCTGGAAAAAGCAAAAACCGGGCGAGCCCGCCTGGGAAAGTCCCTGGGGTATGGGAAGACCGGGCTGGCACATTGAGTGCAGTGCTATGGCAAACAAATTTTTGGCAAAAACCATTGACATTCACCGCGGCGGTCAAGACCTTATCTTCCCCCACCACGAAAACGAAATCGCACAGAGCGAATGTGCCCACGGCGTTACCTTTGCCAACTATTGGATGCACAACGGCTATATAAATATCGACAACAGAAAAATGTCAAAATCTCTTGGCAACTTCTTCACAGTCCGTGAAATTGCCGAAGAGTTTGACTATGAGGTTATCCGTTTCTTTATGCTTTCAGCACATTACAGAAGTCCGATAAACTTCAGCAAAGACCTTATGCAGTCGGCAAAATCTGCCCTTGACAGAATTTATAACTGTCTTGGTGATATTACCTTTGCAATGGAAAATGCAGAAAGCCGCACAGAACTTTCAGAAAAAGAAACCGCATACAAAGAAACCATTTCCGCTCTCAAAGAAAAATACATTGCCGCAATGGACGATGACCTCAATACAGCGGATGCAATTTCCGTTATTTTCGAGCTTGTTTCAGAAGCAAATAAAAACATCATCGGAAACACCGATTTTTCAAAAGAAACCATTTCTCTGACCATTGACACAATCCGCGAACTTGGCGGTGTTCTCGGTCTTCTTTCAAAAGGCGCAGACAATGACACTGATGACGAAATAAATGCTATCCTGAAAGAACGTGAAACCGCCCGCAAAGAAAAGAACTGGGCAAAATCAGACGAACTCCGTGATAAACTTCGTGAAATGGGTATAATAGTAAAAGACACCCCACAAGGTCAGCAAATCACAAAAGCCTGATTGAGTATGTGAGGTAATTCTTATGCTTGATACTTTTATTAAAGAATTTGACGTGGGAAAAAAAGTCCCCCCAAACCAATATTCGCCCCTTGCCCTTGCATATCTTGGCGATGCAGTTTATGAGCTTTTTGTCAGAACTTATCTTTTAAAAGATTTGAATATGCCTGTCCAAAAACTCCACAAAGCCGCAATCGGCATGGTCAACGCAAAGGCTCAGTCCGACCTTTATCAAAAAATAAAGGACATCCTCACTGAGGAGGAAACCTCTGTCTACAAACGGGGCAGAAATACAAACTCACACCCGCCGAAAAACGCAGATTTGATTGACTATAAATCTGCAACCGGTGTCGAGGCACTGATTGGTTATCTCTATTTAAAAGGCGACAGCGACAGAATTCTTGAACTTATGCGAAACCTTATTGCTTGACCAATTTGCATTTTTACATATTAAACTTTTCAGGAGATGTGTGAAAATGCTTGTCTTTTTAAGAAAATATTTTTTTGTTTTGCTGGGCTCATTTGTTGTGGCACTGTCACTAAATCTATTTTTGATTCCTGCAGACATTGCCCCCGGCGGCTTAAGCGGTATTTCAATTCTCATTAACCACCTGACAAAGATTCCTGTGGGAATTTCCATTCTTTTTTTGAATATTCCTATATTCTTGTTTAGCCTCAAATACTTTGACAAAAGCTTTCTCATATCATCACTTTTCGGTATGATTTCTTTGTCCGTATTCACAGACATCTTTGCTTTTTTAAATCCCGTGACACGGGACGTCCTTTTGTCCGCAATATATGGCGGAAGTCTTATGGGGCTTGGTCTTGGCATAGTCTTCTGGTCGGGTTCAACCACCGGTGGCACAGACATTGCTGCTCAAATTTTGAAAAAACATTTCCCATCCTTTTCCATAGGCCGTTTCATCCTGATAATCGACATTGCCATCATTTTTCTGGCAGGTCTCACTTTTAACAGATGGGAAGTTATTCTTTATTCCGCAGTAGCACTTTTCTTCTGCTCTCACGTGATAGACTTGATGCTTGAAGGCATTGATTTTGCAAAAATCGTTTATATCATATCGGACAAACCCGAAGAGATTTCCTTCGGTATTTACCAACAACTAAACCGCGGTACCACCGCACTCCACGCATCGTCTCACTATACTAAAAATGAAAAAACCGTTCTTATGTGTGTGGTAAAAAAATACGAAATAAACAAACTGAAAAAAATTATAAAGCTCATTGATCCTAGGTCATTTGTCGTTCTTTCCGACGCCCACGAGGTATTGGGAAACGGGTTTAAAACCAGCTGAGCTTTATATCACAATATAAAAAGCAAACGGAGGCAAACAACCATGAACAACAATTACACAGAGCTCAAGCGGTCTGCTGCAAACATCCGCAAAATGGTGCTTGAAGCAACCTGCAACGCCAAATCCGGTCACCCGGGCGGCTCGCTCTCTTCAGCAGATATTCTGGCATATCTCTTTATGTCAGAGATGAATATCGACCCCAAAAATCCTCAAAATCCCGACCGTGACAGATTTGTCCTTTCAAAAGGTCACGCTTCCCCCGCACTCTACGGCGCCCTTGCGGAGCGTGGATTTATCCCAAAAGAAGACATCAAAACATTCAGAAATGCCGAAAGTTATCTTCAGGGACACCCTGATATGAAAGGTGTAAGCGGCGTAGATATGTCAACCGGCTCACTCGGTCAGGGCATAAGTGCAGCCTGTGGAATGGCACTTGCCGGAAAACTCAACAAGAAAGACTACCGTGTTTATTCCATCATCGGCGACGGCGAATGCGAAGAGGGTCAGGTATGGGAAGCAGCTATGTTTGCCGCTCACTATAAGCTTGACAACCTCACCGTTTTTCTTGATTTCAATAACCTTCAGATTGACGGAAACATCCGTGACGTTATGAACCCAACACCTTTTGACAAAAAATTCGAAGCGTTTAACTGGAACGTTCTCACAATAGACGGACACGATTTTGAAGAAATAGAAGCCGCGGTTGAAAAAGCAAAAGAAACAAAAGGAATGCCCACAATCATCATTGCAAACACCATAAAGGGTAAGGGCGTTTCGTTCATGGAAAACCAGTGCAGTTGGCACGGCAGCGCTCCCTCTGTTGAGCAGTGCGAAATCGGAACTCGTGAACTTGATGAATACATAAATTCTTTAGGAGGTGCACTCTAATGTATAAAATCGGTGAAAAAATAGCAACACGTGAAGCTTATGGTGCAGCTCTTGCAGAATTTGGCCGTGATGAAAGAATTATCGTTCTTGATGCCGACCTTTCAAAATCAACCAAAACTGACTGTTTCAAAAAAGCATATCCCGAAAGATTTATAAATGCAGGTATCGCCGAGGGCAATATGCTCTCTGTGGCAGCAGGAATGTCAACTTGTGGTAATATCGTTTTCGCAAGTTCCTTTGCAATGTTTGCATCTGGCAGAGCATTTGAACAAATCCGCAACTCTGTTGGCTATCCTTGTTTGAATGTAAAAATTGGTGCAACTCATGCAGGCATTTCTGTTGGCGAAGACGGTGCTACCCACCAGTGTCTTGAAGATATAGGTATTATGCGCACAATTCCCAATATGACAATCATCAACCCTGCTGATGCCACAGAGGCTCGCCTTGCAGTAAAAGCCGCAATCGAACATCAGGGACCCGTCTATCTTCGCTTTGGAAGGCTTGCAGTTCCCACCGTTTTTGACGAAAACTACAAATTTGAAATTGGCAAAGGTGTTGAACTGGAAAGTGGCACTGACCTTACAATTATCGCAACAGGTCTTATGGTTCCTTATGCACTTGAGGCAAGAACAGTGCTCGCTGAGCTTGGCATTTCGGCAAGGGTAATCAATATGCCCACAATAAAACCCATCGACAAAAAAATTATTATAAAAGCAGCAAAAGAAACCGGCGCAATCGTTACCGCTGAAGAGCACAACATAATCGGCGGTCTTGGAAGCGCAGTTGCTGAAGTCCTTTCAGAAAACGCCCCTGTTCCCATGGCAAGAGTTGGTACTCAGGATGTGTTTGGCCGTTCCGGTACTCCCCAGAAGCTTTTTGAAATCTATGGCCTTGATACAAAGACAATCGTGGAAAAAGCAAAAGAAGTCCTGGCAAAGAAATAAGTACATATAAAACCTTTTGGTTTTAACTTTTGAAAGGGGCTTTTAAATATGAAAATTTTTGACACAGTAAGTGACCTCATCGGCGCAACGCCGCTTCGTGGCCTGTCAAGGTATAAAGACAAAACTGACATTATCGCCACAATTCTTGCAAAGCTTGAATATTTCAATCCTGCAGGAAGCGCCAAGGACCGCATCGCAAAAAAAATGATTGAAGATGCAGAAGCGATGGGCCTTTTGAAACCCGGTTCTGTGATAATCGAGCCAACAAGCGGCAACACAGGCATCGGTCTTGCAGCAGTTTCAGCATCAAAGGGTTACAAAACCATTTTCACAATGCCTGAAACCATGAGCATTGAACGTCAAAATCTCCTTAAAGCCTATGGTGCAGAGATTATCCTTACAGACGGAAAACTTGGCATGAGCGGTGCAATCCAGAAAGCCACCGAGCTTGCTGAAAAAACGAAAAACAGCTTCATCCCATCACAGTTTGAAAACCCCTCAAATCCAAAGGCACATTACCTCTCAACCGGGCCTGAAATATGGTCGGATACTGATGGGAAAGTCGACATTTTTGTTGCAGGCGTGGGCACGGGCGGCACAATCAGCGGCACAGGCAAGTTCCTTAAAGAACAAAATCCTGACGTAAAAATTGTAGCTGTTGAGCCATCAGGTTCCCCCGTTCTCTCCAAAGGCACGTCAGGGCCCCATGGTCTTCAGGGGATAGGTGCAGGGTTTATTCCAAAAGCCCTTGACACTTCTGTCATTGACGAAATTGTTACTGTCACAGAGAATGATGCATATATGGCAAGCCGCACCCTTGCAAAACATGAGGGAATTTTGGCTGGCATTTCATCAGGAGCAGCCCTTTTCGCCGCAACTGAAATCGCAAAACGCCCTGAAAACAAAGGCAAAATCATTGTGGTTTTGCTCCCTGATACAGGCGAGCGTTATATGTCAACATCACTATTCGCTGAATAAAAAATATACAAAAAGAACGTTTTGGAAAGCCAAAACGTTCTTTCTTTTTTATTTTGATGTACTTCCAAACCCACCGTTTCTTACATCTGTCACATCGTCGTCAACAGTAATTCCATATTCGAGGAAAATTCCTTGTGCAAAAGCATCACCGCGATTTATGGTGACAGTCTTTCCATCCTTTGAATCGTTTGTTATTTTAATAAAAATATGTCCCTCATTGTCCGAATAATAATAATCACTGTCAATAATCCCTACCGTATTATTAAGCTGAAGTCTGTACTTGAATCCAAGTCCGCTTCGGGGATAAATTTTAAGCACCCACCCCTCATCAATCTTCACTCTGATGCCGGTGGGCATTTTTATGCTCTCGCCGGGCGCAAGCACCACACTTTTCACCGCAAAAAAGTCATATCCGGCAGAGCCTTTGGTGGCACGTTTTGGCAGCTTTACATAATCAAAAGCATCACAAATCCCTTTCCCCGTGCCAAAACAATCCGCCCAACCAAGAACAAACTGCTCGTTACTTACCTTTTCAAATTGTGCAATTCTTTTCATTTTATCTCCTCCACAAAACTAAAATAATTCCAATATCCAATAAATAACAATGGGAACAAATACGCTTGGAACATAATTCATAACCTTTATATTCGTAATTTTCAGCAAATTGAACGAAAGTGCAACAATAATAAGCGAGCCAGTGCATGTCATTTCTGCAATTATCACATCAGTAAGAAGTGGTTCCAAAAATGATGCACAAAGAGTGATTGCTCCCTGATAAACAAGCACGAATCCGGCAGAAAGCAAAACCCCAAATCCCAAAGTTGAAGAAAGCACCGCCGCAGCAACTGCATCCATAAGGGATTTAGCAAAAAGTGTTTCGTGATTTCCCGATATTCCACTTTGGAGTGAGCCGACAATAGCCATCGCACCAACACAAAACAGCAGACTTGCAGTTACAAAGCCCTTTGCTATTGTCCCATCCTCACCATTCTTGTTTACTCGTTTTTCCAAGCCTTCTCCAATCCGTCTGATTTTTTCATCAAGGTCAAGCCCTTCGCCTATTATTGTTCCAATCACCATTGACAAAATAACAATCAAAATATTCTGACATTCCATAGCACCGCTTATGCCTATATAAAAAACGCAAAGAGCTAACGCACTCATAATGCTTTTGTTGAGCTTTTCGGATATTCCCCGTTTTGCAATAAGACCTATCCCTCCGCCCAAAACGATAGCCACGCAGTTCACCAATGTCCCAAACATAAGTTTTCTCCTTCAAAAATCAATTTTCATTAAGTGACAAAATAAACTCCACAAAATCCCGTGTTGCATTGGGTTTTCCCAAAAACGAAATAACCTCACGCATAGTAGAAATTCTGGTTTTGTTCCCAAGAAGCTGAAAAAGTGCCTCATCTATGGGAAAAGTTGAACTCATTTTAAGTGCCGCCCCATTATTCAGAAGAAACTCCACATTTCTGTCCTCTTGTCCAGGGATAGGGTTTGCCATAATCATAGGAAGTCCTTTGGCAAGCGCCTCGCTGGTGGTAAGTCCGCCAGGCTTAGTAACAAGGCAGTCCGCCGCATCCATAAGCAAATCAACCTTGTCCGAAAATCCAAAGTTGTATATTTTATGACGGAGCTTCATACGGTCAATTTTTGTTTTCAGCTGTTCATTGTATCCGCAAACCGACACAATCTGAAAATCAAGATTGGTAGCATCAAGAGCTTTAATCATTTTCCCTATCTTTCCATAGCCCATACTTCCACTCATAACCAAAACCGTAGTTTTATCATCAAAACCAAGGCAATCTCTTGCCGTTTTCTTGTCCTTGCTTTCAGCAAACTTAGGGTCAATAGGAATACCTATGGGCACAAGCTTTGACATAGGAATTCCCTTTTTCTCCGCCTGATTGCCAAGCAGTTCACTTGCCGTTACATAATAATCAAGCTTTGCATCCTCCCAATATGGATGCATTGTGAAGTCCGTCACAATCCCCACCGTCTTTATATTTGCATCAAGACTGCTTGCCACAGCACTCACCATAATTGATGCGAAAACGTGGGTGCAAACAATCACATCAGGTGCATAATTCTTAACAAAGCTAACCAACTTTTTCGATAAAATCCCGCTAAGTGTTTTGACTACAATGCTGTCAAGACTATCTTCATCGCGTTTTTCTAAAAAACGGTAACTTTTCCCATAAATCTTGGGTAGCCGTTTTGTAGACACAAGATATCCTTGAGAAATAGTTTCCTTGAGAACAGGCGTTATATATTCAAAAGCATCAACAGAAATAGCCTCTACACCCTTGGCATTGAGATTGTCACACAAAACCTTTGCCACCTGATTGTGCCCCTGCCCCGTTGTTACAGTAAAAATCAATGCTTTCATATTTTCGCCTCCTAATCCATAGCTACAAGCTGTCCACAGTCAAAGAAGTATAAATAAGCCTCATCCACCGGTCTTTCTAAAATTTCTTCCAAAGCTTTTTTATAGTATTTAATCTGTATACTATATTTTTCTTTTGCCCGATTGAGAGCATCCGAATCTTTTATATAGTCAGTTTTAAAATCCAAAAGGATAACCCTTCCATCTTCAGCCACAAAAAAGCAATCAATAATACCCTGCAAAAGAATGGTATCTTCCATCCCATTTCCATAAATTTCGTCTGCTATCACAGTTGTATAAAAACCAAACTCTGTCTCAATTCGTTGAGCTTGTTTTAATCGCTTTCCCATTTCTCCGAGGAAAAACTCAGCAATCCTTTCGCAGTCGAGAGCCGCCGCCTGAGCTTTATTCAGAATTTTATCAGTTTTCAGTTTTTCAACCAATGCAAAAACATCGCTTGCGCTGTTTATCTTTTTAGGGTCAATCATTTGCAAAACAAAGTGAACAATGGTTCCGCGTTCTGCACCGCTGATTTGTTTCAAATCACTTCTCTCTGTGCTCCTAAGTGGCTCAATCAACTGAACATATTCACCATCATCCGACTGCATTCTTTTCACTTCGCTAACAGAAAGCTTCACCGGAAGTGCTGTTTTTTTCTTGTTTTTATATTCAAAAGCAAGCATTTCTCTGACAGTCATAATATCCGGCGAATCATCTAAAATCTCCGAATCAACTCCACCATCAAGCGTTCTGACATTTATCACACCCTCAAAACTTTCATGAACATATGTAACAAAATCAAAAGCAGCTACGTTATCAAGCTCTGTCTCAGGAATTTCACAATAATCTCTCAACGCCTTTGCACCCGGATGCCTGAGAAGTGCCGCACAAAGCCAATCCCTGTAACAATGGATATTTCTTACATAAGCACAAGGTACTGTCCCATCAGCACGCCAGATATGGTCTTTCAGTTTATTTCTTGCCAGGTCAAAGGTTCCGGTGATAATAAGCTTTTCACGTGCACGGGTAAGTGCCACATACAAAAGTCTCATTTCTTCCGAAATCATATCCTTTTTGAGTTTGAGACCAACCAAGTTTTTACTCAGCGACATATACCTGATTCGCTTACGGGTGTCTGCAAAATCCAGACCTATTCCGCCCTGCTCATCCCAGATGATAGCATTAGACGCATCTCTCAGATTAAATCCATTGGCAGTGTTGGAAAGAACAACCACAGGAAATTCAAGACCTTTTGACTTGTGAATACTCATTATCCTTACAACATCCTCACCCTCGCCAAAAGGCTTGGCAGGTGTCATATCCTTATTCTCAGCCCGCATAGTTTCAATAAAATTCACAAAGCTGAAAAGTCCGCTCATTTTCGTATGCTCAAATTCGGTAGCACGCTCCAATAAGATTTTCAGGTTTCCCTGTTTCTCACCACCATGTTCCAAAGCTCCCACCAGTGCATAATATCCACTGTCATAACAAATCCGATATATCAACTTTTCAACGCCCTCATTTTGAGCATTTTCTCTGAGCTTGCCAAGGTTCTTCAAAAATTCAGCCGCGCGTAAATTTCCATTCTCAGCCGCAAAGATAAGCGCATCAAAAAAGCACCCATCTTTATGATTTTCACGAATTTTTGCAAGTTCCTCCGCCAAAAAGCCCCATATAGGTGATCGCAAAACTGCAATAAGCGGTATATCCTGACGTGGATTATCCACTATTTTGAGATACGAAAGAACTGTATTTATTTCAAGTGAGTCAAGATAGCAGTGTCCCACATCACTGTATGACGGAATAGAGCTTTCTCCAAACACACTCTCAAAAATTGGTGCTTCGTCCTTTGTCTTTCGCATAAGCACCACTATATCCTTATAGCGTATGGGGCGCATCACCTTTAATTCCTTATCAAAAACCTCCATTTTGCTGTCAATCATATCACGAATGCGGCTCGCCACAACCCTTGCCTCAAGCCTCACACGGTCTTCTTTTTCAAGAGTATTCTCCTCATCGTCCACTGCACGCACAAGATGAAACTCTGTGGAAAAATCTTTTGTGCGGCTCACCTGGGGATAATCAGCACCACGGATAAGAAATTCCTCGGATGTATAGTTCACATCCCCAACATCCGGGGACATAATATTTTTGAACACAAAATTAACCATGTCGACAACGTTATCCCGGCTTCTGAAATTCTTAAAAAGCCTGATTAAGTGTCCACTGTCATTTTCTTTTCCATAAAGCTCATATTTGTCCGAAAACAGCTTCGGCACAGCATTTCTGAATTTATAAATACTCTGTTTCAGGTCACCAACCATAAAGATATTGCTATTATCTTGAGATATCGTGCCAAAAATAACATCCTGAATATTGTTGGTGTCCTGATACTCATCAACAAGAATCATTTTATATTTATTGCGAAGAGCCTCTGCGGCGGGTGTTTCTTCCCCATTTTTATCAATCAGAAGAGTCAAGGTTTCATGCTCCAAATCATTAAAGTCAAGAAGTCCTTTTTCCCTCTTTTTCCGGCTGTAACATCTGTCCAGCATAAGTACCATGTTCTTTAAGGTCCTAACAACCGGATAAGACCTTGCTATACGTTCAATAACCGTTTCTTCATCAAGAACAAAGGCTTCGCAAAGCTCAACATAAACGCCCTTTGCCAAATCCCGCAAGCTTTTGATTCGGGTCTGCTCCGCAAGTTCTATTTCCTCTGCCTTTCTTCTGCCGGAGGCCATCCTTCTGTGGCTGAAACTGTCAAGTGCAGCTTTCATCGACGAATAACTATCCATATCAATATGAGAAAAAACTCTTTGAATATCCGAGAACTCATCGCTTAAAAACACAAAATACGGATGCTCATCCCCAAGTCTTGTCTCTGTATCGGCAATAATTTGCCCATAAATCTCAAAAATTTCCTTTTTTGACTGCTCTACAAGCTTTGAGAGAGTTTCCTTCCACCATCCACCAAAAGTGCCAAAGCGAAACACGTCCCGATAGGCACGAACAGCCTCATTTAGCCACTTCTGGGGGTATGCCATACTGCGACTGAAATTATGGAGTGACAAGAGCCATTTTCTCAGCTCACCATCATTTTTCGTGCCGCCATAACCCGAAACCAAATCAGCAAAAGACTTGTCCTTATCAATATTCTTATAATATCTTTCAAGAACTTCATCCAGCGCCATTTTCAAAAGAATTGCATTTTCGGTTTCGTCCGCTATTGTAAAATCCACAGGCAAATCCGTCATCTGTATATTATTTTTAAGGGTATTAAGGCAAAAAGAATGTACCGTAGATATACTGGCAGAATGCATAAGAAGTCTTTGCCTTATAAGATGTTCATCGTTTGGATTTTCTTTCAGTTCGGAAAGAATAGCCTTTTTTATTTTCTCCCTCATTTCGCTTGCCGCCGCCTCAGTAAAGGTAAGCACAAGCAGTTCATCCAGTGAGATTTTATCATTTTTTACGAGCTCAATTATTCTCTGCACCAAAACCGCAGTCTTTCCCGAGCCCGCCGCCGCCGCAAGAAGAATGTTTTGTCCCTTATAGCTAATAGCTTCATACTGTTCGTCCGTCCATTTCATATGCTAAAATCTCACCGCCCTTTCATATATCAATTTTTACTTTTTTTCAATCACTTTCCCATTAAGATATTCAAGCTCGCCCGCAGGCTTCCTGAAATCGAATTCTATTTTATAAGCTCGAAGCTGTTGAAAATCTTTCCTGCCATTTTTCATTGCTCCGTATTTAACGTCCCCAACCAAAGGACAACCCTTTGCTGCAAAGCTTGCCCTTATCTGATGAGTCCGCCCCGTAAGAAGCTGAACCTCAAAGGTGCCATAGTCATCAATTTTGCGAAAAAGCGTTTCACAATATTTTGAGTTCGGAGCCTCTTTATCAAAGAAATAAACCTTTCGTTCTTTCTCATTCTTCAGGGTATACCCTGATATCTTGCCCGTTTTTTCAAGCCTTTCAGGGTTTTCCGCCTTTAAAATATAATACTTATTTATTTCGCGGTCTCTTATTTTTTCGTTTATTATCCGAAGAGCCGCCGCATTCTTCGCCGCAATAACAAGCCCCGATGTGTTTTTGTCTATCCGATTACAAAGAGCAGGGGAAAAGGTATGTTCTTTTTCAGGAATAAACTCACCTTTTTTCACAAGATAAGCCGTTATGCTGTTTAGAAGGCATCCTTTTTCTCCGTGCACAGCCACACCCGATGGCTTATCTGCCACAAGAATGTTTTCATCCTCATAGGCTATGCACAATTTCCCCTCTTCAATTTCAAAGTCTTGCTCACTTTTTTCATTCTCAAAAAACTCATCATTGATATAAAGTTCAAGAACATCGCCAATGCTTAGGATATACGAAATGTCCTGTTTCTTGCCGTTGACCTTGACCCTTTTTTTTCTGAGCCATTTGTAAATCATTCCCATTGATGCAGTTTTTAAAAGCTTTGACAAAAACTTGTCCAGCCTTTGTCCCGCATCGTTGGGTCCTGCCACTATTTTTTTCATAGCAAACTCCATCCTGCCGCCTTGAGGCAGAGAAAATCAAACTATTTTATTCTGCTTGAGATAAACCACCAAAACCGCAATGTCAGCAGGTGAAACCCCTGATATTCTTGATGCCTGACCGATTGATGCAGGTCTTATTTTTTCAAGCTTTTGCCTTGCCTCAAGTCTTAAGCCCCCAATTTTTTCATAATCAATGCTTTCAGGAATTTTCTTGTTTTCCATTTTCCTGAACTGATTTGCCTGAACAATCTGGCGGTTTATATATCCCTCATACTTTATGCTGATTTCTACTTGTTCGGTGACCTCTTTGGGAAGTGGTTTTCGGTCTTTATCCAAAACCGCCATTCCCTCATATGAAACCTCAGGTCGCTTCAGCATATCCGATGCCCTTATTCCGCTTGAAACCGTGGTGCTTCCAACGCTTTCCAAAAAGTCGTTGACCTCCTTTGAAGGTGGGAAAACAATCCCCTCAAGTCTTTTGGTTTCTTCTTCTATCAAACGTTTCTTTTCACAAAATTCGTCATACCGTACTTTGCTGATAAGCCCTATTTCATATCCTTTTTCAGTAAGCCTCAAATCCGCATTGTCCTGACGGAGTATAAGGCGATATTCCGAGCGTGATGTCATCATTCTGTACGGCTCATTTGTGCCCTTTGTCACCAAATCATCAATTAAAGTTCCAATATATGCATCACTTCTGTCCAAGGTAAAGGGCTCTTTTCCCTGAAGCTTTCTTGCCGCATTTATACCCGCAATAAGTCCCTGAGCCGCAGCTTCTTCATACCCCGATGTACCGTTAAACTGTCCTGCACCAAAAAGCCCTGGTATATCTTTAAATTCCAAAGTATTTTTAAGCTGCAAAGGATTACAACAGTCATATTCAATGGCATAAGCATTTCTTGTAACGTGTGCGTTTTCAAGACCGGGAAGTGTTTTCAGCATCTCTATCTGCACATCCTCAGGTAAACTGCTTGAAAATCCCTGAATATACATTTCTTCAGTGTCCTCACCCATAGGCTCAATAAAAAGCTGATGCCTTTCCTTATCCTTGAAACGCACGATTTTGTCCTCAATGGATGGACAATATCTCGGGCCAATTCCCTTTATATCTCCGCCATAAAGAGGAGAACGGTGAATATTGTCAAGAATAACCTTGTGAGTTTTTTCGTTGGTATATGTCACAAAACAGCTTACTGTATTTTTCAGTTCTTCCTTTGTTTCAAAAGAAAAAGGTGTGATTTCTTCATCACCAAGCTGTTCCTCAAGCTGCGAAAAATCAATGCTTCGTCTGTTTACTCTCGGCGGTGTTCCCGTTTTGAACCTCACAAGCTCAACGCCAATATCCCTGAGGTTTTTCGAAAGCTCGGTGGCCGGGAAAACCCCGTCAGGACCACTTTCCTGACTGAATTCGCCAATTATTATTCTGGATTTTAAATATGTACCCGTTGACACAATAACCGCGCGGCAAAGATATTCCGCCCCCATACGTGTTTCAACAGACCTTACGGCACCGTTTTCATCAAGATTTACTTTCACGATTTCACCCTGACGCACATCAAGTCCCTCGCACAGTTCGAGGCGATGCTTCATTTCATTCTGATATGCACGTCTGTCAATCTGGGCACGCAAAGAATACACCGCGGGGCCTTTTCCGCGGTTAAGTATTCTGGACTGCAAAAGTGTTGCATCTGCCGCCTTTCCCATCTCGCCGCCAAGGGCATCAATTTCGCGTACCAAGTGTCCCTTTGCAGTCCCTCCAATACTTGGGTTGCAAGGTAGATTTGCAATGCTGTCAAGGCTTATCGAAAAAAGGCAGGTTTTTGCCCCAAGCCGAGCTGCCGCAAAAGACGCCTCAACACCGGCATGTCCTCCGCCTATAACTATTACATCATAACTGTCTGCTACAAACAAAATATTCCCTCCATTAAGCCTTGTCTTCTGTACACACTTTGAGAATTTCCTCATAAATTCTTCTTGAATTTTCTTTAAAGTGCCGAGCCACACGCTCTGCATCCCGACGCTTGCCCATATTGAGATTAAGTTCCATAATGGGAACCTTATTTTCCAGAATACTGCATCTCGCCATGTACTGGTCGCTCGTCACGGGAATGACCTCAGCTTTTACGGCATCAGGGTCAACAATTTCGTCATACTTGACCCGTCCGATAGCATCGTCTATTTTTTGCCTTACGCTGTACGGAACCCGGGTTTTGAAAAACCGATACGCCTCTTCACCGCTTTCGGTGAGGCAAAATGCCTCCTCATTGCGATAAAACTTTTTCACGATATACCCGTCTTCCAAAAGCTCTGCCAGAACTTCCGCCAGGTCAAAATACTGCATAATCTCCTTATCCCAGGTAAAAATCCGATAGGTAAGGTCCATATTTATTGGTGCCTTATACTGTTTTATTGCATAAACCACCGAAAATTTCATTTCCTCTTTTTCAAGATACATACAAAATCATCCTCTGTACCCAAAATATTTTATTTATGCTTAAAATACAATCCAAAAACTCCAAGCCCCGCATGGCAGGTGATAATGGGCCCAACTTCTGCAATGCTCACCGATTTTGGCGAAATTCTTTCTTCAAGCATCGTCTTCAGGATTTCCGCTTTATCAGGTGCCTCTGCGTGCAAAACATAAATTTCAGCATTCTCAGGGTCAAATATATTTTCTTCAACATGGTCAACAATTTTCGCAATAGCACGCTTTAATCCCTTAACCTTTGCAAACGCCTCAACCATGCCATCATTTGACCAAAGGATAGGCTTTATATCAAGAACGGATGACACCACCATTGTTGTCGCCTTGATTCTTCCACCTTTTTTGAGGGTAGTCAAATCATCCACTATGAAATACACCTTGTCTTTTTCAAAGCGTTCCTTGAGGAATTCAACTATTTTCTCCTTTGATTCACCATTTTCAGCCATCTTTGCCGCTTCAACAACATTCGCACCTATGCCATAGCTGTACATACTTGAATCAATTATAGTGATATTAAATCCCTCGTCAATGAGCTCCGTTGCTATCATACGTGCAGTATTCACAATACCGCTGCTGTTGGCAGGAATAGTGATATGAATAATCTCATTTTCCTTTCCCAGTTCACGATACATATTTTCAAGTATATCAGGAGTAGCCTGGCTTGTGGAAGGCATTTCTTCTTGCGCCTTAAACTTCTCATAAAACATTTGTGGAGTATAATCAATATCCGCCAAGATACTCTCATCACCGCAGTTGATATAGAAAGGCAACACCTTTATGCCATATCTCTCCGCCTGTTCCTTTGTAATGTCCGCAGACATATCTGTCATTATTTTAACCATTATGAAGACATCCTTTCTCTTCTAAATTTTCAAAGTCACCTTGTCTTAAAACCTCATATGCAACTATCGCAACCGAGTTTGAAAGATTGAGCGAACGTTTATTTTCTTTCATTGGAATCCTGATACATGATTCAAGATTTTCTTTCAGCAAGTCTTCAGGAAGACCCTTTGTTTCCTTGCCAAATACCAAAAATATATCCTTATCCTCTCTCACGGGAAACTCCATCGAGCTGTAACTTTTCGGTGCCTTGGTGGTGCAAAAATAAAATACACCACCTGGATATTTTGCCCTGATTTCATTAAAGCTATTATATTCAAAAATTTCGAGTTCATCCCAATAATCAAGCCCCGCACGCCGTACCGCCTTTTCGCTTATGTCAAAGCCAAGGGGATGCACAAGATGGAGACGCGCATCAATAACCGAGCAGGTTCTTGAAATATTTCCCGTATTCGACGGAATTTCAGGTTCTACCAAAACTATATTAAGCTTCATTTTATCTGTCCTTTAATTAAAAAATTTCTTATCAAGCGCACGATACTGTATGGTTTCAGCAATATGCTCCGCTTCGATGTTTTCGCTTCCCGCAAGGTCAGCGATTGTCCTTGCTACTTTGAGGATGCGGTTGTGCGCCCTGGCACTCATACCAAGCGCCTCAAACGCCTGCTTTAAGAGGGCATTTGCTTCTTCCCCCAAAACGCAATATTTGCTCATGAGTTCAGGGGTAAGCTGACTGTTGGCAAAAATCCCAAGACCTTTATATCTTTCTGTCTGAATCTTTCTTGCCCTGTCAACTCTTTTCTTTATTTCTTCAGAGCTTTCACCCTTTTCCTTTGTTTCAAGCTCGTCATACTTCACCGACGGAACCTCAATGTGCAGGTCAATTCTGTCAAGCAGCGGTCCGCTGATTTTTCCCATATATTTCATTATCTGCGACTGTGAACAACTGCACTCACGCACCTTGTCCCCATAATAACCGCAAGGACATGGATTCATTGACGCCACCAGCATAACATTTGACGGGTATGTAGCAGTTCCGCCTGAACGTGTTATGGTAATCTCCCCATCCTCAAGGGGCTGACGCATAGCCTCAAGGGCATCCCGACGAAATTCAGGAAGCTCATCCATAAAAAGCACTCCATTGTGTGAAAGGCTGATTTCCCCAGGTCTTGGATTTGCTCCGCCACCCGAAAGCCCCACCGAAGAAATTGTGTGATGAGGATGCCTGAACGGTCTCTCTGAAATAAGTGGACTGTTTGACGAAAGATTCCCTGCTATGCTGTGAATTTTTGTAACCTCCAAGGACTCCTCAAAGGTCAGGTCCGGAAGAATCGAGGGTATACGCTTTGCTATCATTGTTTTACCTGACCCCGGTGGGCCAATCATCAGAACATTATGCCCTCCTGCTGCTGCCACCTCAAGAGCCCTTTTTACATAAAGCTGACCCTTTACTTCGGCAAAATCATATTTTTCCTTTTCTGTATCTTTGAGAAGCTCGTCTATATCAACAATCGTTGGATTTATAATTTTTTTCGAAATAAAATGCTCTAAGATTTCGCAAAGGTTTTTGACTCCAAACACCTCAACGCCCTTGACAACTGCCGCTTCATTGGCATTTTCAATGGGAAGAAAAATCGTCTTTATTCCCTTTTGATAAGCCGAAATAACCATTGGAAGAACACCATTCACCCGTCTTAAGTCACCATTCAGGGAAAGCTCGCCCAGGAAAACTGCATCCTGACCAATTTTTAAATCCATCTGGTCAGATGCCGCAAGAATTCCAAGAGCTATGGGCAAATCAAAGTGAGCCCCCTCTTTTTTTATATCAGCAGGTGCCAGATTGACGGTTATACGCTTTGATGGAAAGGTAAGCCCCGAATTTTTAATAGCCGCACGGATTCTTTCTTTTGATTCCTTCACAGCCGCATCAGGAAGTCCCACTATATCAAACCCCGGAAGACCATTTGAAATATCAGTTTCAACATCCACAATATATCCGTCAATACCGCAAAGCGCGGTGCTTTTGTGCATTGAAATCATTATCTTTCTCCTCTATTTTTTGGATTCTCTTTGTCTTACCGCTTCATACATTATTACCCCCGCCGCAACAGATGCGTTGAGAGATTCTGCTTTCCCAAGCATAGGTATTTTAACGAGAAAATCGCATTTCTCACGAGTTAAGCGACTCATTCCCTCGCCCTCACTGCCGATAACAATGCCTGTCGCACCGGTCATATCACAGTCATAAATTGGCATACTACCCTCAAGAGCTGTACCCACAATCCAAAGGCCTTTTTCTTTCAGGTCCTCAATGCAAGCCGAAACATTTGTGCATCTGGCAACAAGTGTATGTTCAAGCGCCCCTGCCGCAACCTTTGCAACAGTCGAGGTAAGTCCCACACTTCGGTTTTTTGGAATAATAACCCCGTGTGCCCCCGCAGCATTTGCCGTTCTTATTATGCTTCCAAGATTGTGTGGGTCAGAAAGATTTTCTGCGATTATTACAAAAGGCTTTTCGCATCGGCGTTCAGCTAAGTCCAGTATATCCTCAACCGAAGAATAGCTGTGCATAGCCGCAAGCGCCAGAACCCCCTGATGATTTCCGCCCTCGGACAGTTCGTCAAGCTTTGCTTTTCCCACCAGGGTATAACGTATCCCACGTTTTTTCGCAGCAGCCGTAACTTGCGCAAGCCTTGAATGTCTCGCCCCGTCCTGAATAAAAATTTTATCTATTTCTCTTCCTGAATTCAGTGCTTCAAACACAGGATTTGTGCCAAAAATTTTATCTTCCATATCAAATTCTCCGGTTTCATAAAAATATAAATATTCGACTTTTTATAAAGACTGTATAATCTGGATGCCAATGTTATTAGAGGCACGTTCGTGTTAAGTTAGGAATAAAAAATCATTCTTAAATTACACTAATCCAATACACCACTCAACACAAATGGCAACAATGACTACAAGTGCTGATATTATAAATCCGTGAATCATTGGATTTATTCCGGACTTTTTCATATCCTTAAAGCTTGTGTTTAATCCTATTGCCGCAAGTGCAGTAA
>JAFVTM010000057.1 GCA_017503225.1 Clostridia bacterium
CGTCGTACAACTGCAAAGAGCGGTGACTCTATAAAGGCTGTATTTGACATCAACAAGATTCATTTGTTCGACAAAGATACAGAAAGAGCAATCATTCACTAATTGCAAAACAATTCAGGGGGCTATTTTTCAGATAGCCCCCTTTTTTTAAGAAAAGGGGTATATTTTATGATTATTAAAGGTGGAAAGGTATTAAACGGAAATTTCGAATTTATTGATGCGGACATTCTGACAGATGGTCAGAAAATATCTAAGATAGGAAAGGTTGATGGCTGTGATATTGATGCTAGCGGAATGTATGTCATTCCCGGCTTTATCGACACGCACATGCACTCATCCTTGGGAAAGAATTTTGTGGATTATGATGATGAAACATATAAGGTTGTTGCAAAATTTCAGGCAGAAAATGGAACAACCGCACTAGTGCCTGCGCTTTCTGCAGCACCAAAGAAAAAACTTCTTGACCGTATTGAATATATGGTTGAGGCATCGAAAAGAGACGATAAGGGATTGGCAAAGGTTTATGGATTTCATCTTGAGGGTCCGTTTTTCTCTGAAAAATACAAGGGAGCACACCTGCCTGAAAATATAAGGGACACAGACCCTGATGAATTTATGGAATATGTAAACGCCGGTGGTGAGGCGTTCAAAATTATTACACTCGCACCCGAACTTCCCAATGCTGATGAAGTAATCAGACTTGCGGTAGAAAATAATATATGTGTATCTATTGGACACACAAATGCTACATATGAACAGGTAAGACATGCGGTGGATATCGGCGCAAGTCAGGGAACACATCTTTTCAATGCGATGAGTGCTCTTACTCACAGAGCACCTGGCACAGTGGGCGGGCTCCTCTGCAGTGATGCAAGAGTTGAGATAATAGGCGATTTCTTCCATGTTCACGGCGATGTTGTAAAAATGGTTTATGACCTTAAAGGCAAGGATAAAATAAATATAATAACCGATGCTGAAATCGGAACCGGTATGCCCGACGGAGAGTATATGGTTAACGGAAGAAAGATTACTGTAACTGACAAAAAGACCTATACTGAAGACGGAACAATTGCCGGCGGAACAAGCGTTCTTCTTGACTGTGTGAGAAACCTCTATTCTGCAGGAATTCCTATGGAAGATATCTGCACAATGGCGTCAAAGAATCCCGCACAGACGGTTGGAATCTATGACAAAACAGGAAGCATTGAGGAAGGAAAGCTTGCAGATATTGTTATCCTTGACAAAGGCCTGGAACTCAAACACGTTGTGCTCCGCGGTGAGTTGTTGTTCTAAAGATAAAGGGTTATAAAATGCAAAAATACAGAGTCTTTTGGGCTCTGTATTTTTTGTTATTAAAATCCCGATTAACTATTGAAATTTGCGGAAAAATATGTTAATATAATACTGAACAATGATTAAACAAAAAGGGGGTATTTGATGAAAGAAGATATAAGAAGGCTGAAAAAACGGAGCTTTTTGGCGCTGACCATTTCTGGCATTGTCAATGCTTTTGGTGTTACAATATTCCTATATCCGGTAAATCTTTATGACAGCGGGATTTCAGGAACAGCAATGCTGTTTTCGCAAGTCACGCCGGAACATATGAGCTTGTCACCGTTTCTTGTTCTGCTGAACGTTCCGCTTTTTTTGTTTGGTCTTAAGCGCCAGGGGCTTGCGTTTACAATTTATTCACTTTATACCGTTGTTATATATTCACTAAGCGCGTGGCTGATAACAGACGTGTTGCCCATTGATGTGAGTATAGCGTCGCCGCTGGCAGGGCAGGACTTGCTCCTTTGTGCTATCTTTGGCGGATTGATTTCGGGCGTGGGCAGTGGTCTTACTATTCGTAATGGCGGAGCAATTGACGGCGTGGAGGTTATGGCGGTTGTATTTTCGAAACGGCTGGGTGTTACGGTTGGAACCTTTGTTATGACGTACAATGTTATTTTGTATGTGGTGGCGGGTATAATTCTTAAGAGCTGGATTTTGCCGCTTTATTCCATAGTTACCTATGGTGCAGGGCTCAAAACTATTGACTTTATTGTTGAAGGTATTGACCGTTCAAAAGCTGTGATGATTATTACTGAAAAGCCAAGAGAAATAAGCTCCGCACTTAGCGCGGCTTTCGAAAGCGGAACAACCAACATTCCTGCAAAAGGCGGATATTCAGATACGGATAAGGCTATTGTCTATTTTGTGATTAACCGTTTTCAAATTTCAAGGATGCGGCAGCTGGTGCACGAAATTGACCCATATGCTTTTATGACTATCAGCGAGGTTGCAGACGTTTTCAAAAGTATGCATACTTAGAATTGAACAAAGTTCAAAAAATAAAGAAAAAATTTTTATCGGGGGATATTTATGAATAAAGAAGGAACTGGAAAGAAAAAACAAATAATTGATGCGGCACAAAAAATGTTTTTTGAGAAAGGCTTTGACGGGGTTACCATAAGGGCTGTGCAGCGGGAAGTTGGTTGCGAGGTAGGGCTTTTCTATTACTATTTCAAATCCAAGGACGAAATCTTCGAGGTTATGTTTGACCGTTTTGAAGAGGGTTGGGAAAAAAGCTTTGAAAAAGCGGTAGAAAATACAGAAATTGAGACATTTGATGCAGCTAAAAAACTTTTTGAAGCAATCAAAGCAGCGCAGAACAAACTGGAAAAAGAAAGTCGGGGAGTTATGCACTGGTCGGTGAAGATGGCGCTCCAGGGACGAATTGCAAGGGCGGCAGAGCCGTATTTTGAAAAAATTATTGAAACAATCAAGGACTTTGGTGGAGTTCGCACCGAAATTTCTGTGAAAGAGTTATCACGCCTTGTGGCATTGGGCATAGGCGGATTGTTGCTTGACGGAGACAGAATAAGCTCGGGAGATGCGGTAAATTTGTTTGAAAGCATCTTAAGCACGCCAGGCAGCGTGGGCCTCAAAGCGCGGGTATCATCATTTGCGAGAAAAGAAATTTCTGTTGAATTACTTTGATTAAAAATAATTTTCATGACATTATAAGGAGGAAAAAATGAAAAAATATTTTAGAAAAATAACAGCACTTATTCTTGTTCCTGTCCTTGCGGTTTGCATTTCAGCTTGCGGAGGACAGAAAAAAGAAATTGAAGAGGCGGTTTTAAATCTTGTGGCGGCGCTGAAATCAGGGGATATGGATGCTGCGGGAAAGTTTATTGATTCAGGGGGACTCGCATTTTCAGGCATTGACAGCCTTGACGGCGGGGACCAGGTGCTTGATTCAGTTTTCGGAGCCTTGGAGTGCGAAATAGTTTCAAGCGAGAAAAATGGGTCAAATGAGGCCACGGTAAAGGCAAAAATAACCACTCTTGATTTAACATCGGTGCTTGGACAAAGCACAATGAAAGTTCTTCAGGAATTTGCTATGGGTGAAATAGAAGAGGCGGATATCGACAGAAGAACAGAGGAAATTTTCAAGGAGGCCATAAGTGGCAAAGACCTTGAAACTGCCACCACGGAGGCTGTTGTTTTGGTGAAAAAGACCGGGGATGGCTGGAAGGTTGTTATGGATAAGGCTTTTCAGGATGCTATTTCAGGTGGATTTCTTGGGGCAGTTAATAATGCACAGAGCGCATTGTTTAAAACTGAATGAACAGATAAATAGGTCTTGTAAGATTCAACAAATTCAGCGCTCTTTAGGGATGGTTGATTTGTTGAGAGTTTGGAAATTTAAAAAAATTTAATATTTTTTTAAAAAAACTATTGTAAATTTTTCAGAATGTATGTTAAAATAAATGAAGAAAAAGCAAAAAAGAAGGAGTTTTGACAATGAATAAAATTTATCAGGGAAAAACAAAAGATGTATACAGCCTTGAAAACGGGAACGTTCTCCTTAAGTTCAAAGATGACTGTACCGGCAAGGACGGAGTATTTGACCCGGGTGAAAATTCGGTTGGTCTTACCATAGAGGGTATAGGAAAAGCAAACCTTGAAACCTCGGTTTATTATTTTGAAATGCTGAAAAAAGCAGGCATCAAGACACATTATGTAAGCGCAAACATTGATGATGCTACAATGGAAGTTCTTCCAGGAAAGGTTTTTGGTCACGGCCTTGAAGTTATCTGTCGCCTCGTTGCAACGGGAAGCTTTGTTCGCAGATATGGCGAATATATCAAGGATGGCACAGTTTTGGAGGGTGGATATGTTGAATGTACCTTCAAAAACGACGAGCTTGGCGATCCCCTTGTTACCGGAGAAGGTCTTGCAGCACTTGGCGTTATGTCACCTGAAATGTTTGAAAGCATGAAGGAACAGACTCTCAAAATCACAAAGATTGTGGCAGACGATCTGAAAACAATCGGTCTTGATTTGTGGGATATCAAGTTTGAATTTGGTTACAACAACGATGAGGTTATTCTTATTGACGAAATCGCATCAGGAAATATGCGTGTTTACAAGGATGGCAAGATTGTTGAGCCGGTTGAACTTACAAAGCTTATTCTTAACAGATAACCAACAAAAAAAGACGTGCCAAAATGGTGCGTCTTTTTGAATAAAAGGAGTGTTTTGAGTGTTACTTCTTGAGATTTTTGAAAGCGAAAGGGAACTTTCTGAATATTTTGCCGCAGATGACAGGCGAAAAGCAAAGAATACAATTGTTGCGGCGACTTATGATGAGATTATGTCGAGGCTCTCAGGAAAGGGCGAAGAATGGTACAGAATTGTTTATCGCGGAAAGTCCGGCGATATGGTGAAACATCTTTCTGTTCTTAAAATTGACAACTGGCAGGATTATTTTATGCATATAAATATGCCAGCGAAATGGACCATTGATGATTTGTCCAATCTTGTGAAAGAGGTCTGCAAATATAACAATCGACCGGATGTTGAGCCCGTGCTTCGCTGCACATCCGAGGCCTCCCTTCAAGACGATGAGGTGGAGGTAACGTTCGTAGTTCCAAAGTTTGATTTTGGCTGGACCATAGGAAGAGGATTTAGCAAATAAAAGAAAACCGCCTATGCTTAACTGTATAGGCGATTTTTTATTTCTTAGGGATTACAACTTAATTTTACAAAATATTACAAAAAAAGCCTCTTGTAATTGTAGAAAAATGGTGATATAATGACACTGTGACACATAATAAAAATTTTTATTATCCATAATTTAGGTATGTAGGGTTACCTCATGGTAAAAATGCATACTCTGTTTTCGCATATCTAAATTGTGGAGTAAAATGTGTCACAACTATCGGAGTCATGCGTTTTTCATGCGTGGCTTCGGTCACGCATTTTTTATTTAAACCAAGGAGGAATTATTATGAAAGACTACAAAAAACCTTATTTGAAACTTATGAACGAAATCTCTGATAGCATTGAAAAACTGAAAAAAGCCCAAATTGATGTGGAGGAGATGCTTCTCTCAATGGAGGACGAGAGAGAAATTGAAATTGAGGAATAAAAAAAGGCTACCGTCGGGTAGCTTTTTTATTTTTGCCGCTTTGGACAGACTTTCATACAAATTCCGCAGACTACACCGCGGCCTATGTGCTGAAATTCTTTCTTCATATAGTCGCTGCAGGCTTTTGCGTCAACAATTTTATCACGAGCGTCGCCTATCTGCCACTCTTCGCCACGGATTGCCATGGCGGGACAGCTGTCAACACAAATCCGGCAAGAGCCGCAAATTGATTTTGGCTGGGCGTTTTCTGTTTCAAAAGGACAGTCGGTGAGGATTGTTCCAAGACGCACGCCGGGTCCAAATTTCCTGGAGAGAAAAAGACCGCTTTTCCCTATTGTGCCAAGACCTGAAAGGGTGGCGGCATACTTGTGTGAGAAAATTCCCTGAAGTCCGTTTACCGATTGGGAGGCAGGGATAGCGGCATAGTCAAACCCTTCTTTTGCCAGCATAAGTCCCACCTTTAGCGAGATGTTATCAATAAAGGTGTTCACCGTACGATAATGGTGAAAATATGTATGGGTTGGGGCGTTATCAATTCCGTCAACCACCGACTTTGAAAGTGGGATGGCAAAGGAAATTGCAAACCCAAGGCCAAAGGGGTTTTCGGCAGGATTAAGAGTGCAAAAACCCACATCGCCCACGCCGTTTTCTGTTAAAAATTTTTCAATCTTTTCTTTCATTATTTATCAAGTCCTATAACTTTTTTTAAGTAAGAGAGGGTGCCAAAACTTTTGTCAAACTGTGCCTCGATATATTTTTCGCCTAAAGAACTCAGGTAGTTTATTGCTTTTTCTCCTGCGTCAAAGGAAAAAATTTTTTTGCTTTCTACTTCACTTATGTATTGGAGGGTTTTTCGCATACCATCAGAAAGGGATGCAAGACCCGTGCGCTCGCTTGCACATTCTGAGCAAAAACATTCACCCTCAAAAATGTCAAAAGAGAACTCCCCGTCAGTGTTCCCGCAGCCTCCGCATACGTCAACCATAGGTTCATAGCCTGAAATGGATGCAATCCGCCACTGGAAAACCGCCTTGATTTTTTCGAGGGAACAAAGGCCTTTGTCAAGAGCGAAAAGACAGTTGAGAAAAAGGCTCAAAATGTCTTCGTCAGCGACCCCCTCAACCGCTACCGAGTTCACCACTTCAGCAAAATATGAGGCATAGGCAAGGGATGTGAGGTCGTTTCGAATGTTCCCAAAGCTTTCTATAACATTCATTTCGTTGAGTTTAAAAAGTCCCGTCTTTGTGCGGCTTTCATACACCACAATTTCGCTGTATGAAAAAAGCTGAAGACCCATAATAAGACGGGATTTTGATGTTCTTGCATTTTGAGCAATGGCAGAAATTTTGCCAAAGTCTTTGGTGATAATGGTGACAATAAGGCTGTTTTCACTGAATTTTGTTGTCTTTGTAACTATTCCTGTGGTCTTCAAAAGCCCCAATTTCCTCACCAACCTCCAAAGAAAAATTATTTTCGCCGTGTGCTTTATATTTTAAGTATTCTTTTATTCCGCCGGTCTTTTCAAATGCCTGCCAAGCTAAATCTTGTATTTTACCCATGAAATCTACCTCCATATACAAAGTTATTTTGTGGAGAGAGAAAAAACAAAATACTGAAATATTTGTGGCAGTGCTTCCAAAAAGTGGTGTTTATTCAAAGCCTATTGTGTTCATAAAGGCTTCCTTGTTGCGCCAATCTTCCTTGACCTTTACCCAAAGCTCAAGATAAACCTTTGAGGACAAAAACCGTTCAATGTCCTGTCTTGCGCGGCTGCCGATTTCCTTGAGTTTTTCGCCTTTTTTGCCGATTATGATTGCCTTGTGGCTCTGGCGCTCGCAATAAATAGCCGCAAGAATTTCATATGTTCCGTTTTCGCGTCTTTGCATTTTTTCAATTTCCACAGCGATGCCGTGGGGAATTTCCTGGTTTAAGAGCCTCAGGGCTTTTTCGCGGATAAATTCTGCAACAATCTGTCTTTCCGGCTGGTCGGTGATTATGTCACCGGGGAAGAATTGCGGGCCCTCACTTAAGAGGTTCTTGATTTCCCCAAGGAGTGCGTCAACATTGTCGCCCATTTTCGCAGAAAGGGGAACAATGCCGGAAAAGTCATAAAGCTCGCTTAATTTCTGAATGGTGGGAAGAAGACTGTTTTTTTCAACCTTGTCCACCTTGTTGACAACCAAGATAACGGGAACATCTGATGCTTTAAGTCCCTCAAGAGCCGCCTTTTCCTTTGGATATTCGTTGTCATAAAGGGTTGCATCCACCACATAGAGAAGAACGTCAATGTCTTTTGTTGCGGTGTAAATGTATTTTTCCATTTTTTCGCCCAGCTTGTTGTGGGGCTTGTGGATACCCGGGGTGTCAATTAAAACAATCTGGCAATCATCCTCTGTGCGCACACCCATAATTTTTGTACGGGTGGTCTGGGGCTTGTTTGAAACAATAGCCACCTTTTCGCCGATTATTTTGTTCATAAGTGTGGATTTTCCTGCGTTTGGTCTGCCGCAGATGGCAACAAATCCTGATTTCATGGCTTTTCCCCCTTTTTTAATCTCTGCTTAAGTTCATTTCTTTTAAGATATCTTCTTGGTATCCAAACATTTCTTCTTCGTCCTCAGGTGTCATATGGTCATATCCAAGAAGGTGAAGCATTGAATGTACCGTCAAAAACCCAACCTCACGGCTGAAGCTGTGACCATATTCTTCTGCCTGCTCGGCGGCACGTTCAAGGGAAATAACAATGTCCCCAAGAACCATTTCGCCGTTCTGGTTAAAATCCATAAACTCAGAAAGGACGTTTCCCTCTTCGTCATATTCAATCAAGGGGAAAGAAAGCACGTCTGTGGCACGGTCAATATCTCGGTGAAGACGGTTGAGCTCTTTTATTTCATCGTTATCGGTGAACATAACGCTGATTTCGACCTTTGTGCTAAAATCCATATAAAGAAGTGTTTCTTTTGCCGCACTTCGCACAAGGTCACGAAGGGATTTATCCACTTTAAATTTCTTTTGGTTGTTTCTGATGGCTATTTTCATTGTTTTTTCTGCCTCTTCCGTTATTTCTTTGAGCCTTTTCACGCTCGATGGTTTTTCTTTCGTATGCTTTTACAATTTTTTGCACAAGTGGGTGTCTCACAACGTCCATTTCGCTGAGGTACATAAATTCAATTCCCTCAACACCTTTGAGAACCATTTCAGCATCCCGAAGACCTGACTTTTTATCACGGGGCAGGTCTATCTGGGTGACGTCACCGGTGACCACAATCTTTGACGAAAATCCCATACGTGTAAGGAACATTTTCATCTGTTCAGGGGTGGTGTTCTGTGCTTCGTCAAGGATGATAAAGGCGTCATCCAAGGTTCTTCCTCGCATATAGGCAAGGGGAGCAACCTCGATGAGTCCACGTTCAACATTTTTGTGAAAGGTTTCTCCGCCAAGCATATCTCCAAGTGCATCATAAAGGGGACGGAGGTATGGGTCAACCTTTTCCTGCATATCACCGGGGAGAAAGCCAAGGGACTCGCCTGCTTCGACAGCGGGGCGAGTGAGGATGATTTTGTTTACCTCTTTGTTCTTGAAAGCTTTCACCGCCATAGCCACTGCAAGATAGGTTTTTCCCGTACCAGCGGGACCGATGCCAAAGACAATGGAATTTTTTTCAATGGCACCTATATAGCTTTTCTGACCCAAAGTTTTGGCACGAATTGGTGTTCCACGAGAGGTTATGCAGACACAGTCCTGACCCAAAGATTCAAGCTCTTTTTCGTTGCCTTCATCAATCTGGGACATAACATAACGGACCTCCTGCTCGCCAATGGGTGTTCCGTCATGTGCCATAGCAAGAAGGCTGTTGATTGTGCGGCTTGCGGCATCAACTGCTGATGGCTCGCCGCCAAGCTTTATATTTGAACCGCGGTTTATCACCGCTACGTCATAGGTTTTTTCAATAAGACGGATATTTTCGTCAAAATTTCCGAATAAATTTATTAAAAGGTCCATCCTTTCAACTTCGATATAACGCTCCATATTTTCTGGAATCCTTCCTTTTGTGATGTTTGCCCTAAAAATGGGGCTTTTTTCTTTTTTAACCCTATAATTCCTCACTCTTTATCATAATCCAAAATCTCGATTTTGTCAATCTTTCTTTGCCTTGCAATATCCTCGCAGCAAAGGTATTCGGCGGTTACCAAAATGCGCCTTTCCCCCGCCTCCTGCCAAGTGATTTTTTTGTCCAAAACCTCGGCATCCTTTGGGATTTCAGCATCAAGGAGAGCAAAAAGCTCTTTTTCTGCAAAGGCGATGGTTTCTTCCTGTGTCCGCTCCCGTTTTTTTGGGGTGTACTCGGCGAAGCTTTCGGTTTTCACAAATGCTGAGGGCAAAAAGGTGAGGGGTGGAGTGTACTCGATAAACTTTTCTTCCTTATCGTAGTGAGGAAAGGGACTTTTTTTTGTATTGAAAAGGGAAAATCTTTTCCCAAGGAGTGAAAGAGTATAGCGGTTTTTTGTTTTTCCTGAATATATTTTTTCTATAAAGTCAAAGGAATATTCCCCGCTTTTTTTGTAAGAGGTCTCGGCAAAAATTTCGCCAAAGGAGTGAACATATCGCATTCCCACCTTTTCGCTGTCCATAAGTCCGCTTACCAAAAGGTCGCCTTTCGTCACAAATTGGTTTACTTTCACCATTGTCTGACCGTTTTTTACTTCAAGAAGAACAATTGTTCCGTCACGGTTTGCAACTATGTCACAGGGAATGTCTGTATCGTCAAGACGCTTTGTGTCAAGGCGTTCTTTTACTTCAATATAAGCCCTCGAGCCTTTTATGCTGACACCAATCCACGAAAGGTCGTCAAGGCTTATCATCATCTGATTTTTCACCATCTCGCTGTCGATTTTTTTTACTGATGCGCCGTAGTATATACCAGAGCTTTTAAGATTTCTTTCAATTTCTTCGGTGGGGATTCGGGTATTTCCTGAAATGCTGATACCCATAATATGTGACGACAAATACCACAGCACAGCCAAAAACAGAAAAAGTCCAATTGCCGCTGTTTTGCGGTGGCGGTAGCGGTGGAAGATGAAAGGAAGCCCGTGGCGGCGGGTGATTTTCACCGAGGTGCGTGTCTTTTTTGCAATGGGACGAAGAAGTTTGAATCCTCGTATGCTTATGCAGGCAGAAATTCTGTGTTTTCCGCGACGCTTTATGTCCCACAGATAAATTTCCCGTCGCATACAGACGTTCAGGAATCTTTCGGTGAAAAGTCCGACTGCATAAATTTCCACATAACCACGCAAAAAACCAATGATTTTTTCAATGGACATAAAAAATCAGCCCTCCCTCAAAAACTCCATTTTTTCGATTTCACCCGAAACAAAAAGCATTTCACGGCTGATGCTTTTTATTTCAAGACCTTTTCCCGAAAACTTCAGTGGAAAAGGCTCGGCGTCAAGGACGATGAGGGACTCAGTATAGTCGGATATACTTTTATAGTTTTCAATCACAGCCTCGCGGTTTCCAATGAATACAATTTTCGGCACATCCAGAATGATTTCCTTTGACGCATCAAATCCGTCAGCCACCCTTTCTTTGAAAGTAGGTTTTGTTTTTTCCCGCTGTTTTCTTTTTTTCAATCTTGTCACCTCAAAAAGCCAGATTTCCGTTTTTAAAGTTTATGCCTAAAGAGATATATTGATGAATAATATATTAGAAGAAAGGAGCATAGCCTCATGCAAAAAACTTTTCCTAAACCCCTTAAATGCTTGTTTGCCGCACTCGCCCTTTACCTTACGGTATTTCTTGTTATAGAGACTGAGAGGTGTCTTGGGGCGGCAAAGGAGGCCTTTTCTTTGTGCCAGAATAACATTATCCCATCGTTTTTGCCGTTTTTTGTTTGCAGCGGACTTCTTTCGGCGTTGGGATTTTCTCACCTTTGCAGCGTTTTTTTGTCTCCTGTTATGCGGCCGCTATTTCATCTTCCGGGCTCTTCTGCTCTTGCTTTTTTTCTCGGACTTGTCAGCGGCTATCCTATGGGGGCGGTTGTTGCGGCTGACCTTTATGAAAGGGGCGAGTGTACAAAAGCTGAGGCAGAAAGAATGACCGCCTTTTGCAACAATTCAGGTCCCATATTTGTTCTTGGGGTGGTAGGTGGCGGATACCTCAAAAGTGAAGCTTTGGGATGGTATCTTTACATAGCTCATATTCTTGCGGCACTCGTTGTGGGGGTGTTGTTCAGACTTTACAGAGGAAAGGAAGAAAGAAAAAAAATACTCCCTCCTCACTGCACATTGGAAAAAGAAAAAGCAGTATTTTCTCTGGGAAGCATAATAGACAGCTCGGTGTTCTCTGTCCTTAAAATTTGCGGCTTTGTGATATTTTTTGCGGTGGTGGCAAGTGCGTTGCCAAAGGGACGGTATCTGCCGTTTGTTTATCCGCTGGTTGAAATAACGGGCGGGCTGAATTTGCTTTGCGGCGCAGAATTGGATTTCTCTGCAAAGCTTTCGTTGGTTTCGTTTTTCCTTGCGTTTTCAGGGCTTTCGGTGGTGTTTCAGGTTTCTTCAATAATTGCGCCAAAAGGTATTTCAATCATGCCGTATCTTTTTGGAAAGTTGCTTCAGGGAGGGTTTGCGGCAGTTATTATTCGCATTTTGCTGCGGTTTTTCCCAATGGATGAGGGTGCTTTTTTGCCTGATTTTGTGCCTTATCACCCTGTCGTTTCACCTTTGGGGACATTTTTGGTATCAATAATTCTGATGCTATTTTGTATGCTTTTGCTGGCTATTTTTATGATTGTTGCGGATTTTTTTGAAAAACGGGGAGAATCATCGGAAAGACGAAAAGCATCTTGACAAAACCCTTGACTTATAATCGGAAAAATGGTACAATACTATGATATAATGAATGAATTGTGCGATGCTTTCATTGGGCATCGGAAAATTATAATCAGAAAGGCATCCAAAACTTATGAAAAAAATGGGATTAAATGAAATAAGAGAAAAATATCTTTCGTTTTTTGAGGCGAAAGGCTGTCTCAGACTTGACAGTTTTTCACTTGTTCCAAAAAATGATGCAAGCCTGCTTCTTATCAATTCTGGTATGGCACCTATGAAAAAGTGGTTTACCGGTGCGGAAATTCCTCCGAAAAAGAGGGTTACCACCTGCCAGAAGTGTATCAGAACTCCTGATATCGAATGCGTGGGAAAAACCGCAAGACACGGCACTTTCTTTGAAATGCTTGGAAACTTCTCGTTTGGGGATTACTTCAAGCGTGAAGCAATAAGCTGGGCATGGGAGTTTCTTACAAAAGTTATGGAAATCCCCGAAGATATTCTTTGGATTACCGTTTATGAAGAGGATGACGAGGCAAGGGATATCTGGGTGAACGAAATCGGTGTTTCACCTGAGCGAGTTGTGAAAATGGGCAAGGAAGACAACTTCTGGGAACACGGCACAGGTCCCTGCGGTCCCTGTTCTGAAATTCACGTTGACCGTGGTGCTGACTGGGGCTGTGGAAAGCCTGACTGCAAGCTCGGGTGTGACTGTGACCGCTTTATGGAAGTATGGAATCTGGTATTTACCCAGTTTGACAAGGACGAGGACGGAAATTATAACCGTTTGGCAAACCCCAACATTGACACAGGCATGGGTCTTGAGCGCTTGGCTTGTATTATGCAGGGTGTTGGAAATCTCTTTGAGGTTGACACCGTTCAGAGCACAATGAAGCACATCTGCCGCATTGCAGGCGTAGAGTATAAGAACGATGAAAAGACGGACGTTTCACTTCGTGTTATTACTGACCACATAAGAAGCACTGTTATGATGGTTTCTGACGGCGTTATTCCGTCAAATGAGGGCCGTGGTTATGTCTTAAGACGTCTTCTCCGCCGTGCTGCACGTCACGGAAGACTCCTTGGTATCAAGGGAGAATTCCTTTATACTGTTGCAGACACTGTTATTGATGAGTCAAAGAGTGCATATCCTGAGCTTGACGAAAAGCGTGACTATATCAAAAAAGTTGTAAAAATTGAAGAAGAAAAGTTTTCAAAGACCATTGAGGACGGACTTTCAATTCTTAACACATATATTGAAGAAACAAAGAAAAACGGCAAGACGGTTCTTGCGGGTGAGGATGCATTCAAACTCAACGATACCTATGGTTTCCCCATTGATTTGACTGTTGAAATCTGTGAGGAGCAGGGCTTAACTGTTGACCGTGAGGGTTTTGATGCGGCTCTCAAAACTCAGAAAGAAACCGCACGAAAGAACCGCAAGGACGGCTCCAGCTGGGACGATGACAGTGCGGTGAACATCAAGGCAGAGGCCACGAGCTTTGTTGGCTATGATTCACTGACCGCAGAAAGCGAAATCGTGGGAATGGTATCAGAAAATGCAGAGGCAGGCGCACTTGGTGCAGGCGATGAGGGTATTGTCATCGTAAAAGAATCACCTTTCTATGCTGAAATGGGCGGACAGGCAGGCGACATCGGATGTATCGAAACAGCAAACGGAAGAGCAAAGGTTGTTGACACAAAGAAAAACGGCGACGGGGTTTATTTCCACATTGTAAAGGTTGAGGAAGGCTCAATATCAAAGGGTGATAAGGCGACCCTTTCGGTTTGCAAAAAGAACCGCGCTGCAATTTGTCGAAACCATTCAACCACACATCTTCTCCACAAGGCGCTGAAAGAGGTTCTTGGCACACACGTGGCTCAGGCTGGCTCTGAGGTTACAGCAAAGCGTCTCCGCTTTGACTTTTCACACTTTGAAGCGATGACAATGGATGAAATCAAAGCCGTTGAAGAAAAGGTTAATGAGGCAATTCTTGAGGCAATGCCAATAACTGTTGAGGAGCTTGCTATTGACGAAGCGAAAAAGCTTGGTGCAACAGCTCAGTTTGGCGAAAAATACGGCGACACCGTAAGAGTTGTTTCCATGGGTGATTATTCCATCGAGTTCTGCGGCGGAACACATCTTGGGAATACTGCCGAGGCAGGTCTTTTCAAAATCATTTCTGAAAGCGGTGTTGCTGCCGGCGTAAGAAGAATTGAAGCGGTGACCGGTATTGGTGTTTATGAACAGCTTATTGATGCGAAAGAAACAATTGTCAAGGTGGCAGATATTATTAAGGGCGGCGTCCACGACATTGCAGCAAAGGCTCAGGCAATGATGGACGAAAACAAGAATTTAAAGCGTGAGCTTGAAAGCATAAAGGCAAAAATGGCAAACAGCGGCCTTGATGACCTTCTTGACGGTGCTGAAGAGGTTAAGGGCATAAAGGTTATTACAAAACGTCTTGGCGACGGACTTGATATGAATGCTCTCCGCACGGCAGGCGACAACCTCAAGGAAAAGGCAGGATGTGCTGTGATTGTTCTGGCATCTGCTGCTGACGGCAAGGTGAACATTGTGGCAATGGCAACACCCGATGCTGTAAAATCGGGCGCACACGCAGGAAACATAATCCGTGAGGTTGCAAAGATTTGCGGCGGTGGCGGCGGCGGAAAGCCGGACAGCGCTCAGGCAGGCGGCAAGGATGCGTCAAAGATTGAAGAGGCACTTGCGGTTGTCAAAACCTTGATTTAAGGAGGAAAACAAAATGACAGACTGTCTTTTTTGTAAAATAATAGACGGACAAATTCCGTCAAGCAAGGTGTATGAGGATGAGTTTGTTCTGGCGTTTCGGGACATTGACCCTCAGGCGCCACAGCATATTATTATAATTCCAAAAGAACACATCAAATCAGCAAATGATATAACAGCAGAAAATTCTGCAGTTATAGGAAAGATTTTTGAGGTTGCGGCAAAGATTGCAAAGGATTTGGGTTTTGCAGATAATGGTTTCCGCGTGGTAAATAACTGTGGCGAAGACGGCGGACAGACTGTTTCGCACTTGCATTTTCATTTGCTTGCCGGAAGAAATCTCGGATGGCCTCCGGGCTAAGAGAAATGAAGAGTTCAAAAATTGGAAGGACTGAAAAATAAATGAAAAAAGATTTTGACAAATATATAGAGGATGTTCTTGAACAACACAAAAGCTTCGAGGGTATCCCAAATCATTATTATACCGAATATGGCGTAAAACGAGGACTCAGGAATCCTGACGGAACAGGTGTTCTTGCGGGGCTTACGGCGATCGGTGAGGTTCACGGATATGTTATGGACGAGGGCAACAAGGCGCCAATTGAGGGAACACTCCGTTATCGTGGTATTTCAATCGGTGACATTGTTGAAAACTGCCAGAAGGAAGGTCGGTTTGGCTATGAGGAAGTGGTTTTCCTGCTGCTTTTTGGACATCTTCCCAAGAAAGAGGAGCTTGAAACCTTTTCTGCAAGCCTTGCAAAGCGCCGCACATTGCCTCCCAACTTTGCTGAGGATATGATACTCAAAGCCCCCAGTAAAAACATTATGAATAAATTAGCAAGGTCGGTTCTGGCGCTTTATTCATATGATGATGACCCTGACAATATCTCAACAGAGGCGCTTTTCAGACAGAGCCTTGAGCTTATTTCAAGATTTCCCACATTGATTGCCTATGCCTATGCAACAAAAAGGCATTATTTTGACGAGAAAAGCCTTGTGCTACATAACCCCAAGCCTGAGCTTTCTATTGCAGAAAACTTCCTTTATATGATAAGACCGAATCACAAGTTTACCGAGACAGAAGCAAAGGTTCTGGACCTTGCTCTTATGCTCCATGCAGAGCACGGCGGCGGTAACAACTCGGCTTTTTCAATCAGAGTTTTGTCTTCAAGTAATACAGATACTTATTCAGCAGTTGCTGCGGCAATCGGCTCACTCAAAGGACCAAAGCACGGCGGTGCCAACCAGAAAACACTTGCTCAAATGGCAGAAATGAAAAAGAACCTCAAGGATTGGTCGGACGAGGCGGTATATGATTATTTATGCCGGATTGTTCGCAAGGAAGCGGGAGACGGCAGCGGTCTTATTTATGGTATAGGTCATGCGGTTTATACTCTTTCTGATCCACGTGCAGTGCTACTCAAAGAGTGTGCAAAAGAGCTTTCAAAGGAAATCGGACCTGATGCCGAAAAAGAATTTGAGCTTTATGCGGCTATTGAAAGGCTTGCGCCCAAGGTTTTTGCTAATGAAAAAGGTATTACGGCTCCTATGCCAGCAAACGTTGACCTTTATTCAGGGTTCATTTATCAGATGCTCGGCATCCCCGAAGAGCTTTACACCCCGATTTTTGCAATGGCAAGAATTGTGGGTTGGTGCGCTCACAGAATAGAAGAGGTTCTCACCGGCGGAAAGATTATCCGTCCGGCATACAAGAGCTTTGCAAAAAGACGTGAATATACAAAGATTGATGAAAGATAAAAAAGAAAAACGGTTGCGAAAGCAACCGTTTTTTCATAATGAAAATTTTATATTGTAAGTTATTCCTCAATGTCTTCGTCAAAGGTTTCAAGGTCTTCGCCGTTTGGGAATTCTTCATCACACATATCAAGATACATTTCTTCTGCGTCTTGCTGTGCTTTTTGAAGATTTTCTATTGTATCGGTGATGTCACTAAACAGCTTGTGATAAAGTTTCTTATAGTCGGGCATAATTTTTCTCCTTCGCAAATAAAAAAAGATGTGCCGCCAAAGCGACACATCCAAAAAACGTATCACTCTGATGGGTTTAATTGCGATAAAACACCATTTTCACCAAATCGAGCATGATAAAATCAGAGGACCGCTTTTTACAATAGGGTTACCCGATTTGGTAGTTTTTATTAAGATGTTTTATCGCAAGGCTATTATATCATAACATTTAAAAAATTACAATATCTTTTTATCTATCTTTTATATAGGAAAGAATTAGCATTGCTGTCCATAGAAGCCCAAGATAACCAAAGGCGCTGTAAAGACTTGAAACAAGAGTTGAAAAGCCAAGTCCCGCAAAGGGAATGGCAGCGAGGCAAAGGAATGCGGCAAAGACTATGCGGTGTGAATGCTTTTTGAAATGGAAACTTGAAAGAATTCCAAAGCCGTGGGAAACAGCGGTGGTGCAAAGGGCCATGAGAAGAACAAGGGAATAAAGGAGTTTGAGAGTCCCGCTGTTTCTTTCAGCAAGGTGGAGCAGGGGCATCTCAAAGAGCAGAAGTTCATCAAAGAACAAATTCATCGAGAGCCACGCAATGAATATGACTATTCCCAAAGCTGAAGCACTTATAACCGATGCGGCTTTCAGCTGTGATTTCTTTGCGTTTTGGGAAAGGGGAACAAGCACGGCGCCTGCGGTGATGGTGTTGTAGCTTACGTAACATAGCGCTGAAACAAAAGGATTTCGATATAGCTTGGAAAATCCCGAGAAAGTGGGAGTGACATCAAAAAGCAGTGATGAAAGCGCAACATAGAGCATTCCAACAAGCATAATGGGAACAAGCACCGAATTGAAAGCTACAAGTCCTTTGACGTCAAAGCAGAAAACTATGAAACAGCAAAGGGCAAGAAAGAGGTATCCATATAAAGGGGGCAATGAGAGGGTTTCCTTTGCCAAAGCTCCGCAGGCGGACATCATAACAAAAAAACCGCAGAACATAAAGGCGAGCATAAAAAATTTTATGAGGGGGGAAAGGCGTCCTGAGATGCAATCCACAAACCCTTTGAAATCAGGAATGGATTTTCGGGCGGAAAAATCAAGAATCATATATGAAATAGCACCAAAGCTGATGGTTGCGATGGCTATGCCTTGATAATCAGCCTGAGAGGGAATGCAGAAATATTCAAAAATTTCTCTGCCCGAGGCAAATCCTGCCCCGATTACCAGGCCGATAAAGACGAATGAAATGGCAAAAATCTTTTTCATAAAACCTCCGTTTGTGGTGAAAAACTCTGTTTTCTACTATATATAGTGGGGATGGGGAAATAAAATTACTTTAAGAAAAAAATGTGAAAAAAATCATTGACAAGGTGGCGCTTTTGTGATATTATATTTCTACCTCTGAAAAGGGGCTTTATTTGTGTTGTGAAAAAACGTAAGTCAAAACAGCACTAATTTCTAAATTCGAAAAGCTGATTTTGGCTTCGAGGTTTTGTATAATACAGAAAGGGTGAAAAAAATGAGAGTAAAAATCACATTGGCTTGCACAGAGTGCAAACAGAGAAACTATGACACTATGAAGAATAAGAAGAACGATCCTGACAGACTTGAAATGAACAAGTACTGCAGATTCTGCAAGAAGCACACACTTCATAAGGAAACAAAGTAAATTTTCGAAAGTAAGAGGTAAATTGAAATGGAAAAAAAGCCTAATTTATTCGCAAGAATAAAAGATTGGTTTATTGATATGAAGGCTGAATTCAAAAGAGTTGTGTGGCCGTCATTTTCAAAAGTTAAAAAGAACACACTGACAGTTATCCTTTTTGTTTTGGCTGTTGGCATTGTTATCTGGCTTTTGGACTGGCTGTTCGGCTTGGGAATGGCTTTGTTAATCAACAGATAACCAAAGAGAAGGGAGCGTCGCTCAGTTATGTCTAATGAGGCAAAATGGTATGTTGCTCACACCTACTCAGGTTATGAAAACAAGGTAAAGGCAGATATTGAAAAAACCATCGAAAATCGAAATATGCAGGATATAATTCAGGAAGTCTGCGTTCCGATGGAAGAGGTTGTTGAAATCAAGGACGACAAAAAGAAAACCGTTATGCGCAAAATTTTCCCAGGTTATGTCATTGTGAAAATGATTATGACCGACGAAAGCTGGTATATTGTCAGAAACTGCCGCGGTGTTACAGGCTTTGTCGGCCCCGGCTCAAAACCTGTTCCCCTTACCGATGAGGAAATTGCAAACATCGGGCTTGAAAAGAAGACTGTTAACATCGGATTTAATGTCGGTGACAATATCCGTGTTAAATACGGTCCCCTTGAAGGCTTTGTTGGAGTTATTACCGCAATCGTTATGGACAAACAGAAAATAAAAGCCACAATTTCAATGTTTGGCAGAGATACCGACGTTGAGCTTGAGTTCAATCAGGTAGAAGCATTAAGTTAGTTACCCACACGGCTTATGCCGTATTTATATATCCGATTTTTTCGGATAGTGGGAGGGACGGAAAAAAGTTTCCGCACCCGATATTACCACGTTTGTGAAAGGGAGGTGTCATAGAAATGGCGCAAAAAATTACAGGTTACATCAAATTACAGATTGAGGCTGGAAAGGCTACACCGGCTCCTCCGGTTGGTCCCGCACTTGGTCAGCACGGTGTGAACATCATGGACTTCTGTAAACAGTTCAACGAAAAAACAGCTAAGGATGCAGGTCTTGTTATCCCTGTTGTTATCACTGTTTATCAGGACAGATCATTCTCGTTCATTACCAAAACTCCGCCTGCTGCAGTTCTTATCAAAAAGGCTTGCAAAATTCAGAGCGGAAGCGGTGTGCCCAACAAGACAAAGGTTGCTCAGCTTTCAAAGGCAGATCTCAAGGCTATCGCCGAACAGAAAATGCCTGACCTTAACGCAGCATCTGTTGAAGCTGCTATGTCAATGATTGCTGGTACAGCACGTTCTATGGGTGTTACTGTAGAAGACTAATTCTTTCGGGATTAGTCAATTGAAATCACGTGGGAGGAATATGCTATTGGCATATTCTGCGGAACCACAATAGGAGGAAATTTTAAAATGAAGAAAGGTAAGAAATATCAAGACAGCGTTAAGCTTATTGAAAAAGGCAAGCTCTATGACACTGCTGAAGCTTTGGAACTTGTTTGCCAGACTGCAAAAGCTAAGTTTGACGAAACTGTTGAGATTCACGTAAAACTTGGTGTTGACTCTCGTCACGCTGACCAGCAGGTTAGAGGTGCGGTTGTTCTTCCCAACGGTACAGGTAAAGAAGTTAAGGTTCTTGTTTTTGCCCGTGAAGGCAAAGCTGACGAAGCAAAGGCTGCAGGTGCAGACTTTGTTGGTGCTGAGGACCTTGTTCAGAAAATCCAGTCTGAAAACTGGTTTGATTTTGATGTTGTTGTTGCAACCCCTGATATGATGGGTGTTGTCGGCAGAATCGGTAAGGTTCTTGGTCCGAAAGGTCTTATGCCAAGCCCCAAAGCAGGTACAGTTACACCTGATGTAACACGTGCTGTTGCTGATATCAAGTCAGGTAAGATTGAATACAGACTTGACAAAACAAACATCATTCACTGCCCCTTGGGCAAAGCATCTTTCGGAAAAGATAAGCTCGTTGAGAACTTCAACGCTCTTATGGGTGCTATCGTTAAGGCTAAACCGGCAGCAGCAAAAGGTCAGTACCTTAAGTCTGTTACCGTTGCATCAACAATGGGCCCTGGTATCAAAATCAATTCCAGCAAAATTGATGCTTAATTTTTAAAAAAGTTGTTGACAAAAGGTATTTTTTGTGATAAAATGCTTTTGTTAATGAAATGAATTCCGCAGACAGCAGGTGGCACCGTGCCGTAAGTCCTGCCGAGGATTTTATCAAATTACAAATTTTGGTTTGTTGTTTGCATAGCCCTCACTGTCTGTGAGGGTTTTTGTTTTGTTTCAAAATCAAAGAGATGTGTTGTGAAATGCACGGCATATTTCTTTCAAGCAGTTACATTTCGAAAGGAGGAAACAAAATGCCAAGTGAAAAAGTTTTAGAGAGCAAAAAAGCCGTTGTTGCGGCATTGATTGAAAGACTTAAAGACGCTCAGGCAGGTGTTATCGCTGACTATCGCGGTCTCACTGTTGCTCAGGATACAGAGCTTCGTGCAAAACTCAGAGAAGCAGGTGTTGAATACACAATCGTGAAAAACACTCTTACACGTTTTGCTGCAAACGAAGTTGGCCTTGACGCACTTGATCCTGTTCTTCACGGTCCCACTGCTCTTGCTACAAGCAGCACTGATGTTGTTGCTCCTGCAAAGGTTTTGGTTGAGTTTGCAAAGGCAAACGAACAGCTGGAAATCAAAGCGGGTTTTGTTGACGGCAAGGTTATCGACGCAAACGAGGTTAAGGTTTATGCAAGTATTCCAAACAAGGAAGTTCTCATTTCAAAGATGATGGGAAGCTTGCAGGCACCTATCGGAAGCCTCGTAAGAACTCTGGATGCTATCGCAAAACAGATGGAATCAGCAGAGTAATTATTTTAGAAATATTAAAAATCGGGATGTTTAAATTCCCAAATATAAGTTATGGAGGATAAAAAAATGGCTGATATAGCAAAAATGATTGAAGATATCAAAACACTTACACTTGTAGAAATTAACGATTTGGTAAAGGCTCTTGAAGAAGAGTTCGGCGTTAGTGCTGCTGCTCCTGTTATGGTTGCTGGCGGCGCTGCTGCTGACGGTGCTGCTGCAGGCGCTGAGAAGTCAGAATTTGACGTAGTTCTCGCTTCTGCTGGTGCTGAAAAGATTAAGGTTATCAAGGCTGTTCGTGAAATCACAGGTCTTGGCCTTGCTGAAGCAAAGGCTGCTGTTGATGGCGCTCCTACAACACTCAAAGAAGCTGTTTCTAAGGAAGACGCTGAAAAGTTCAAGGCTCAGCTCGAAGAAGTTGGCGCAACTGTTGAACTCAAATAATTGTAACTGCAATTTAAAAAAGAGTCGCATATGGCGGCTCTTTTTTTGTGTCAATTCAGATGTGAAAACATTGAGAAAAACTATAAAATGACATATAAAGGACATAATGGAAATTTGTGATTTATAAAACGGTGAAAATTGACTAAATGCACAAAAGGGGAGGCGGTTTTTTGTGCATAACAGATGGAACCAAAATGAAATTTTTGTGTTGACAAAAGTGCTTAAAAAGTATATAATGGAATGGAGTTTAAAGGTTAACTGAATACATATCGGTATTTGTGTGGGGATGCGGATGCTGATGGTCGTATTTGGGACTTAAAAACAACAAACCATATGCAATTATGCAGATGAAAGGAGTAAAAAAACATGAACAAACTTATGGCGCGCATTGTAGCAGTTGTTATGGCTATTGCGATGCTCGGAACAGTTTCTTTCGCAGCAGGTTATGCTGGCGGCGCTGTTACACCTGGTGTTGCACCTAATGATGCTGAAGCTCAGGAAACAGTTTTGGTTTTCGCTACAAAGACCGCAAATGATCAGGCTTATACAGCTGGCGCAGACAAGATCGTTGCTATCGCTCAAGAAGCAAATGTTCCTACATCAATCGCTATCAATCCTGACTACATTGCTGATTATGACTACATCACAATCGCTTACGGCGGTTCAGATGGCACAGTTGATTACGCTTATGTTGACCTCAGAGGCGAAGCTACACTTCAGGAAATCGTAGTAGCTGATACAATCGTACTTGATGGCGTAACTTATGAAAACGTAGCTTATGCTAAGTTCTCATTCAAAGCTGATGGTACAATCACAAAGTATGGTATCAAATTCAATGTATATGATGATGAAGGCGAAGCTGTTGAAGGTGCTGTAGAAAAAGATTTCTCAGTTACAGCAACAATTGCTGCTGAAGGTCAGATTGAATACGGTGCACTTATCCTTGGTGTTCCCTATGGCGAACTCAGAGGTACAATTAAGGCTATTCCTTATGTAGAATACGCACAGAATTAAACGGTTTAATTAAACAGAAAGGTGGATTTAAAAATGAAAAAGTTTTATGAAAGCCCGATAGTTGAATTAACCGTGTTTGATGTTGAAGACGTTATCACAGCAAGCGGTATTGTTAACACAATCACTGACGGTGAAGACGTTGAAGCATTGATTCAGGCAATCAACAACAATACATACACTGGCACAGTTGATGCTGCTGAAAAGTATGTTGCTGGATCATACAACTGGTAATTCAATTTATCAATTTAAAAACGAAAAGCAG
>JAFVTM010000058.1 GCA_017503225.1 Clostridia bacterium
CACTTACAGGAAATGCGGGAATTGTGGAAGGCCTTGCCTGATTATACCAACGTTTGAAGAATTCACTGGGAGTCTGAAATTGGATATAATAAGAGTTCATACCGACTTTAGGCAGCCAGTCAATGGTATTATGAACATGTTCACAGTTGACTTCACCCTCTATGCATATGCCGCGGTGGCGATAGGAGGGTGATTCGTTCACGTGAACATTGATGATTTCTTTTTCAAGGCGAAGTGTGGGAATTCTTTCGCCATCCTTGCCGGGATATACCCAGCGGCAGCCAAGTTCAAAAAGTAAGCGATAGACAGCCATAAGCACACTGCGTTCATTTGAGCCGGTGACGATACCGCCGCCGTCTTTAACGTCTATAAGGATAGTATCATCATTGGATGCGGGAACGCTTCCGTCAAGTCCGACCCAGAGGATATCTTTGCGGTCAGGGTCCCTTTTGTCATAGACACGGGTATCAATAAATATGCTTTCGTCCATTTGCTTCAGATACTTTGAAAGCTCATCAAAAGCATACTGAATAGTTGGGTTTTTGCCGATACGTGCGAGAATAATGTTCATCATGTTAAACACCTGTCCTTTTTATTGTATTTTAAGTTATTGCTAAAAGAGTAATTATACTTTTTTTCTCATATCTATGGGGGTGAGGGCGAAATGCTTTTTAAAAAGACGTGAGAAATAATTATAGTTGTCAAAGCCAAGACTTTTTGAAATTTCTGCTAACGGCATACCGCTGTTCGTAACAAATTCTTTTGCTGCAATCATTTTCTGTTCGTTAATATAATTTGTAAGGGTTTTTCCGGTTTCTTTCCTGAAAATATATGAAGTGTATTCCTTGGAAAGATTCAGTTCAGCGCTGATTCCTTGCAAAGTGAGCTTTTTGGTGAGCCCTTCATCTACAATTCTTATTATTTCATTTATATAGGAGTTTTGTGACAGACAGGAAAATTTTTCAAGAAGGTCAAACAAAATAAAATTAAGAAGATTTGCGGCTTTTTGTTTTGAAAAGTTGTCGGGAGGAATATGACGGTATGGAAATATCTGAATAAGCTTTTTCATATCTGAAGAAAAGCTGTCTGGGTGGTATACCGGAAGTGAAAGGTCAAAGCCTTCAATTGACTCAAAATTAAAGCTCACCCACCATGCCTGTTTGTCATCTTTGAGACGTTCTCTTATCATTCCGGGCTTAATAAAAATACCATCATTTTTATTAAGAATATATTTAGTGCCATCAACAATATATGTGAGGCTGCCTTCAAGCACAAATGTCAGATCATAATAGGGTATAGGTTTGGGGGGGATATGGCGACAGCTCAAAGGTTGTACATTACAATAGTGCAAAACCTTTTTTACTATATAATAATTTTCCATTTTTATCCTCCTTTATTGACCGAAAATATTAAAATTGTGCAAAAAGTGAATCAACAAATAAAATAATGAGTTGCCATTATCCAAAAACTGTGTTATAATATAGGCATTGGCAAAAATGCCCATGTTTTGTTCACAATATTCAAAATTATTGTAGAGCAAAAGGCTTTAAATGTCAATATAAATTTGGTTATTTATATAAACTTTTTATTTAAATAAGGAGGCTTTAATATGCAAAAAGCAACAGCAGAATTTTTGAAAAAAAATGAAGAGATGTATGAAAAACGCAAGAGTGAAATCTTAAATTCGGGAGATAATCTGCAAATCAGAGGAACTACATATTATGTGAGTTGCGACGGCGATGACAGCAATGACGGAAAATCACCTGAAACGCCATGGAAAACTGCAGAACGCGTTAACGGCAGCTGGCTTCTTGAGGGAGATGCGGTTCTTTTCAGACGCGGGGATGTTTTTCGCGGTTGGCAGATAAAAACAAGGAATGGGGTTACTTATGGTGCCTATGGCACAGGCGAAAAACCTAAGTTCTATGGACATTTTGAAAACCTTGCTGACCCTGCGCTTTGGGAAGAATATGATAGTGAAAATCATATCTGGAAATATACAAAGATGATTTCAAACCCGGGGACATTGGTTTTCGATGAAGGAAAAGCTGTTGCACGAAATCATATACCGTCATTCAGAAATCTTGGTTATGTATGCCGTTATGATGAAACGAAGCCTTTTGTTATTGAAAATGAATTGACCAACGATTTGGATTTGTTCTGGCACTTTGACAGATTTTTGTCTTTTGGTGAATCCAAGGGCGAAAAATTTCCGGTTCCTGATGTAGGACGAGGAGAGAACCCTCTTACTCATACCGGTGATTTGTATCTCAGATGTGATAAAGGAAATCCGGGTGATGTGTTTGAATCTATAGAAGCGGTGGCGTATCTTTCTGCATTCAAGGTTCCCAACAGACTGAATGTTACAGTAGACAATCTTTGCATAAAATACTACTGCTTTGCTGTTGCCGGCGGTGGTGCGAAAGGCCTTCATGTTACTAACTGTGAAATTGGATGGATTGGTGGCAATATACAGAATTTTGATGGTAATGATCCCAATTATCCTGAGGGAAAGCGTGGTTCTGTTACTCGGTATGGTAACGGGATTGAGATTTACGGTTCCTGCCATGACTATATAGTTTCAAACTGCTATATTTATCAGAGCTATGATGCAGGAGCATCACATCAGGCATGTATCGCAAGAAAAATGACCATGACAAAGGTTCGTTATACCGACAATGTCATTGAAAAATGTGTGTATGGCATTGAATATTTTTTGGATTCGTATAATAAGGATCTTGGAAGTTATATGGACGATATCATCATTAGTGGCAACATCATAAGGCTTTCGGGATATGGATGGGGCCAACAACGCCACAATGTTGACACACCTGCTCTTGTTAAAGGCTGGAGCTATGAAAATCCAGCAAGCAATTTCTCGATTTATAACAACGTTTTTGACCGTGCTGCGTACAGAATGCTCCATTTGGTTGCACGCAAAGCGGAATCTTGTCCAAAGATGCATGACAATACATACATTCAGCACCTTGGAGGAATGATTGGACAGTATGGAGCAAACGAAGTGAAAGAGCCTGCTATTGAGATTTTTGACGAAAATGCAGAGGAAAAGATTCTCAACATTTTTGGCGACAAAAATGCAAAGGTTTATGTTATTGAATAATAGGATATTTGATACAAAAGCAACAGTCATAACCCGCGTTTCGGGTTATGACTGTTTTTGCTATATACAACAAAAACGACTTGCGTGATACAAGTCGTTTTTTCTGGCTGCCGGACTAGGATTCGAACCCAGACAAACAGAGTCAGAGTCTGCTGTGCTACCTTTACACAATCCGGCAATATTAAATTGTCTGTAAATAAAAAAGTATTTGGTGCGAGCAGTGGGACTTGAACCCACACGTCGGTTGACACACGCCCCTCAAACGTGCCTGTCTGCCTATTCCAGCATGCTCGCATATCCAAACAGCTTTTATAGTATAATACGTTTTAATCTATTTGTCAATAGTTTTTTCAAAAAAAATTGTTTTATTTTCACTTTTTTTTGAATATTCTTGTTGTGGAGGCGATTATATTATGAAACCACTAAAAACGTATGTGGTTTCAATTCTTATTCCGTTATTGGTAGGGGGATTTTCGGCTTTCCTTACCATAGGGAATATGATGCTTTATGAAGAAATAATAAAACCACCCATTGCACCGCCTGCTATACTTTTCCCTATAGTGTGGACTATTCTTTATATTCTTATGGGGATTGGGGCGGCAAGGGTTTATCTTAAACGGGATACTATGCCCAAAGAGGCAGGTGAGGCAAGGACGGTTTACTTTTTGCAACTGGCAGTAAACTTCTTCTGGAGCCTGATATTTTTCAATCAAAGGGCATTCCTCGCGGCGTTTTTGTGGCTTGTTATTTTGTGGGTTTTGATTATTTTGATGCTTGTGAAATTCCGCAAGGTGGATTTGCCGGCAGCACTGATAAATATTCCGTATCTTTTGTGGGTGACATTTGCGGGGTATCTTACACTTGCGATATATCTACTTAACAGATAGAAAAAGGGGAGAAAAACTCCCCTTTTTTTATTTATCCAATGAGTCCAGATAGTCTTCAAAATTACTTTTGATTACAGTTACACGAGGACCATATATAACCTGAACGCCTGAACCGCTTTTTATCACGCCTGATGCACCGCTTTGCTTCAGGATTTCATCCTTAACTTTTGAGCTGTCTTTTACGGTAACTCTGAGTCTTGTAGCGCAGCAGTCCACATTTACAAGATTATCCTTGCCGCCAAGGCCCTCGAGGATAAGAGGCGATTTATCTTCCTTTGCGGCATTTACGTCTTTTCTTGTATAAAGCTTGGTTTCTGCTTCATCATCTTCACGACCTGGGGTGACATAATTGAATTTTCTGATAAGATAACGGAAAAGGAAGTAGTAAACAATGAAATAGATAATACCTACCCATATGATGTTAATCCAGTTGGTCTTGTCGTTGCCCTGAAGAATTCCAAAAAGGAACAAGTCGATTACGCCGCCTGAGAATGTCATACCTACGCCTACATGAAGGATGTGCATCAGCATAAAAGACACTCCGGCAAGCACGCTGTGGATGACATAAAGGATTGGGGCAACAAACAAAAAGGTGAATTCCAGTGGCTCGGTTATACCGGTAAGAATGGATGTGAGTGCTGCGGAAAGTAAAAGACCTCCGGCAACCTTCTTTTTGGTGGGCTTTGCCACAGTGTACATTGCAAGAGCGGCACCGGGGAGGCCAAATATCATAAATGGGAACTTGCCACTCATAAAGCGCGTAGCTTCAACAGAGAACTGAGTTGTGTTAGGTGATGCCAGTTGTGCAAAAAAGATGTTTTGTGCACCCTGAACTGTTGCTCCGTCAATAACCATACTGCCGCCAAGTCCTGTTTGCCAGAACGGAATATAAAATACGTGGTGGAGGCCAAAGGGAATAAGACCTCTTTCGATAGTTCCGTAAATAAGTGTGCCGAAATATCCTGAATTGAGAACGAGACTGCCCAGTGAATATATTGCTCTTTGTATATACGGCCAGATAAAGTACATTGCGATACCTACCAGGATATAAACAAAGGTAGATATAATGGGGATAAATCTTACGCCACCGAAAAACGAGATGACAGTGGGGAGCTCAATTTTGTAAAAGCGGTTGTGAAGAGCCGCTACACCAAGACCCACTATTATACCACCGAAAACACCCATCTGGAGAGATTGAATACCCACAACATTGGCAACAGTACCCTCAAGCATTGCACCCTCAGCAAGCTGACCATTGAGACGGAGGAGGGTGGAGATTGTCTGGTGCATAACAAAGAATGCTATGGCTGCTGAAAGAACGGCAGTTCCGTGCTCTTTTTCTGCCATACCCAAGGCAACTCCCAGGGCGAAGATAAGTGGGAGATTTCCAAATATGATATCACCGGTCTGGGCAAGCACCTGCATTACAGAGTTTAAAAACGTACCGGGGCCCAAAATCGCAGTGAGATTGTATGCCTCAATTGTTGTAGTGTTGGTAAGAGAGGAGCCGACTCCCAGAAGAAGTCCTGCAATGGGGAGAAGTGCAATGGGAAGCATAAAAGAACGGCCGACTCTCTGGAGGACGCTGAACAGTCCGTTTTCGCCTTTAGATTTCATAGTTTTTCATCCTTTCTGATTGTTGTTTCAAATGAAAATTTAGATTTTATATATCAAAGCAGGTGAACCTGCTTTTGCTGACGCTGCCTCAAGTATTTTGAATTTACGCATTTTTTCGTGGTTGGTTATTGCTACAACGGTTGTTGTGTTATAGCCTTTTTCTTTTATAAGCTCAAGATTTGCAGATGCAATGGCATCGCCCTGAGCAATTTTGTCACCTTTTTTTACCAGGGGCTTAAAGCCGTTACCCTTTAATTCAACGGTATCTATGCCTATATGCACCAAGATTTCAAGGCCGTCATCGGTAGTTATACAAAAGGCATGAAGAGTTTCGGTGACATCGGTTATTATGCCGCTTGCCGGACTGAAAAATTCACCATTTGCGGGGATTACTGCAAAGCCGTCCCCTAAGAATTTCTGGGAAAAAACCTGGTCCGGAACTTTGACTATATCGATTATTTTTCCGTTTGCTACGGAAGTAAGTGTTTTTTCTTTCTTAAAAAAAACTGAACACAAGAAGTACTCCTTTCAGGGAAGATTTATTATTTTTTCTCGAAGCTTCAATATATATGAGGGTGATACAGACAGCTCATCAACTCCCATATCAATGAATTTTTCGGTAAGCTCCATATCAGCACCAAGCTCTCCGCAGATGCCCACCCATTTGCCACAATTGTGGGCGTTTTTCACTACCATTTCGATAAGTCTCAAAATTGCGGTGTGATGGGGGTCAAAAAAGGATTCTAAGGAGCTGTTTTGTCTGTCTATTGCAAGAGTGTATTGTGACAGGTCGTTGGTCCCTATGCTGAAAAAATCAACCTGGGGAGCAAGGAGATCGGAAATGATAGCGGCTGCGGGGGTTTCAATCATTATTCCAAGCTGTATATTTTCGTTGAATGGGATGTTTTGGAGGCGGAGTTCGTCTTTTGATTCTTCAAAAACTTGTTTTGCTCGATTTATTTCTTCGAGGGAGATTATCATAGGGAGCATAATAGAAATATTTCCGTATGCAGAAGCTCTGAGAAGTGCCCGAAGCTGAGTTTTGAAAACATTTGTATCGGTGAGACATATCCTTATGGCACGAAAACCGAGGGCAGGATTTTCTTCTTTTGGGAGATTGAAATAATCTATCTGCTTGTCGGCCCCTATGTCAAGTGTCCGCACAATCACAGGTTTCCCAAGCATTCTTTCTGCTACCTCTTTGTATATGGCGAACTGCTCATCCTCTGTGGGGAAGTCCTTTCGCTGAAGATACAAAAATTCGCTCCTGAAAAGGCCTATACCCCCTGCATCGTTCTGGATTACTGCGGCAAGGTCTGAGGGCCCGCCGATGTTTGCGAAAATATCTATTTTTCGGTTGGATTTTGTTATGTTGGGTTTTCCTTTCAGGCTTGAAAGAAGCTCAATACGTTCTTCTTCCAAGGCTTTTCGCTGTTTGAAATCGGCAATTTTTTCGTCACTTGGATTTATGAAAACAGCTCCGCTGTAACCATCAAGAATTGCATTTTCGCCGTGGTGGGAACAAGGGATTTCGCCTGTGCCGATTATGGCAGGAATATTCATTGTCCGTGCAAGAATTGCGGTGTGGGAGGAGGGGGAGCCGCCAAAAGTCACGAAGCCTAAGATTTTTTCTTTGTCAAGCTGTACTGTTTCACTGGGCGTTAAGTCTTCCGCCACAATTATTGAAGGCTCTGTGAGAATGTTTTTATCTTTGTCATCCCCCGAAAGCTTTGTAATCAGGCGGTTTGATATGTCGTTTACGTCGCTGGCACGTGCCTGCATATATTCGTCATCCATCTCTGAAAACGACCTTGCGAAAATATCCGAGGTATAGCTGACAGCATATTCGGCATTTACCTTTTGGTTTTGTATCATAGTTCGTATTGCACCGAAATAGTCCTCATCATCAAGCATCATAAGATGAATCTGGAATATCTGGGCATTGGCTTCTCCAACTTCTGTGAGAGACTTTTTGTAGAGAACCTGAAGTTCTTCCTTTGCAGTATTTCGTGCGGCTTCGAATCTCAATATTTCAGCTCTTGTATCAGAAATTTTCAGCCGTTTTATTGTGGGGACTCTGCTGCTAAGAAAATGAAGTTTCCCCATTGACAATGCGTTATAGACGCTCTTTCCGTTAAATTCAAGCATCGGCATTCGTTCCTTTCGGGAATTTGTAAATAAGTATTCGTAAATTATTATAAACAAAAAATACATAAACATACACAAAATGCATATGTGATATTTTTTAAATTTTTAAAAAGGTGGATTTTTATCATAAAACCCGTCTTGTCCGCATAGAATTTTTTAGGATTGAGATTTAAAGATACACCCGCAAACGGAGGCGTTTTTTATGGAAAAGATAAAGGGTTTGTCAAAGGAACAGGTTGAAAAGGCGAGGATGGAAAGTGGCAGCAACCGCCTTTCGGAAAAGGAAAAGACAACGCTCTGGCAAAAGTATTGGGAAAAGTTTGATGACCCTATAATAATTGTTTTGCTTATTGCCCTTGGAATAAACATAGTGTTCACCTTTTTGGGAAAGGTGGACTGGTTTGAATGTGTGGGAATATTTGTTTCAATTATTATTGCAACCTGTGTAAGTGCCCTTTCTGAATACAGAAATGAGGAGACTTTCAGGAAAATTCAGGCTGAGGCATCACGGATAATGTGCAAGGTGTATAGGGCGGGGGAACTTTCGGAAATTATTATTGATGATATCGTGAAAGGAGATTTTGTGCTTCTTCAGGCGGGGGATATTATTCCTGCGGACGGCTTTGTTGCAAGTGGCAGTATAAAGGTTGACCAGTCGGCCCTGAACGGCGAAAATCGGGAGGTTATGAAAATCCCCTTTGAAAAACAGCCACAGTATCGGACAAGACTAGTGGATTTTTGGGACAAAAATAGCCTGTATCGGGGCGGAATTGTGTGCAGCGGTCAATGCGTTATGGAGGTCACGCAGGTAGGAGATGAAACGGTTTACGGCGGGCTCAGCAAGGAAAGCGAGGACAAGGACAGAAAAAGTCCTCTTCAGGTGAAGCTTTCGGACCTTGCAAGGTGGATAAGCGGTTTTGGATATCTGGGTGCGGCACTGGTAACGGCGGTTTATATCATCAAAAAGGTTTTTGTGGAGAACGGCTGGAACGCTTTGATGATTACCGAATATTTTTCGGATAAGGCAGAGGTAATTTCGGATGTGGTAAACAGCATTATCGTGGGTATTACCGTGGTTGTTATGGCTGTTCCCGAGGGGCTTCCATTGATGGTTGCTATTGTATGTTCCTTAAATATGAAAAAAATGATGAAAAGCAACGTTCTTGTGAGAAAGCTTATAGGCATAGAAACGGCAGGAAGTATAAACATTCTGTTCACCGATAAAACGGGAACAATAACCTGCGGAAAGCTTTGTGTGACGGAGTTTGTTGACGGCAATGGAAATACATATGACGGCAAAAGAAAACTTTCAGCGTTTCACGGACGAATGGTTGATATATCGGTGCTAGGAAATTGTACAGCACAAATGTCGAAGGGCAAGATTTTGGGAGGAAATGCCACAGAAAAGGCATTGATGGAATTTGTTTATCAGGGTGATAAACCCAGTGTGAGACTTGAAAAGGTGAGAGAAACGCTGTTTTCAAGCGAAGCAAAATTCTCGAAAGCCCAGGTTTGCGGGGATTTTCAGGGTGTGCTTATTAAGGGAGCCCCTGAAAAAATACTTAAAAATTGTGACAGCTTTTTTGATGGGACTGGGAAAAAGCAGAGCTTTAAATCCAAAAATCATCTGCAAAAAATTATTGACCGCATGGCTATGCGGTCAATGAGAGTTTTGGCGCTTGCTGTGTCAGAAGACTATTATGAGGACAAAGTTCCTGAAAAAATGACCCTTGTAGGTCTTGTAGGTATAAGAGATGATCTGAGAATTGATGTTACTGCATCTGTTAGAGAGGTGAAGCGGGCGGGGATACAGACCGTTATGATAACAGGAGACAAAAAAGAAACCGCCATTGCTATCGCAAAAGAGGCGGAAATTCTTGATGGCACTCAAAATGTGGTGCTTACCTCGGAAGACCTTCAAAGGATGAGCGATGATGAGGTGTGTGAAATACTTCCACAGCTCAGGGTCGTGGCAAGAGCCCTTCCCACAGACAAGAGTCGACTTGTGAGGCTTGCCCAGGAAAAAGGCCTGGTCGTTGGGATGACAGGTGACGGAGTGAATGATTTGGCAGCACTCAGGCGCGCAGATGTGGGATTTGCCATGGGAAGTGGTGCAGATGTAGCAAAGGAGGCGGGGGATATTGTTATTCTTGATGACAATTTTTCATCTGTCAGGTCAGCTGTGCTTTTCGGACGTACCATATACAAAAGTATAAAAAAATTTATTGTCTTTCAGATGACAATAAATATAGCAGCAGTATTGGTTTCGGCATTCGGTCCCCTTGTGGGCATAGATAAGCCCCTGGGGATAACCCAGATGCTTTGGGTAAATCTTGTTATGGATACTCTTGGTGCCATAGCCTTTGGGGGCGAAGGGGCTCTTAAAAAGTATATGCTTGACAGGCCAAAGAGGCGGGAAGAAAAAATCCTTGATAAAAGGGCGTGGAGTCAGATAGCGGTGAATGGTATGTTTATCTTCCTTGTGAGTATGTTTATGTTTTTGTCAAAGGATATGCATTACGCTTTTCGTCAGGCAGAAAATGATATGATTTTTTACACGGGATTTTTTAATTTCTTTGTGTTTGCAGGGACAATAAATGCTTTCAGTGTCAGATGCGACGGGATTGATTTGTTTGAAAACATTTCACTGAACAAGCCGTTTCTTGTGATTATGTGTCTTATTATGGCTGTACAGATTTTTATGACGTATTTCGGCGGGGCGGTGCTGAGAACAGCGCCACTTGCTCCCAATGAATGGGTGACTGCAGTGCTTCCGGCGCTTCTTATAATTCCGCTGGACCTCACAAGAAAAATTATTTCAGGGAAAAAATAAGCCTTACACTCCGCTTAAGTCAAAGGGCGGGGTGTATTTTTTGTCCGCACTTTGTTTTCCTTGAACAAGGGCATTTTCAAAACCTTTTTGGAGAGCGAATTCTGTGACCGACTCATATTCAAAGGTGGTTAAGGGACGGTTTATTTCGGGGTATTCTGACAAATTTCCGTTTGGAGTATATTGTCTCATTATGCTTAAGAGGAATTTATCAGTTCCAAATGTGTCTGCAAGGTATGAGAAAATTTCAATAGAGTCTTGTCTTAAGCTTGGAAGCACCAGATGACGAACAATGGTGCCGCTTAGCATTATTCCATTCTCGGAAAAGTGAGGCTTTCCCGTTTGACTAAGCATCTCACAAAGGGCGGCGGAGGCTTTTTTAAAGTAGTCTTCTGCCAGACTGTATTTCTTTGAAAAAACGGGATTTTTGTATTTGATATCCACAAGATAAATGTCAATGTAATCTTTTAAAAGACGAAGAGTTTCAAGATTTTCATAGCCGCTACTGTTGTAGACAAAGGGGATTTTTATTTCCCCACGTACTAAGTCGATGGCATCACAAATCTGTGGAATATAAGGGGTGGGGGTCACAAGGTTTATGTTGTGAGCACCCAAAACTTCCAGCTCAAGAAAAATTTCAGCAAGTCGTTTAACAGAAATTTCTTTTCCAAAATGTTGCTGGCTGATTTCGAAATTCTGGCAATAGACACATTTTAAATTGCAACCGGAAAAGAAAACTGTTCCGCTGCCCATGGCACCGCTGATACACGGCTCTTCCCAGTGGTGGAGGGCGGCTCTTGCTATTTTAATATTTTCGCCTGCACCGCAAAAACCCGTACTCACAGTGCGGTCAGCATTACAGTTTCTTGGACATAGCGTGCAATTCTTCGGGACTTCCATAAAAATTCTCCTATTTTAATTTATAACTCAAGTATATTTCAAAGAAAACCCGGTGTCAATATTCTGGATAAATTTTCAAAAAAGCATTGACAAACTTTACATAATATGATATTTTATTTTATATTAAAATAGTTTGAAGTTCAAAGTATTTTTGCGAGGTGATAATTTTGGATAAAAATCAGAAGGAAAAGCTTAATTATTTTTTGGTGCATATTTTCAATCACATTTTGTCATGGGAGGAGAGCAGTTTCAAAGAGATGGGGATTTCGGACTTGCCTCTTCGGGAGCTTCACGTGATTGAGGCGGTATGTAATCTCAAAAAATCAGATAAAAACCGTATGTCAGATATTGCGAATTATCTTTCTATCACACCGGGGTCACTTACTACGTCTGTGAATACCTTGGTGAAAAAAGGCTATCTTGTACGCGAGAATGACAAGAGTGACAGACGTGTGGTTTTGATTGTTCCAAGCGAAAAAGCTGAAGAGGTGAACGCCGTGCACGCCACATTTCACGCGTCTATGATTGACAAGGTGGCAGAGACTGTTGGTGAC
>JAFVTM010000059.1 GCA_017503225.1 Clostridia bacterium
TCATTTTTTCGACTCTGATGTTTTTCATAAATTTGTAGATGCATTTCCGCACATGAAGCCAATGCTGAAAAAATCGTCCACCGACTTTATGCCGCTTCTTCGCGCAATCTTGTTTATGGCACTGATATATTTGTCGGGAGTTATTTCGATTTTCCTTTACAACAGAATGATGGCTGTCATCTCCCAGGGGATTTTAAAGCAAATACGTGACGATATGTTCACCAAAATGCAGACCCTCCCCATTTCTTATTTTGACACCCATTCCCACGGCGACACAATGAGCCGCTTTACCAATGACACTGACACATTGCGACAAATGATTTCCCAAAGCATTCCTCAGGCATTTTCTTCGGTAATTACCATAATTTCGGTGTTCTCCGCAATGCTGAAAACCAGCTGGGCGCTCACCATTCTTGTTCTTCTATTCGTTTCGGTTATGCTGACAGTAAGCCGAAAAATCACAGGAAAAAGCTCAAAGTTCTTCATTGCCCAGCAAAAATCTCTTGGCGAAACAAACGGCTTCATCGAAGAAATGATAAACGGTCAAAAGGTAATCAAGGTCTTCTGCCACGAAGAAACCACAAAGAAAAACTTTGACAAAATGAACCGGGAGCTTTGTAGCAACGCAACAAACGCCAACACCTTTGCAAACATCCTGATGCCCATTATGGGAAATATGGGACATCTTCAATATGTTCTTCTGGCGGTAGTTGGCGGAATCCTCGCGATAAGCGGTTTTCCAGGCATAACAATCGGTGCAATCGCCGCATTTTTGCAGCTAAGCAAAAGCTTTACAATGCCCATAAACAATATGTCCCAACAGATAAATTCAATTATTATGGCACTGGCAGGCGCTGAGCGCATCTTTGAACTCATCGATGAGGCGCCCGAGAAGGACGAGGGCTATGTCACCCTTGTCAATGTCGAGTACAAAAACGGTGAGCTTTGTGAAACCGAAAAACGCACGGGGTTTTGGGCATGGAAACATCCCCACGAAGACGGTACAACTACCTACACCCCTCTTTCGGGTGATGTAACTTTGACAAACGTAGACTTTGGATACATTTCCGAAAAAACAGTTCTCCACGATGTTTCACTCTATGCAAAGCCAGGTCAGAAAATCGCATTCGTAGGAGCAACAGGTGCAGGAAAAACCACCATAACAAACCTCATCAACCGCTTTTATGATATTGCCGACGGAAAAATTCGTTACGACGGCATAAACATAAACAAAATAAAGAAAAGTGACCTGCGTAAATCCCTTGGGGTAGTTCTTCAGGACACAAATCTTTTCACAGGCACAGTTATGGAAAATATCCGCTACGGAAGACTTGATGCAACCGACGAGGAAATCTATGCTGCAGCGAGACTCGCAAATGCAGATGGTTTTATAAAAATGCTCCCTGAGGGTTATAACACAGTTCTCCACCACGGCGGCGAGGGGCTGTCCCAAGGTCAGCGTCAGCTTTTGGCAATAGCAAGAGCCGCTGTCGCCGACCCGCCCGTTATGATTCTTGACGAGGCGACCTCGAGCATCGACACACGAACAGAGCGCATTGTCCAAAAGGGTATGGACTCACTTATGAAAGGCAGAACAGTTTTCGTAATTGCCCACCGCCTCTCCACCATACAAAATTCCGATGTGATTATGGTCCTTGAAAACGGACGGATTATCGAGCGTGGAACCCACGACGAACTGATAGCCCAAAAAGGCAAGTATTACAGTCTCTACACAGGCGCTTTCGAGCTTGAATAAAAGATTTCATTTAAAGACGATAACCAAAGGCTCAGGTTATCGTCTTATTTTTTATGATAAATCACAATATATCGAAAAAGGCTATTGACAAAAGCACAATATATGGTATAATTATTTAGCAACCCCGATTGCAAAATAACAACAGAAAGTAGGGAAAGTGATGAAAGTAATAAAAAGAAATGGCTCTGAAGTTATTTTTGACATAACAAAAATTATTGCGGCTATTACCAAAGCCAACGAGGCAGTTGACGAAGAAGCACGTATGACTCCACTGCAGATAAAAAGAATTGCCGAGGCTGTCGAGCTCAGCTGTATCCGTATGAGCCGTGCACCCGAGGTGGAAGAAATTCAAGACCTTGTTGAAAGTCAGATTATGGCGCACGGTGCATATGAGGTGGCAAAAAAATACATTACATATCGTTATACCCGTGCCCTTGTCCGTCGCTCAAACACCACTGATGAGCGGATTTTGAGCCTTATTGAATGCTGCAACGAGGAGGCCAAGCAGGAAAATGCAAACAAAAACCCCACAGTGAACAGCGTTCAGCGTGACTATATGGCAGGTGAAGTAAGCCGAGACATTACAAACCGCATACTTCTCCCTGAGGACATAGTGAAGGCTCACGAAGACGGAATTATCCACTTCCACGATACCGACTATTATGCACAGCATATGCACAATTGTGACCTTGTGAACCTTGAAGATATGCTCCAGAACGGAACTGTCATTTCAGGCACAATGATTGAACGTCCTCACAGCTTTTCAACCGCCTGCAACATTGCGACACAAATCATCGCTCAGGTTGCCAGCAACCAGTACGGCGGTCAGAGTATTTCTCTCACCCACCTTGCGCCATTCGTTCAGGTTAGCCGTGAGAAAATAAGAAAAAGCCTCACCGCAGAAATGGACGATGCAGGTATAAATCTCACCCAGGAGCAATTTGACGGCATTGTTGAAAAAAGACTCCGCGAAGAGATAAACCGCGGTGTCCAGACCATTCAATATCAGGTTGTGACACTCCTTACCACCAACGGACAGGCGCCCTTTGTTACTGTATTTATGTATCTTGGCGAAGCAAAGAACGAACAAGAGAAACGCGACCTTGCAATTATAATCGAAGAAACCCTCCTCCAACGATATCAGGGCGTAAAGAACGAGGACGGGGTTTATGTTACTCCTGCTTTCCCCAAGCTCATTTATGTTCTTGAAGAACAGAATATCCACGAGGATTCACCTTACTACTACCTGACAAAGCTTGCTGCAAAATGTACAGCACGTCGTATGGTTCCCGACTACATCTCCGAAAAGAAAATGCTGGAACTGAAAGTGGACAAAAACGGAGAGGGACACTGCTACACCTGTATGGGTTGCCGAAGCTTTTTGACTCCTTTCGTTGATGAGAACGGAAATCCCAAGTATTACGGCCGCTTCAATCAGGGCGTTGTTACCATAAACTTGGTGGACGTAGCACTTTCCTCAGGCGGAAATTTAGAAAAATTCTGGTCAATCTTTGACGAAAGACTTGAGCTTTGCCACAGAGCACTTCTTTGCCGTCACGAAAGACTGAAAGGCACCACCTCTGATGCCGCACCAATCCTTTGGCAGCACGGAGCTTTAGCACGCCTTGAAAAAGGCGAAGTTATTGACAAGCTTTTATATGGCGGATACTCCACCATTTCCCTTGGCTATGCAGGTCTTTATGAATGTGTTAAGCAAATGACAGGCAAAAGCCACACCGACCCCTCAGCAACACCTTTCGCACTTCAGGTAATGCAGCATATGAACGATGCCTGCAAAAAGTGGAAAGAAATGCACAATATTGACTTTAGTCTTTATGGAACGCCCCTCGAATCCACCACCTATAAGTTTGCAAAATGTCTGCAAAAGCGTTTTGGCGTGGTTGAGGGTATCACCGACAAGGGCTATATAACAAACAGCTATCACATCCACGTAAGCGAAGAGGTTGATGCTTTCACAAAGCTTGCATTTGAATCACAGTTCCAGCAGCTTTCACCGGGCGGTGCCATCAGCTATGTGGAAGTTCCCGATATGCAAAACAACCTCGAAGCTGTTCTTCAGGTTATGAAGTTCATCTATGACAACATTATGTACGCAGAGCTGAACACAAAATCCGACTATTGTCAGGAATGTGGCTGGGACGGCGAAATTGAGATTGCCGAAGTTGACGGAAAACTCATCTGGAAATGTCCAAAATGCCAGAACACCGACCAGAGCAAAATGAATGTCGCAAGACGCACCTGTGGGTATATCGGCACTCAGTACTGGAATCAGGGAAGAACTCAGGAAATAAAAGAAAGGGTACTGCATTTATAATATGAACTATTGCGAAATAAAAAAATGCGATATCGCCAACGGAGAGGGTGTTCGTACCACCCTCTTTGTTTCAGGCTGTACCAATCACTGCGAGGACTGTTTTCAGCCTCAGACTTGGGACTTTGACTACGGAAAGCCTTTCACAGATGAGGTGGCAAACGAAATCATACAGTCGGTAAAGCCCTATTACATAAACGGGCTGACCCTCCTTGGTGGCGAGCCTTTTGAGCCCAAAAACCAAAAAGGACTTCTTCCTTTCCTGAAAAAATTCAGGGAAGAATGCCCAGACAAAACCATTTGGTGTTTCACAGGCTTTCTCCTTGACGAAGAACTTTTAAAAGACGGCTCTTATCCAAGATGCGAGACAACCGATGAAATGCTGAGCCTCATTGACGTGCTGGTTGACGGCAGATACAAAAAAGAGCTGAAAGACATTTCCCTGAAATTCCGCGGCTCATCAAACCAAAGGATAATTGATATGAACAAAACACGAGTTTCTGGCGAAATTGTCTTGTGGGATAATTAAATAACAAAAAAGACCAAAGCATACGCTTTGGTCTTTTAATTTGCAAAACTTACTTGCAAAAGTTCTCAATATAGTTTGTGATTGCATCACCTATAACCCGACGTGCCTCTTCCTTTCCGCTTACCTCATCAACAGCCGTGTCCTTATGCTCAAGATTTTTATAAACCATAAAGAAGTGTCTCATTTCATCAAAAATATGAGCAGGAAGCTGGTCAATGTCGGTATAATGATTATATGTGGGATCGCTGAAAGGTATGGCGATTATCTTTTCGTCACTTCTGCCGTTATCAATCATTGAAATCACGCCTATTGGATATGCTCTCACAAGTGACATTGGTTCAAGAGGCTCAGAGCAAAGCAAAAGAACATCCAGCGGGTCATTATCATCCCCATAAGTCCTTGGAATAAACCCATAGTTCGCAGGATAATGGGTTGAGGTATAAAGTATACGGTCAAGCATAATATATCCCGTTTCTTTGTCAAGCTCATACTTTTTCTTGCTGCCCTTTGAAATTTCAATTACGCAAATGAAATCGTCAACATTTATTCGCTTTGGTGAAATATCGTGCCATATATTTGACATTTAACATTCTCCTCGTTTTCTTATTTAAATATATTCTATACCATTTTAAATATAAAATCAATACCTAATATTTTGAAATTAAAAACAAAAACCGACTTGCATCACACAAGTCGGTTTTTCTGGAGGAGAGGATGGGATTCGAACCCACGGTACGCTATAAACGTACACAGCATTTCCAATGCTGCGCCTTAAACCATCTCGACCACCTCTCCAAGACCATCATATTATACTACGGTTTTCAGAA
>JAFVTM010000060.1 GCA_017503225.1 Clostridia bacterium
AATGTCCCGGATTGAAAATGCGGTCAAATAAAACAAGAGATTTTTGGACAGGGTGTTTTCAAAAAGTGTATTTGAATATTTCATGAGAAATGGCAACCGGATGGAAACTCTGGCGGGGTTTTATGCCGCAAAAGAGGCTTTTCTTAAATATAAAAAATGTGGAATAAAAAGTCTTGAACTTTCTCAGGTTTCGATTGAACATGATAAAATGAATGCGCCATTTGTGGTGTATAAAGGCGTACGCCAAAATGTGTCCCTGAGTATTTCACATCACAAAACCTCTGCGCTGTCAGTGGTGTGCGGTGATGACCTTGCGTTAACGTATTTTGACGCAAAAATGGGTGAAATGATTCCGAAACGGAAAGATGATGCCCACAAGGGTGATTGTGGTCGGATTCTGGTGGTTGCAGGCTCAAGAGGTATGACGGGGGCTGCTGTGCTTGCTGCAAAAAGCGCTCTTCGCTCGGGTAGCGGACTGGTGACGGTGGCTGTGCCAAAGGACGAAAGAATGATTGTTGCATCCATGGTGCCTGAAATTATTACGGTGGGGCTTGATGCTGAAAATGGTATAATTTGCTTTGGTGCAATGAAGGAAATTCTTGATGAGGCAAAAAAGGCAGATGCAGTGATTTTTGGCCCTGGGCTTGGGCGAAAAAAGGATATAAAAGATGTTCTTTTTGGACTTCTTACTCAGTATGAGGGGAAACTTGTGATAGATGCAGATGGGCTTAATGCCATAAAAACGGATTGTGAGATTCTTAAAGAAAAGAAATGTCAGCAGGTGGTTATAACGCCCCATCCCGGTGAAATGGCAAGACTTTTGGGGGTTACAGTCCGGGCTATAGCGGAGGACAGGTGCGGAGTAGCAGCGCATTTTGCAAAGGAATATGGAGTAACGGTGGTGCTTAAGGGCAAGGACACAGTAATAGCAAATGAAAATGGCGACGTAAAAATCAATCCAACCGGAAATTCGGGAATGGCAACTGCTGGTATGGGTGATGTCCTTTCGGGAGTTATCGCATCGTTTTTGGGTCAGGGATTGGAAAGTTTTGATGCGGCGGTTCTGGGTGCGTATATTCATGGCAAGGCGGGAGACGCAGCTGCGTGTGAAAAAGGTGTTCACGGGCTTATTGCATCTGATGTTTTGGAAAAATTGCCTTTGGCAATAAAATCAGAAATTGAGATTTAAAAACAGAAAAAGGAGCGGGGTATTTTGGAAGAAAGAAACAGAGCCTGGGCAGAAATTGATATTGATGCCCTGGAACACAACCTTAGAGAAATAAAAAAATGCATAAAAAAAGATACCCGTATAATGGCTGTTGTCAAGGCGGATGCTTATGGACATGGCGTTTTGGAAGTGGCAAAGAAGGCCATTGAAAGTGGAGCAGATTATCTTGGTGTTGCATGGGTTTGTGAGGCCGTTGAACTTCGGGAAATGGGGATGACTGTTCCTATTATGGTACTCGGAAATTCTGCATACCGTGAGATAGAAGAGATTGTCAGATATGATATTACAGCTACGGTTTCGGATGTTGGCTTTGCTGAAAAGCTTTCAGAAGCAGCAACTAAACTTAGTAAAACAGCAAAAATTCATATAAAAATTGATACGGGAATGTCCAGAATAGGATTCCTTTCTGACAGTGAAAATGCGAGAAAAGATACCTGTGATAAAATTTTAAAAATTTCAAAGTTTTCCGGTCTTGAGTTGGAAGGAATTTTTTCACATTTTGCTTCTGCTGACGAAAATGATGCTGATTATACTTGCATGCAATATAATCGGTTTTTGGCAGTTGTGGAAAATTTGAGAGAAATGGGTCTTCAAATCCCTATAAAGCATATATGTAACAGTGCAGCAACCATGAAATTCCCCGAAATGCACCTTGATATGGTGAGATTGGGAATCATGATGTATGGTCTTTATCCGTCAAAGGATTTTGACAAAAAGCTTTTGGATTTAATTCCTGTTATGAGCTTTAAGGCACGTATTACAGAGGTAAAGGAGCTTGATAAAGGTGTCTCGCTCAGTTATGGAAGAGCCTACTGCACAGAGGGCAAAACAAAGATTGCAACGGTGTCGGTGGGTTATGCAGACGGCTACCCACGGGCTCTCTCAAATATAGCAGAGATAATGGCAGGCGGAGAACGCGTGAAACAAGTGGGAAGAATTTGTATGGACCAATGTATGATTGACGTTTCAAAGGTTAATAATATAAATGTCGGTGACGAAGTTACCTTGTTTGGCAAAGCATCAGAAAACGGTGTTTCGGCAGATTGCCTTGCGGATACTATTGGCACAATAAATTATGAAATAGTGTGCAATGTTGCAAGGCGGGTTCCCCGCGTTTATATCAAGGACGGAAAAGTTGTTAAAACACTCAATTACATTTTGCGTGAATATGGCATGTAAATACATAAGTAAGTAGTTGTATTTGCGATTAGCCTGGACAAGTCATACTGCGTATAATGTAAAAGGGATTGATATGGGGGTGCCTTTTGTGACAGATGAATGTAAAAAAAGCAAGGCTGTCTTTGCGGAAATCAGTGAGACTTATGCTGATTTGCTGAAAAAAGGTTACGAAGAAATGTCCCGCATCAATCTTGGTTTGGCAGAAGAGAGTGTACTTTTTGACAACGAGGCTCTCACACTTGCTGAACAAAAACTTGCGGAGTGTGAATAATTGTGATAATTAAAAGAGGCGACATTTATTACGCAGATTTGAGCCCCGTGGTGGGTTCCGAACAAGGCGGGGTGAGACCTGTGCTTATTATTCAAAATGATATAGGCAACAAATACAGTCCTACGGTGATTGCTACAGCCATTACCTCGCAGATAAACAAGGCAAAGATGCCGACACATATTGAAATTGATGCCAATGAATATGGGCTTTCAAAGGATTCGGTGGTTTTGGCAGAGCAAATAAGGACCATTGATAAAAGACGGCTCAAAGAGAAAATAGGGCATCTTGATGATGAACTTATGACCAGAGTAAATGAAGCACTTGAAATAAGTTTCGGTCTCATTTGATCCAATAAATCGGAGGAGGATAAAAAATGAAAAAGAACAAAAAGAAATTCAAAATCGCGTTGCTGTTTGTGGTGCTGAGCCTTATGTTTACGGTGGTTCTGGCAGAACCAGGCGGCGAAGACGACCCGCTTATCACCAAATCATATATTGATGATGTGTTGATGCCGAAAATCGAAAAGTATGTTGAGAGTGCCGTAGCGGGACTTAAAACAGGAAACGGAACAGCGGGGGCTGCAGCAACTTTTGAGGTTGTGGAAGCAAGTGCCGGACAGGAAATAATCTGTTCAGCAGGAACTGAGCTTATTTTAAGAATGGGAAAAGCAACAATCATTGCCACAGAAAAAGGCGGAATTGCAGACACAACTGCGGGCTTTGATTTAGCAGACGGAAACGATATGCCGTCAAACCATCTTTTGATTGTTCCGCTTGCTGATGGCAGAGGAATAAGAGCAAGTAGTGACGTTATCGTGATGATAAAAGGCGGTTTCACTAAGAAATAAAAAGCAAAAATAAATACCCCTCGCAGAGAGGGGTATTTTGTTGTCAAAATGAGAACCATGTCATGCACGGCGTGGTTCTTTGTTATACAAGATAGGTTTCTTTTGTGATTTTCTTGAATTCAGACAAGGCTTTTTCTGCGGAAAATTTATCTTTAAATATACCAAAGACTGAGGAACCACTGCCGCTCATAAGTGAGTATGCAGCACCAAGGGTTAGCATTTTATTTTTGTAATCCTTGATTTCAGGGTGCATTTTTTCTGCAACAGTTTCAAGGACGTTTCCGGCTGTTTTTGCCAAAGCATCAATGTCGCCATTTTGAAGTGCCGCGATTGATGCTCTTATATCGGGATGATTTATGGATTCATCAAGAATAAGGTTTTTGTAAACATAAGCGGTTGAAATGCTGATTTTGGGTTTTGCCACAACAACAAATGCGTTTTCAAGCGGGGTGAGAGGAGTGAGAATTTCGCCAATACCCTCAGCAAGCATACAGCCACCGTGCAGAAAAAACGGAACATCTGCCCCCAAAAATTTTGCCAAAGCTTTGAGTTGTGTTTCATCAAGGGGATTTTCAAAAAGGGTGTTTAGAGCAGAAAGTGTTCCTGCGGCATCTGAAGAACCTCCGCCAAGCCCTGCTCCTGAGGGGATATTTTTGCATAAATGAATCCTTGCTGATGTGGGTATGTTGACTTTTTCAAAAAACAATTTTGCTGCCTTTACGACAAGGTTATTGTCGTCTGCGGGTAAATTCTTGTTGTCGCAGGAAAACTGGATAATGGACGTGGGAGAATCGCAGACGGATATTTTCAAAATGTCAAAAAGTTTTATTTCCTGCATAATCATTGAAAGGTTGTGATAGCCGTCATTGCGGCGGTTTAGTACATCAAGGGAAAGGTTGATTTTTGCAGGGCATTTGATTTCCAATTCTTTTTTCATAATAGTTCCTTTTTAAACTAAACGAGAAACTTGCAAGGGCAAATTTCTCGTTTTTATATTATTCGTTATCTGCGCTTTCTGATGGAGCAGTTTCACTTTCTACTGTTGAAGATTCATTGCTCACCGGAGTTTCTGCGAAAAGTGCATCAAATTCAGCGGCATCGACCTTTTCTTTTTCAAGAAGAAGCTCTGCGGTTGTCTTTACCTTGTCGGAATTTTCCTTGAGAAGCTCTTCTGAGCGGGCGTAACACTCGTCAATTATACGCTTGATTTCGCTGTCGATTTTTGCTGCCACATCTTCGCTGTAATCCTTTGTGTGACCAAAGTCACGACCGATAAACACCTCGTCATTGCTGCTGCCGAAACTACGTGTTCCAAGAGCTTTGCTCATACCATATTTGATAACCATATTTTTGGCGATTGCGGTGGCTCTTTCGATGTCATTTGAAGCACCTGTGCTGATATCACCGAGGAACAGTTGTTCTGAAACTCTGCCGCCCAGGAGTGAAACGATTTCTTCAAGCATTTCGGTTTTTGAGGTGTATGAAACATCTTCTTTGGGGAGAGACAGTGTGTATCCGCCGGCTCTGCCACGGGGGATGATTGAAATCTGATGAACACGGTCCTGAGTTGGAAGAAGCTTTGAAACAACAGCGTGACCTGCCTCGTGGTATGCTGTGAGTTTGCGCTCTTTTTCTGTTACAATACGAGTTTTCTTTTCGGGACCTGCGATAACTTTCATAATAGATTCTTCAAGGTCAAACATTGTGATTTCTGTTGCGCCGTTTTTTGCTGCACGGAGTGCCGCCTCGTTCATAAGATTTTCGAGGTCTGCACCTGTGAAGCCAACAGTGGTTTTTGCAAGAACATCAAGACGGACATCGTCTGCAAGCGGTTTGCCTTTCGCGTGAACCTTGAGGATTTCTTCTCTGCCTTTAACGTCAGGCGCGTCAACCAGAACCTGACGGTCAAAACGTCCGGGACGGAGAAGTGCGCTGTCAAGAATATCAGGACGGTTGGTAGCAGCAATCACGATAACGCCTTCGTTTATGCCAAAACCATCCATTTCAACAAGAAGCTGATTGAGGGTTTGTTCTCTTTCATCGTGACCGCCGCCGAGACCTGCGCCTCTTTGTCTGCCCACGGCATCAATTTCGTCAATGAAGACTATACAGGGTGCGGATTTCTTTGCATGTTCAAAAAGGTCGCGGACACGGGAAGCACCAACACCCACAAACATTTCCACAAAGTCTGAACCTGAGATGGAGAAGAAAGGAACGCCTGCTTCGCCGGCAACAGCCTTAGCAAGCAAAGTTTTACCTGTTCCGGGAGGGCCTACAAGGAGGACTCCTTTTGGAATTCTCGCACCGAGGGCACAGAATTTTTTGGGGTCTTTGAGAAAGTCAACAATCTCTTTGAGTTCTTCTTTTTCTTCGTCCTCTCCCGCTACATCATCAAAGGTTTTTTTGTTTTTGTCGTCAACGGTGACTTTTGCACGGCTTTTGCCAAAGGACATCACGCCGCCTTTTCCGCCGCCTTGGGATTGGCGCATGAAAATAACCCAGAAGACAATCATAATGACAATGAGACCAAGAGATGGCAAAAAGCTCAGCCACCATGGTGGAGAAACCGGCTCGGGAGTGTCAACTTTGAGTGTGCCGGCCGCAACCTGACGGTCAATATCATCACCCACGCTCAGGTAGAGGATAGAATAGCCGGGCGTCGCAACTTCGATTTTTGTATTGTCGGCAAGGGTTGCAAAAGCGGTGCCTTCTACCATCTTGAGCTCGGTTACCTGACCTGTTTTTATCATTGTGAGAAGGTCAGAGTAAACGTATTTAGTTGTTGGTTCAGGGGTTGAAGTAACAACAAATATGGTTAGAATTATCAAAAATAGAATTAAATAAAAACTTAAACCGCGTAAAGGTTTTTTCAAGGGATCGCCTCCAGTTTGAATTTTGCATATATAATCCGCGATGCTTGGCGGACAAAATATACCAGTTTAATGTGTATATATTACCATATATTTCTTTTAAAAACAATAGGGTAACTGAAAAATTCAAAAAAATGTAACATTCTTAGTATTGACAAAAGGCGTCGATACAATTACAATTAAATTCGAAGTATAAAAAGTCGAAAAAAGGAGATTTCTTATGAAAAATAATAAAAATTCAAATAAAAATAAGAAAAAAAATTCCCCAACCAAAGTTATAGCGGCTGTTGCAGGTATTATTGCCGTGGTGTGTGTGGTAGGTTTGTTTGTCGTTGGAGCGATAGGTGGCTTTGAAAAGCTTGGATTTTCTTCAGACAGTGACACAAGCTTGACAAGTCAGACGGCGACCGGCAAAACCACAGCAAATGAAAGCGGTGAGCTTGCGGTAGCTCAGGGAAAAAATGAGGAGGACAAAAAGATGACAGAGGAAAATGTAAAGGTTTTGGTTGAAATGGAAGATGGCGGCGAGTTTGTTCTTGAACTTTATCCATCATATGCACCACAGACAGTTCAGAACTTTGTAGATTTGGTTTCGGACGGTTTTTATGACGGCGTGGGCTTTCACAGAGTTGTAGACGGCTTTATGGCACAGGGCGGCGACCCTGAAGGCACAGGTATGGGCGGAAGCGGAGTTCAGATACCAGGTGAATTTTCATCAAATGGTTTCAGTCAGAACACCCTTTCGCATCAGCGCGGCGTGATTTCAATGGCACGTTCTATGGACCCTGACAGTGCATCAAGTCAGTTCTTTATCTGTTATGATGATGCAAGCTTTCTCGACGGACAATATGCCGCTTTCGGAAAGGTCATCGAGGGTATGGATGTTGTTGATGGATTTTTGGACGTTGAAAGAAAACCCAACTCTATGGGCGAAATGGCAAGCCCTGTTACACCGATTACGATGAAAAAGGTTACAATCATTGAGGACTAAAAAGCAAAGCGAAAGCCCTGCCTCCCAATATGGGAAGGCGGGGCTTTTTTGTGCAAAAAATCAATCGGGGGTGGCCAGGTTACAAATATTTTTAAATATATGGAGGACATTGGATGGAAACTTATAACAATGGGCGTTGCTGTCCGTAAAATATATAACGGTATCCTTGGAGATGGAAATGTTTAAAATGTTTTCAAGCAAAAGACGTTTTTCGTCATTCAGCGTAATAGAAGTTTCTTCTGTGGAAGAGGTTTCGGGAATATTCAAAAGTTCTAAAGGTGAGACGCTTAAAGCACTGGCAAGTTTAAAGACTTTGTCACGTTTCATATTTTTTATGTAACCACTTTCCCATTTCTTTATGGTGCTTTTGCTTACCCCAACTATTTTCCCAAGTTGCTCAAGGGTAAAGCCGTGTTCAATACGTTTTTGTTTGATATCAATAGACATATTTGTCATCCTTTCATCTTGCGTGTGTTTGAAGCTTTATAGTAAAAATTTTTTTGCGGATTTATTATATCACAAGATTTTTAAATTTGCAACTACATTTGACATAAAAGGAAAAAAATGTTAAATATGGCTTGACATAAATGGAAAATAATGGTAATATTGAAAACGGAATTCAAAATTGGAGGTGGAAAAATGAATAGAAGGTTGCTGAAAGAAATTATGTTGCAAAGGGGTTTCACGGCGAAAAGGCTTGCTGAAAGTATACCGATTGGTAAAATTGTTTTTTGGGGTCGGCTTTGGGGAATATCAGAATTCACATTATTTGAAATTCAACGAATTTCAAAAATTTTTCAGCTGGATAAAAAACAAATAATGCTTATTTTTTTTGATGAAAAAGTTTCCTAAAGGAAACAAAAAAAGTAGCAGGCGGTGAAAAAATGGCAAAAGAACGCCCCGATATTTTAGAAGCCTTGAAGTTTGGGGAATTGATAATTGGAAAAATATTTTTTTGTGAGGAGTGCGGAAAAATCTTTGATGAATTTGATGATTGCAAAATGGCAGACAGATTTGGAAGATGTTTTTGCAGCCCTAAATGCAGAGCAAAATATTACGACAGAGATTGAGGAGATGTTTTTATGACAAAAAAAGAACTTATGCAGATTTATTACCTTAACCGGGAGATTATGAATGATACCGAGGAACTTGTGAACCTTAAAATAGAGGCACGGCAAAATGAAGATAAGGGAGCTTTTACAGCTAGCAATATCAGGGAGCGCGAACAGAAGATTGTGACCAAAATAAGAAAGTGCAGTGAACTCAAAGAGCGGATTGACAAATTTCTTGAGTCTATTGATGACAGTCTCACCAGACAGATTTTTTATTATAGGTATGTGAAATGTATGTCATGGAAAAAGGTTTCCTATATGACAGGTGGTTATAACAGCGAAGAGGGCGTGAGGAAGATTGCAGAGCGCTATCTTCAGAAACACAAAAATGACATATAATCTCAAAAATGGTACGATTTGTATGAAATGTCCGCACTATAATACAGTTGAAAAGAATTTATAGACGGAATGCGGGGTGGCAAGAGTGGAAAAGCCAGGGTGCAAGGATTTGGCTTCTGGGGAGACCAATGTGATAAGTGAGTATATAAACAAAAAGAAAAAAGATGCCTGCAGGCTGATTGATACAATACTTCAGGAGATAGGGAATCCTGAAAGAATATCAAGTGCACCGCTTAATCAACTCTCATCTGTGATGGGAACGCTGATTGACAAATTCGGGGCTGACGAAAAGGACAAATCCCTTGACGGAACTCTTGCCACATTATTTGATGATTTTGAGGATGTGAGATAGAAAATATAAAAAATGAGGAAATATAAAAATCTTACTGACAAACAAAATGAGCTTATGGAGATTGCAAAAGGTGGTCTCAAGAGAATAAACATTCTGCATGGAAGCGTCCGTTCAGGAAAAACATGGATAAGCCTTGTGCTTTGGTGTGTGTGGATAAGGAATATGCCAAAGGACAAAGCGTATCTTATGACGGCAAAAACCCTTACTACCTTAAAGCGAAACTGTCTTGATTTGCTTGAAACGTTGGCGGGGAAAAACAATTTCAGCTATTCCATATCAAAAAAAGAGGGGACTCTTTATGGAAGAAAGATAT
>JAFVTM010000061.1 GCA_017503225.1 Clostridia bacterium
CATTGATTTAAAGAACGACAAGATGGCTCTCCAGAGACTTAAAGAGGCTGCTGAAAAGGCGAAGATTGAGCTTTCAGGTGTAATGAGCTCAAACATCAACCTCCCATTCATCACAGCTGATGCATCAGGTCCAAAGCATCTTGACATCACACTCACGAGACAGAAATTCAACGAGCTTACAGCTGATTTGGTTGAAAAGACAATGGTTCCCACAAGAAACGCAATAAGCGATGCAGGAATCAACCCTGCAGAAATCGACAAGGTATTGCTTGTTGGTGGTTCTTCAAGAATCCCTGCTGTTCAGGAAGCTGTTCAGAGATTTATCGGCAAAGAGCCACACAAGGGCATCAATCCTGACGAATGTGTTGCAATTGGTGCCGCAATTCAGGCAGGTGTTCTTTCGGGTGATGTTGAAGATTTGGTACTCCTTGACGTTACTCCCCTTTCACTTGGTATTGAAACAATGGGCGGTGTGTTCACAAAGATTATTGAAAGAAACACCACAATCCCCACAAAGAAGAGCCAGATTTTCTCAACAGCAGCAGACAGCCAGACAAGTGTTGAGGTTCACGTTCTTCAGGGTGAGCGCGAAATGGCCGCTTACAACAAGACTTTGGGAAGATTCAGTCTTACAAACATTCCACCCGCACCACGTGGTGTTCCCCAGATTGAAGTTTCCTTTGACATTGACGCAAACGGTATCGTTCACGTAACAGCAAAGGATATGGGAACAGGCAACAGCCAGGATATTACCATCACATCAAGCACAAACCTCTCTGATGAAGACATCGAAAAGGCTGTAAAAGAAGCAGAACAGTTTGCAGCTGAAGACAAGAAGAAAAAGGAAGCTGTTGACACAAGAAATATGGCTGACAACATCGTTTATCAGACAGGAAAGACTCTTGCTGACCTTGGCGACAAGATTTCGGAAGACGAAAAGAATGGAATTCAGGCAGAGGTTGACAAACTCAAGGAAATGCTTAAAGCAGAAGAAATCGACGTTGAAGCAGTTAAGGCACAGACAGAGGCAGTTTCCAAGAAATTCTATGACGTATCATCAAAGCTTTATGCTGATGCGGCTCAGGCTCAGGGCGCAGCAGAGGGCGCAGCTGGTGCAGAAAACGCAGGCGCTGCTGATGACAATGTCGTTGATGCGGATTACAAAGTAGTGGATGAAGACTAAACCGCAAGATAAATAAAAAGGGTTCTTCGGTGCACCAGGAGTGTGCCGAAGAATTTGCTTGTAAAATTTATAAACAGACAGTTGGTGACAGTATTGGCAGAAAAAAGAGATTATTATGAGGTGTTGGGCGTTGAAAAGAACGCATCAGCAGATGAAATAAAAAAAGCATACCGTAAACTCGCAAAAAAGTATCATCCTGACCTTAACCCTGGCGACAAGGCAAAGGCTGCTGAAGAAAAGTTCAAGGAAGCGTCCGAGGCCTATGAGGTTTTGAGTGACGCTGACAAGAAACAGCGCTATGACCAGTTTGGACACGCAGGGGTTGACCCAAATGCTGCAGGTGGCTATGGCGGATACGGAGATTTTGGCGGTTTTGGTGGTGGCTTCGGAGGGTTTGAAGATATTTTCGGCTCGTTCTTCGGAGGTGGCTTTGGGGGTCAGTCAAGACGAAATCCAAACGCACCCCAAAAAGGCAGAGACCTTAAATATGCCGTTGACCTTGCTTTTGACCAGGCTTGCTTTGGCTGTGAAATTGAGCTCAATGTGACCAGAATGGAAAAATGTGAAACCTGCAAGGGCAGTGGCGCAGAGCCGGGGACATCGGCATCTACTTGTAGCGTTTGTCACGGTACCGGTCAGGTGACGACAGTCCAGCGTACGGCGTTTGGAAACTTCCAAAGCTCAAGACCGTGTACCACTTGCGGCGGAACGGGCAAGGTTGTGTCAAATCCGTGTAAGGCTTGTCGTGGCGACGGAGCTGTTCGCAAGAGCCGCAAGATAAAGGTGAAAATCCCTGCAGGTATTGACAGTGACCAGATTATTTCGGTTTCAGGGCAGGGTGATGCAGGAAAGAACGGCGGACCAAACGGCGACCTTTTGGTTGTTGCAAGGGTAAAACGCCACAAGATTTTTGTGCGTCAGGGCTATGATATTATGTGTGATTTCCCTATTACCTTTGTGGAAGCGGCATTGGGCGCAGAAGTTCAGGTGCCCACCATTGATGGAAAGGTTACTTATAACATTCCTGAGGGAACTCAGACGGGCACAGTTTTCCGTCTGCGTGGCAAAGGTGTTCCGAGGCTTCACGGCGGCGGCAGTCGTGGTGATCAGTATGTAACAATCAAGGTTGAAACCCCCAAAAACCTCACTGAAAAGCAAAAGGAGATTTTGAGACAGTTTGGTGACACGGTGGAGCCTGCCAAATATAATGAGAGAAAAAGCTTCCTTGACAAAATGAAAGAATTTTTGAAATAAAACTGTGGGTCGGCTCAAACGTCGGCCCATATTCCATATGAAAGAGGGATAAAAATGAACTGGATTGAACTGAAGATAACTACCACGGCTGAGGGAATTGAGCCGATTTGTGATTCCCTCTATGATTTGGGAATTACAGGTGTGCAGATAAGCGACAAGGATGATTTCAAAGAGTTCTTGGAGAACAATCGCAAGTATTGGGACTATGTGGACGAAGAGCTTGAAAAACTGAAAGAGGCGGACAGCTGTATCACTGTTTATTTTGGTGACGATGATGAGGGGCAGGCTTTGCTTGATGAGGCGAAGGAGGCTGTTTTGGCTCTTGAAATCAGTAAAACTGCGTTTTGTGAAACGGCGGTAAGAGACGAGGACTGGTCAGAAAACTGGAAGCAATATTTCAAGCCTCTAGAAATTGGTGAAAAAGTGCTGATTGTTCCTGAGTGGGAAACTGTTCCTGAGAGCGACAGAGTGAAATTTATAATTAACCCCGGAATGAGCTTTGGCACGGGTTCACACGAAAGCACTAAAATGTGCATTGAAGAAATCGAGAAACACATAAATGAGGGCGACAGAGTTTTGGACCTTGGTTGTGGCTCGGGAATTCTTTCGGTGATTGCGCTTCTTCTTGGGGCAAAAGAGGCTGCGGCTGTCGATATTGACCCTATGGCAGTTGAAACAGCTTATCAAAATCTTGAACTTAACAATCTGCCCAAGGAAATTTATCACGGCTTTGCGGGGGATATAACAACCGACAAAGCTCTCTGTGAAAAACTTTCGACAGAAAAAGCGGACATTGTCCTTGCGAATATCGTGGCGGATGTGATAATTTCCCTTTCGGGTTTTGTCAAGGATTTCATGAAAGATGACGGCACATTTATCTGCTCGGGAATAATTGCAGAAAGAACGGACGAAGTGGTTGGCGTCCTGAAAAAAGCCGGCCTTAAAGTACAAAATATCCGCACCATGGGTGAATGGTCAGCGGTGGTTTGCACAAAAAATTAATCCTTTTTACCCCAAATTCGAAAATTTGGGGTATTTTTTTGCCAATAAAAAGGAATTTTCAAATTTATGTCGAAATAAAAAAGGAAGACCTTTTTTGAAAAAGGGCTAAAACCTATAAAAAATGAGGTATAACGCTATGGCTAATGAAAACCACGAAGGATTGTTTGATGCGTCAAAGCTCAATATTATCCCGGTAGAAATTGAAAAGGAAATGCGAAAATCCTACATTGAATATGCAATGTCGGTTATTGTGGGACGTGCGCTTCCTGATGTTCGTGACGGTCTCAAGCCTGTTCACCGCCGCATACTTTATGCGATGTATGAGGATGGCTTTACACCTGAACGCGAATACAAAAAATGCGCGACAACCGTAGGTAACGTGCTTGGTAGATATCATCCACACGGTGACGCATCTGTTTATGATGCTCTTGTTCGTATGGCTCAGGATTTCTCCATGAGATACCCGACAGTTGACGGCCACGGAAACTTTGGTTCGGTGGATGGTGACCCTGCGGCTGCTTACAGATATACCGAGGCAAGAATGTCAAAGCTTTCTATGAAGATGCTTACCGACATTGAAAAAGAAACTGTTGACTATATGCCGAACTTTGATGAAAGTCGAAAGGAACCAATCGTGCTCCCGTCACGTTTTCCGCATCTTTTGGTAAACGGTTCTGACGGTATTGCTGTTGGTATGGCAACAAAAATTCCGCCTCATAATTTAAGTGAGGTTATTGATGGAATTATTGCGGTTATTGATAATCCTGAAATCACCATTGACGAGCTTATGGAATATATCAAAGGTCCTGACTTCCCAACAGGTGCACAGATTATGGGAACAAGCGGCATTCGCTCGGCTTATCAGACAGGACGCGGCAAGCTTCGTCTTCGTGCGAAGGCTGATATTGAGGAATACGGCGAGGGCAGACAGAGAATCGTGTTCACCGAAATTCCTTATATGGTCAACAAGGCAAGACTTATTGAAAACATTGCAAATCTTGTTCGCGACAAGCGCTTAGAGGGCATTTCTGACCTCCGTGATGAGTCCGACCGTGACGGTATGCGCATCGTGGTTGAAATAAAACGTGATGCCAATGCCACCATCGTTCTTAATCAGCTTTACAAGTTCACACAGCTTGTGGACACCTTCAGCGTGATTATGCTTGCACTTGTGAACCGCGTAGAGCCAAAGGTTTTAAACCTCAGGGAAATTTTGGATGAATATATCAATTTCCAAAAAGATGTTATTGTGAGAAGAACCCGCTTTGACAAGAAAAAGGCGGAGGCAAGAGCCCACATTTTAGAGGGTTTAAGAGTTGCACTTGATAACATTGATGAGATAATCAGCATCATAAGAAACAGCTATAACGATGCAAAACCAAACCTTATGGAGCGTTTTGATTTCACCGATGTTCAGGCACAGGCTATCCTTGATATGCGCCTTGCACGTCTCCAAGGGTTGGAACGTGAAAAGATTGATGCAGAGTATGAAGAGCTTATGCAGTTCATAAAGGAAATGGAAGAAATCCTTGCCAGCGAGCAGAGAGTCCTTGAGGTTATCAAGACCGAAATTTCCGAAATCCGTGACAAGTTCGGTGACGAAAGACGCACATCTATTGAGCCTGCTATTGACGACATTGATTATGAAGACCTTATTGAAGAAGAGGACAACGTAATCACCATGACCAAGCAGGGTTACATCAAGAGACTTCCGGTTGACACTTACAGAAGCCAGAAGCGTGGCGGCAAGGGTATAATCGGTATGCAGACCAAGGAGGAGGATTTTGTCAACACAATGTTTGTTGCTTCCACTCATGCGTATATTTTGTTCTTCACCAATACGGGAAGAATGTATAGAATAAAGGCATATCAGATTCCTGAAGCTGGGCGTCAGGCAAAGGGAACCGCTATTGTAAACCTTCTTCAGCTTGAAGCGGGCGAAAAGATTTCGGCGATGATTCCTGTCCGTGAATATAAAGAGGGCGAATATCTTGTTATGGCAACAAGAGGCGGCGTTATCAAAAAGACTGATATTATGGAATATGAAAACGCTCCCAAGGGCGGCAAAATCGCTATCAATCTTGACGAGGGAGACGAGCTCATAAACGTTAAGAAGACCGACGGAACGGGTGATATCTTTATCGGTACACACCTTGGAAAAATGATAAGATTTGCCGAAAGCGACATAAGAACCTTGGGCAGAGTTTCACGTGGTGTTAGAGGAATTATGCTGAAAGACGGAGACTATGCTATTGGTATGGACGTTATGCGTGATGATGCAAAACTTTTGGTTATCAGCGAAAACGGTTACGGCAAAAAGACCGAGCTTTCTGAATATAAGGTTCAGGCGCGTGGTGGTCAGGGCACAACCTCTTACAAGATTTCAGAGGAAACAGGAAACGTTTCAGGCTTTGGCCTTGTCAGCGAGGATGATGATGTTATCATTATCACATCAGAGGGTATAATCATCCGTATAAATACTGCGGACATCAGTACATTAAAGCGTGTTACAAAGGGTGTAAGACTTATGCGTCTGGGTGACGGCGTGAAGATTGTGTCGGCAGCGGCAGTGGCACACGAGGATGATGAAGAAACGGATGAAATTGAAGTGGTGAATGCACAAGAAAATACAGTCTCAGCGGCTGAGTAATTCACAGTGAGGTGTTGATAACCCTGTGGATAATGTGAAAACCCAACCGCGCCAAGGGCTTTCAGGCTGTGGAAAAGTTCTTTAAACGTCGATATGTGCATTTTGTTGAAAAAATGCCAAAGTCGAAAGGACAAATTTGGGCATTCGGTACAATGCGTTCCGGGCAAAAAGTGAGAGCCCGCAAACCCTTGATTTTGTTGGGTTTGCGGGCTTTTATGATTGACTATTGTGCAACATTCACGAAAGAAAAATGTAAATTTGTGCAATTAACCCCTAACAATTTCTGCTAAAGTATGTTAAAATATACGATATTGAATGACTATAACGTAGGAGGTTATAATAAATGGCAAGTTTAAGTTTAAGACAGATTGGAAAAATTTATCAGGGTGGTGTTATTGGTGCAAAAGACATCAACCTTGAAATTGAAGACAAGGAATTTATAATTCTTGTTGGTCCTTCAGGTTGTGGTAAAACTACAACTCTCCGTATGATTGCGGGTCTTGAAGAAATTTCAGAGGGCGAACTTTACATCGGTGACAAACTGGTTAATGACGTTGCTCCAAAGGACAGAGATATTGCAATGGTTTTCCAGAACTATGCGCTTTATCCTCATATGACAGTTTTTGATAATATGGCTTTCGGTCTGAAACTCAGAAAAGTTCCAAAAGATGTTATCAATGAAAAAGTTCATGAAGCAGCTCGAATTCTTGATATCGAACATCTCCTTGACAGAAAACCGAAGGCTTTGTCAGGTGGTCAGAGACAGCGTGTTGCTCTTGGTCGTGCTATCGTTCGTGATCCAAAAGTATTCCTTATGGACGAACCTCTTTCAAACCTTGATGCAAAGCTCAGAGTTCAGATGAGAGCCGAAATCACAAAACTCCACCAGAAGCTTGGTACAACAGTTGTTTACGTTACACATGACCAGACAGAAGCTATGACAATGGGTACAAGAATTGCTGTTATGAAAGATGGTTATCTCCAGCAGTGTGCTACTCCTATTGAGCTTTATGATGAACCGGTTAATGTGTTCGTTGCAGGCTTTATCGGAAGCCCTCAGATGAACTTCGTCAACGTTACTGTTGAAAAGAAAGAAGGCGGTGTTCACCTTATCAACGACAGCCTTGATGTTAAGCTTCCTGAGGGTAAGGGTAATCGTGAAGAGCTGGCTGAGTATTTTGGCAAAGAAGTTATTATGGGTATCAGACCTGAAAACATTTACGAAGACGAAGCTCACATTGCTTCAATTCCTGACGGTATTGTAAATGTTGAAGTTGACATCACAGAAATGATGGGTTCTGAAACATACCTTTATCTCAAGATTGGTTCAGCACCTATTACTGCTCGTGTTAACC
>JAFVTM010000062.1 GCA_017503225.1 Clostridia bacterium
AAAGAACGGTAATTGCTATATTTTTAACAATATTTGAAAAAATATTATATTTTAATAAAAAAATCGCAAAACGCTCTTGTAAAATGATGTTCATTTGTGTTAAAATGTTATCAAATGTATTTTTCAAAAGAAAAAGAGCAAATTAAGTCGTCTGTACAAAAATTCATTTTTGACAGACAGGGGCTAACGGCCCAGCGGAAAGGAGTAAAAAATGATTTATTCTTCAGAAGTAGAAAGAATGTGCGTTGTTAAAAAAGGCGCAAATCACGGTCCGGCACCCATCCCGGAAGAAGGAAAATGGGTAAAATCAAAAGAAATCAAAGATATTTCGGGTCTTACACACGGTGTTGGCTGGTGTGCACCTCAGCAGGGCGCTTGCAAGCTCACACTTAACGTAAAAGACGGTATCATTCAGGAAGCTCTTGTTGAAACTCTGGGCTGCAGTGGCATGACACACTCTGCTGCTATGGCATCAGAAATTCTTCCCGGAAAGACAATCCTTGAAGCTCTTAACACAGACCTTGTTTGTGACGCTATCAACACAGCTATGCGTGAGCTTTTCCTCCAGATTGTTTACGGAAGAACACAGACAGCTTTCTCAGAGGGCGGACTTCCCATCGGTGCAGGTCTTGAGGACCTTGGTAAAGGTCTTCGCAGCCAGGTTGGTACTATGTACGGAACACTCGAAAAGGGTTCAAGATACCTTGAAATGGCAGAGGGTTATGTTACAAAGATTGCTCTTGACCAGGACAATGAAATCATCGGTTATGAATTTGTTCACATGGGCAAGATGATGGATATGATAAAGGGCGGTATGGATGCCAATGAAGCTATGAAAAAGGCTATGGGCACATACGGCAGAGTTTCGGATGCAGTCAAGATGATTGACCCCAGACACGAATAAGGAGGTATTTTGAAATGGCTTTATTTGAAAGTTATGAAAGAAGAATTGATACAATAAACAAAGTTTTAAACGCAAACGGCATTGCATCTATTGATGAAGCAAAGGCTATCTGTGACGAAAAGGGCATTGACCCATACGGAATCGTTAAAGGAATTCAGCCTATCGCTTTTGAAAATGCAGGTTGGGCTTATGTTGTTGGTGCGGCTCTTGCTATCAAGAGAGGCGTAAAAACAGCGGCTGAAGCTGCAAAGGTTATAGGCGAAGGTCTTCAGGCTTTCTGTATTCCGGGCAGCGTTGCTGATGACAGAAAAGTTGGTCTTGGTCACGGAAACCTTGGCGCTATGCTCTTAAGCGAAGACACAAAGTGCTTTGCTTTCCTTGCAGGTCACGAATCATTTGCTGCAGCTGAAGGTGCTATTGGTATTGCCCGCAGTGCAAACAAAGTTCGTAAAGAACCCCTCCGCGTTATTCTTAACGGTCTTGGAAAAGACGCAGCACTTATTATTTCAAGAATCAACGGCTTTACCTATGTTCAGACAGAATTTGATTATGCAACAGGTGAAGTAAAAATCGTTCGTGAAAAGGCATATTCAAACGGTGAACGCGCAAAAGTTCGTTGCTATGGCTCTGATGATGTTCGTGAGGGCGTTGCAATTATGCATCTTGAGGGTGTTGACGTTTCTATCACAGGAAACTCCACAAACCCAACAAGATTCCAGCATCCTGTTGCAGGAACATACAAGAAAGAATGTATCGAACAGGGCAAGAAATATTTCTCTGTTGCATCAGGCGGCGGTACAGGACGTACACTCCATCCTGATAACATGGCTGCAGGTCCTGCTTCATACGGTATGACAGATACAATGGGACGTATGCACAGTGACGCTCAGTTCGCAGGTTCTTCTTCAGTTCCCGCTCACGTTGAAATGATGGGACTTTTGGGCGCTGGTAACAACCCAATGGTTGGTATGACTGTTGCTGTGGCTGTTGCTATTGAAGAGGCTATGAATAAATAGTTTGGCAATCTCTTTTGGGAATAAAAAGATATTTGCAAAATGAAAGCCGGTGGCAAATGCCACCGGTTTTTTTAGTATAGATAGTATTTGTTTTTTGGGACTGGCTGTCCCAAACCCTGCGAGCCGCGTTTTCGCATTGAACATCTGTAAGCGTTTTTTCCAAGGGGAAATGTTCCCCTTGAACCCCTTTTCTGCTATCAAAGTCTCGGCAGATGTAACTGTTCATCTTTTCATGTTTTGTTGACGCTCGGAAGTTCAATATATATTGAACGCACTCGCTAAAAACAGCAGACAAAAAAGGGAACTGATGTCTGCTGTTTTTCACCAAAACAAAAAAATCTTCACAAACATCTGCAAGTCGACTTTTCAAAAGCAGTTTTTTTGGGGTCCATCTCCGTGGGAATTTAAGACCCCAGAGGAATACCAATGTCTATATTCCGCTTTAAGCGAGGGGTGATTGCGGAGTGTTTGCGAGGCTCATCGAGGGTAGTGAAAAATGGCGTGCAATCAATTTCCGCTGCGGGCACGCCATTTTAGTGAGTGCGAACAATAAGTTTGTTCTTCCGAACGGCACAGCCTGAAGACGTGCCGAGCAATTACACACCGCTGAGACCAGTCGCAGCGGAATGGGGGTGCAAGGGGCACTCCCCTTGAGAATTAAAGTTTCTTTGGATTGTCAGTACGCCCCAAAATATAATCAGTGCTGACCTTGTAAAAATCTGCAAGGGTAACAAGATGATGAATGGGAAGTTCATTCAATCCGTTTTCATAACGCGAGTAAACTTGCTGAGTTGTATTGAGTATATCAGCAATATCCTTTTGTTTAAGATCACTATCTTCACGAAGGTCACGTAATCTTTCGTAGTATAATTTCATTTTTATCACCACAAAAAGTTTATCATACACCTAAAAAGATGTGTTGACTGTATGCCACATCTGGTGTATAATGATAGTGTTAACAAAAATGAAAGGGAGTATATATATGACCATAAAAACCGAACTTATAAAGAGTTATATTGCTGATGTGGTGTGTAGTCAGCTTATGGATTTCAAAATTGACGAGAGCAAAATTCCTGATACAAAAGCTACGGAGATACTTGGGGAAATACAAGAGATTTTGAAAAATGGCGAGGATAACGATTTTTTGATAGTTGATGAGATTGTTTCCACGCTTTTACGCCATAATCTTGACACGGGCAGTTGCCACGAATTTTAAAAGGTTTCCCCCTTGTTTTTTCTCAAGGTTTGTGTTAAAATATAGAAAAGATTTTGACACTTTCCAAAAAGGAGGGCACAATATGTCAAACAAAATAATTACCATCAGCCGTGAATTTGGAAGCGGAGGAAGGACTGTTGCAAAAGAGCTTTCGAAAAAGCTTGGGATACCCTGCTTCGACCAGGAGATAATTGAACAGCTTTCTGAAAAAAGCGGACTTGCAAAGGAATTCATAAAGGAACGTGGTGAATATACCACTGGCGGAAACTGGTTCACCAATGCTCTGTCAAGCAATAACTATGGCGGCTCAATTCAGGATAAGTTGTGGTTACTCCAGCGGAATTTGATTTTGGAGCTTGCTGAAAAAGGTCCATGTATTTTTGTGGGCAGGTGTGCTGACTACATATTGAAAGATAGGGATGACTGTCTCAAGGTTTTTATCCATGCGGATATGGAAAAGAGGATTGAAAGAATTGTCACCCATTATGGTGAGAGCAGTGTAGCACCTGAAAAGAGACTTCGGGACAAGGATAAACGCAGGAAGGCATATTATCAGCTTTACACCGATTCAGAATGGGGCGTGGCTCAGCATTATGACATATCATTAAACAGCGGAAAGCTTGGAATCGAAAAATGCGTTGAAATAATCGCTGACCTTTATAATGAATAAAATATAAAAAAACACCAGCAATTTTGCTGGTGTTTTCATTTTTTAAAATATGGCAGATCTGTAAGCCGAGTTCTGTCATTTAAGACGATCATCTATCTAAACCTTGCATCACTACAAGGCTCTAGCCACCTTCCACGGAGATGCCGGGCAAGCTTTGCCTCCTAATCAGGTGTTGCTCCAGGTGGGGTTTACATCACAAGCCAGTTGCCAGACTGTGGGTGAGCTCTTACCTCACCATTTCACCCTTACCAAAAAACTTTGGCGGTATATTTCTGTTGCACTTTCCTTGAAGTTGCCTTCACAAGGGGTTACCTTGCACCCTGCCCTGCGGAGCTCGGACTTTCCTCACGCACAGGATTGCTCCTTGTGCCCGCGACCGTCCAATCTGCCAAGATTTTCATAAATTATTCGGTATAAAGTGATACCTTGATAACGCCTTCAATTGCCTTGAGGTCATCTTTGATTGTGCCGTCAAGCGCGCTGTGGGTGTCAATCATTGTGTATGCCAAATCGCCCTTGCTCTTATTCATCATATTCTCAATGTTGATGCTATCCTTTGCAAAAACGTCTGTGATTTTTGTAATCATTGACGGAATGTTCTTGTGAGCAATGGTAACACGTGAGCCGCAAACTTTTCCCAAGTCGCAGTTGGGGAAGTTCACTGAGTTGCGGATGTTTCCGTTTTCCAAAAAGTCCTTGAGCTCCTGAGCTGCCATAACAGCACAGTTATCTTCGCTTTCAGGAGTTGATGCACCAAGGTGGGGCATAACAACAACGTTTTCACATTTTAAGAGCTCTTCTGTTGCAAAGTCGGTAACGTATGCAGCGACTGTTCCGTCTTCGAGAGCTGAGATAACTGCAGCGTCATCAACCAATTCTGCACGTGAGAGGTTGAGGAGTCTTACGCCTTTTTTCACCTTTTTGAAAAGGTCAGCGTTAAACATACCTTTTGTATCCTTTGTTGCAGGAACGTGGATTGAAATATAATCGCTCTCTGCAAGGATTGTGTCAAGGTCGTTTGCCTTTTTAGCGGCACGGGTCATATTCCAGGCTGCGTCAACAGAGAGGTATGGGTCATAGCCGATAACGTTCATGCCGAGGGCATGAGCAGCGTTTGCAACCTTTACACCAATAGCGCCAAGACCAATAATGCCAAGGGTCTTGCCCATAATTTCAGGACCTACAAAGTTTGACTTGCCTTTTTCAACCAATTTTCCTACCTGGTCGCCCTCGCCGATGAGAGTCTTTGCCCAGTTTATGCCCTGAACAACCTTTCTTGATGCGAGGAGAAGACCTGCGATAGCCAATTCTTTAACAGCATTTGCGTTTGCACCGGGTGTGTTGAAAACAACGATGCCGCGTTCGCTGCATTTGTCAATGGGAATATTGTTTGTGCCGGCACCTGCACGGGCAACGGCAAAAAGACTTTCGGGAAGCTCCATATCGTGCATACTGAAGCTTCTGAGAATTATACCATCGGGATTTTCAACCTCGTCACCGAAAGTATATTTGTCGTCAAATACATTGAGACCGATTTTTGCAATCTTATTTAAAGTCTGAACCTTATACATGGTGAAAAACCTCCTTAGGCATTTTCTGCTTCAAATTTTTTCATAAACTCAACAAGAGCCTGGACACCCTCTGTTGGCATAGCGTTGTAGATGCTTGCACGCATACCGCCGACGCTGCGGTGACCTTTGAGGTTTACGAAGCCTGCCTCTGCTGCTTCCTTGCAGAACTTTTTGTCAAGTGCCTCATCTCCTGTAACAAAGCAAACGTTCATCATTGAACGATATTTCTTTTCGGCTGTAGCCTTGAAGAGTTTTGAATTATCGAGGAAGTCGTAAAGAAGAGCAGCTTTCTTTTCGTTTCTTTCTTTCATAGCCTCAAGACCGCCGTTCTTAAGCGCCCATTTGTAAACAAGACCTGCAACATAAATTGCATAGCAGGGAGGTGTGTTGTACATAGAATCGTTGTCTGCCATTGTCTTATAGTCAAGCATTGTGGGGATATCCTCACGGGCAGTTCCCATAAGGTCCTCGCGGATGATAACAACAGTGAGACCGGCAGGAGCCATATTCTTCTGTGCACCTGCATAGATAACGCCGAACTTTGTAACATCAACGGGTTCGCTTGTGATGCATGATGACATATCAGCAACCAGGACTTTGTCCCCAACGTTTGGAACTTCGGGATATTTTGTGCCGAAAATGGTGTTGTTGTAGCAAACGTGAACGTAGTCAGCGTCTTCTCTCACCATATCGGGTGTGATTTCGGGTATGTAGCTGAAAGTTTTGTCTTCGGATGTTGCAATACATTTTGCATCACCGTATTTTTTAGCTTCTTTGAAAGCCTTGCCCGAGAACTGACCTGAAACAACGTAGTCGGCTTTTCCTGTCTTCATAAGATTCAAAGGAATTGCAGCAAACTGTGTTGATGCACCGCCCTGAAGGAAGAGCACCTTGTAGTTGTCGGGAATATTCATAAGAGTTCTGAAATCTGCCTCTGTCTGTTTGATTATTGCATCATAAACAGGGGAACGGTGACTCATTTCCATAACGGACATACCTGAGCCGTTATAATTTGTCATCTCGGCTGCTGCCTGCTCAAGAACCTCAAGGGGAAGCATAGAGGGCCCTGCTGAAAAGTTGTACACTCTGTTCATAAAAAACACTCCTTAATATTAAAAAAAATCGTATTAGTAATAGTATATAACTTTTTTACTCCCGCGTCAATAATATTTTTGATTATTTTTTAACAAATTCTACCTGCGGTTGAGGGCAAAACCTCTATATATTTCATAAATACCAACCAGAAGTAGAAAAAATCCAAACATCCGTCTCAAAGTATCACCCTGAATAGCGGTGGCAAGAAGCGAGCCGATTATTGCCCCCGGGAGACCTGAAATGCCGAGAGTTATGGCAGTTCTCACTGCAATGTTTTTGTTTTTTATATGGACTATGGTGGCAATTATAGCGGTGGGGATGAAATAGGTGAGGTTTATGCCCTGTGCAGTTTGCTGATTGAGGTTTTCAAATATGGTAATCAGCGGTATCAGAATTGCACCGCCGCCGATGCCCATGCCGCTGATTATTCCGCTGGCAAAGCCGATTAAAATGTTTGTCAAAGTCTTTCCTCCTTAAAAAATCATTTTTGCGGCGGTGATGCAGATTACTGTGCCAAAGCCGATTTTGAGCCATTTTTTTGGGATTTTTTTCAGGAACTTTGCTCCCAAAAATCCGCCAACCACACCGCCAATTGAAACAAAAAGCCAGATATGGAAGTCGAAAAAGCCTTTCCTTATATAAAGGAATGAACTCACCGCCGACATAATAAGAATTACGGGGATGGCAGTAGCGTGGGATTTGTGTTCGTCGATTTTCAAAAACTTTTCCATCAGCGGAACCAGAACCGAGCCGCCCCCTGCCCCGAAAAGTCCGTTGAGGATTCCCGTGGCGAAACCAATGGAGGCGGGTTTTAAATATTTTTTCAGCATAAAAAAACCTCCAGAAACTTTTTGGATAGTTTTTGGAGATTTTGAAAATTTTATTCCTTTGTCTGGGAGCTGTCAAGGAAGTCAAGAAGAAGACCTTCTCTGACGCCTACATCTGAAACAATAAGCTCAGGGGAGTTTATCAGGCTTTTCAGCTCCATAAGAGGAAGAAGACCCGCAAGGATTATGTCACAGCGTTCAGCCCCGATGCCGTCAAATGTGCTGCGGTTTTCAGGGGATGTCTTCTTGATTGTATCAAAGGCTTGGTCGATTTCTTTTGCTGAAATTTTGTGGCTCTTGACAGGGGACTGACTTTTGTCCGACATAGTATATTTTGCAAGGGAACGGAGAGTTCCGCCGATTCCTGCAATAGGAACATTCTGCATCTTTGAAAGCCACGGGATATCTGAGAGCTGTTTTTTCACGAAAGCGGCGGCTTGAAAGATTGCGTCTTCGGTTTCGCCACTTTTGAAAAACATCTCAAAAAGTGAGCGTGAGCCCATAGGGATGCTTATAGCGGGGGTGAGCATTTCGCCGTTTTTGAAAGCGATAAGTTCAGTGCTTCCGCCGCCAATGTCACAGATAACGGCAGCTTTTATGCTCAAAGTTTTGCTTACCGCAAGACAGTCAAGTCGGGCTTCTGTTTCACCATCTATAACTTCAATGGTGATGCCCGTGAGATCTTTGACCGATGCCAGAAATTGCTTGCCGTTTTTTGCTTTTCGCACTGCTGCTGTGGCAACTGCACGAATGTTTGTTATGTTCTTTTGATTGAGAATGTTTTTGTATTCAAGGAGAGACTTTATGGCACGGAGTTGGGCTTCGTTTTTAAGGCACATATCGTCGGTCATTCCCTCGCTGAGCTTTATCATACTGCGAAAGGCTTGGGTCTGGGCAAAGGTGCCGTCTGTATTTATTTCAAAAATGCTCATCCTTATGGAGTTTGAGCCAAGGTCGATTATTGCAATTTTATGCATTTTGTTTCTCCCCTTTTTCAAAAAGGATTTTTGTTAATTTTAGCATAAAGAAAGATATGAGTCAATAAAAATAATGGGCAAATGGGGGATAAATTCTTGACAAACGGGCGGCGGTATAGTATACTTTGGATGTTATATATTTTTGCTTGTGTAGCACAGTTGGTAGTGCAGCGCATTCGTAATGCGCAGGTCGCAGGTTCGAGTCCCGTCACAAGCTCCACGTCGCAGCAAACTGCGCTGCAATCAAAATGACCACTTTATAAGTGGTCATTTTTATATGCTCCGTTGCTGCTCCTTTTTCGCAAAAGGTCACGTTCAAGTCGGCTATTCACTTGTAAACGCGCTCATAACGCCTTTGTTTCACTATCAACCTTTTGCGAGAGTGCCTTCGGCACATGGGAAAGTAAAAAGGCGCTTGGTCTGAGTGCTTTTTATTTCTGCGACCTGCGGGGCTTGTTGAAAACACCTGCGGTGTTTTCTTTGCGCAGGTCTTCGGTTCGGGGTACTGCGTACCAACGTGGTTATAAAACGCTTTGCGTTTTTTCAGATGCTGAAAAGCTGTCGCTTTTCACAATCCTGCTCTATCAATATGCCACCGGCATATCGTCTTAACGCTCCGGCGTCACAAGCTCCACGTCGGAACAAGTTACGCTTGTTCCGATTTTTTATGCAAAAAAATCAGTCATTTGCTCCACTGTTCCTCCTTTTTCGCAAAAAGGCACACTTGGTTCGTCTGCTCGGTTGTAAACGCCCTTGCAACGACTCGCTGTCGTTACCACCTTTTTGCGATAGTGCCTTCGGCACAGGGCAGCATCCATCTTGCACAGGGGAAAAGGCACTTGGCTGATTTTGGCCGAGTGCTTTTTATTTCTGCGACCTGCGGGGGATGAAAAAAAGACACTCTTGCGGAGTGCCTTTTGGTTATAATTGCAGATTTATTATAAGAGAGATTTTTCCTTTAATTTTGGTGCTAAAAGTGCAAGGACCACGGTGGTAATAATAATCTCGGGTATCATATATGAGCCGTTGTAGACAAGGGCATAGATAAGCACAGAGTCTGTATCGGCAAATGCTCCCCAGATTAAAAGACCTGAGAGAATGTGCATAACATAGCGTATTGAGGTGACTATGCATCCGCTCAAGGGGATTGCCCACGTCTTGTTGCCAAGGAGTTTCACGAAAAAGCCTGCAAGCCCCAGGACAGAAAAGGCAAACACATAGTCAAGAAGAACAACGCCAATAAAGCTCCAGATGGTTGTAGCGGGAGGAACATAAAATCCTGTCAGCATCTGGATGAGGGAAAACACGAGCCCTGAAAAAAGGCCCCATTTTGTTCCGAGGATTATGGAAACCATAATGATTGGCACCATACTTGCGATGGTGATGCTTCCGCCACCCGGCCAGGGCGCCGGTAATATTTTTGAGACTGTTACCAGCACAAAGGCAAGGGCTATCAGAATGGCACTAAGCGTCAGTTTTTTTGTTTTTGTCATAAAAACACTCCTTAATGTGAATTTACTGAATATCGAACTTGTGAATTTGGATTAAAGAAAAAAGAGATTATCTTCTGAAAAGATAATCTCCGAAATATTGCAATTATAACATTTTCCTACGCCGGCATTATCCGTATCAGGTTCCTGGGTCGGAATGCGCAATTCCCTCTCAGCCTTTTTGAAAGCTCCCCAAATATTCAGTTTTTAATATTATAGCATAAAAATCGAAAAATGTCAATATTTTGGCACAAAAAATACCCCTTGTCCAAAAGGGCAAGGGGCGTTCGTTTTAATTAAAGCCCAATGAAGCTCAAAAGGTCACCGGCGGACATTGCGCCAACGTTTCGGTCGGTTTCTTTTCCGTCTTTAAAAAGAATGATGGTGGGAATTGACATAACGCCAAAGTTTGCGGCGATTTGTTCTGCATCGTCAATATTGATTTTTGCAATAACTACTTTGTCACCCAATTTTTCAGCAACCTTTTCAAGAATGGGAGCAAACATTTTGCAGGGCATACACCAGTCGGCAAAAAAGTCCACAAGAACCGGAACAGATGAATTTTCAACTGTGTCCTTGAAATTTTCAGGGGTAAGATGTAAAACGCTCATTTTCATTTCTCCTTTTTTGTTAGTATTTCAAATCAAAATAAAAATATTCTATAAATCTATGTCCAAAGACACGGGACAGTGGTCAGAACCAAAGACACTGGTGTGAATTTGGGCATCTTTTATTTTATCTTTTATGCGGTTTGATGTGAGGAAATAGTCAATTCTCCACCCCGCATTTTTTTCACGGGCACTGAAGCGGTAGCTCCACCAGGAATAAATGTCGGTTTTGTCGGGATAAAGATGCCTGAAGCTGTCGCAAAAACCTGCAGACAAAAGCTCGGTCATTTTAGCACGTTCTTCGTCGGTGAAGCCTGCGTTACGGCGATTTGTCTTTGGGTTTTTCAAATCAATTTCATTGTGTGCCACATTCAAATCTCCGCAAAGGATGACGGGCTTTTTTTTATCAAGTTCTTTGAGAAAAGCACGGAAAGCGTCTTCCCATTCCATACGGTATGAAAGGCGTTTCAGCTCGTTCTGGGAGTTTGGGGTGTAGCAGGTGACGAAATAAAAACTTTCAAATTCAAGTGTTATAACCCTGCCCTCGTGGTCGTGTTCGGGGATAGCAATACCAAATGAAACCGAGAGAGGCTTCTCTTTTGTGAACACTGCTGTGCCTGAATAGCCTTTTTTCTCGGCACTGCAAAAATACTGAAAGTAGCCGTCGGTTGGAATTTCTGCCTGACCCTCTTGCATCTTTGTTTCCTGCAGGGCAAAAATGTCGGCATCAAAATCTTTGAAGATGTCAACAAAGCCTTTTTCGAGGCAGGCACGAAGACCGTTTACGTTCCATGATACAAATTTCATTTTTATGACCTCAATTCAAGAATGTTATTCTGTCCACAGCTTTATTTTGCCCGTTTTGTGAAGACCTATGAGGATTGTAGCGGTTATAGGGAGCAAAATCATACCCCCAACGCCCATCCACAGATAGCCAAGATAAATGGCAATCAAGGTCACAAGGGGGTTAAGACCCAACTGGTCGCCTACGATTTTGGGCTCGGCGAAGTTTCTGACAACAAGGATAACAACATAAAGGATAATAAGTCCTATGCCAAGGAAATAGTTCTGGGTGAAGAGCGAAAAAATCGCCCAGGGGATAAGTGCACCGCCTGTTCCGATAACGGGAAGTATGTCCGCTATGGCAATAAGTGCGGCAAGACCTATGGCGCTGTTTACCTTGAGGATTGAAAGTCCGATTGAAAGCTCGGCAAAGGTGATAATCCATATAATAAGATAAGCTCTTAAGTAGCTGAGAATGGTTTTCCCTAAGTGGCTTTTTGCGTCACCCAGGAAGATGGCAAGCCTTGGCGGGAGCTGGTTTTTCAGGAAAGTCATAATGTTTGAATAGTCAATGCTTGTGAAGATTGAAGCGAGGATTGTGAAGACAAAGGAGATAAGATAGAGAGGAAGACGTGTGGTGAAGCTTGCAAGGCCTTTGCCCATCGTAGCGGAGAGGTTTAAGATGAAACCTCGGAGGCTATCCATAGTGCTTTCAAACATAAGGTATATCTGGTCAAGGGTGTCGGGGGAAATCCGCTTGGTCATATCCGAAATCCAGATATAGAAATTTGACAAAAATGGTGCGATGCTTTCATCATAATATGTGGGAAGATTGGAGAACAGGTCCTTGAGGGAATCCACAATCTTTGCACCAAGCACCCAGATAACAAGCACGATGAGAGCATATTCAATAAGCAAAAAAACAATGGCACAGAATTTTCGGTTTAGCTTTGTGGCTTTGCAGATTCTTTTCACGGGCGCATTCACCGAAGCGGCAATCAAGAAGCCCACGATGAATGGCATAAGCCATTTGAAAGCATATTTGAAACACAGGAAAACAAGCACTGCCAAAACTCCAAAAAACAGTGTGTTTATGATAAATTCTTTGCGTTTTTCAAGGCGTTCATTTTGCATTTTTTTTCATTGCCTTTCTGTCTGCAAAATTATTTTGTTAAAGGTATCCCTGCAGACAAGGGGAAAATCTTTAGTATCAGTTCAATTATTGCATAAAAGGTAAGGCTTGTCAAGGGATAGCCCTTTAGGGAAAACTGAAACAGAAATCAGATTTTTACTATATTTCCGTCAAAATCTTTCCAGAGAAAAGTGCCGTCTTCGAAAAGCATATAACCGTGATGGCTGTTTTCTTTGGGGATTGAAACAGAACCTGGGTTTAAATATGTTATGCCGTCTTCGGTTTTATTCAGAGGGATGTGGGTGTGCCCAGAAAGCAAAATGTCACCGCATCTTAGAGACGGAAGTTTTTCGCTTGGCAAATGTCCGTGGGTAGCATAAATGGTTGTATCCCCCACTGTGATTGAAAGATAGTCAGCGAGGATAGGAAACTCAAGCACCATCTGGTCAACCTCGGCATCACAATTGCCACGCACACAAAGGATTTTATCTTTCATAGCATTGAGGAGAGGGATAACCTCGGCGGGATTATAGTCTTTCGGCAGGGCATTTCGTGGCCCGTGGTAAAGAATATCGCCCAAAAGCAAAAGCTTGTCAGCCTTTTCGGCTTCAAAGCATTCAAGCATTTTTTTGCAAAAATAAAGGGAGCCGTGTATGTCGGATGCTATAAAAAGTTTCATAAATAAAACCGCCTTTTTTGTTTGTGATAAATTTTTTAAATTATATCACGGAAAAGGGGATTTTGTCTACATAAATTTGGTATATACAGCAAAAAACGACAGATGATTTGTGTGGTTATTTATTTTTGTGCGAAAATTTGTATTTTCTCTTGAATAGTTAGAAAAGATATGATATACTTTTCTAAATGAAGAAATTCTTTCGAGGGGAGAACTTGCTTATGGAAAGCAAATCACATATATCTTTGAAAACAAAAAAGATACTTCTTGGCACCGGAATTGTTTTTGGTACGGTTCTTGCCTTTGTTGTGTCTTTTTTTCTTGCATTCAGCCTTATTATAAATCCCATAAACTTTGTTACCATTGGCGGTGAGGAAACCGCTGCGGAAAACGAAGAACTCAAAACTCAGGTGCAAAGCCTTGAGGATGAGGTTGAAATGCTCAATGCAACGGTTGAAAAATATAAAAGTTCGGCGTCAAGCCAGGTTATTGTTCAGGAGGTTCCTGTGAGTAGCCAAGGACAGACCTCTCAGCAAAGCACAGGAAATAGCAGTGCGGGAAATTCTAACAACAGCACCAGTGAAAATAGCGGTGCTGAAAGCGAGCCGGAATTTTCTCCTGAGACGGTTACCACCCCTGATGAGGGAATTGAGCCTGAGGTTGAGCTTGACGTTACGGTAATTGATATTTCGGAATAGTTTTTTGATGCTTTAACATACAAAATTTTGGAGGTAAGAAAAATGTCACTTAAGTACAAAAGAGTTTTGCTGAAAGTCAGCGGTGAAGCACTGGCAGGGGACAAGGGCTTTGGTCTTGACAATGCCACTGTTACAACCATTGCGGGCAAAATAAAGGAATGTCACGAAATGGGCGCTGAAATCGCTATCGTGGTTGGCGGCGGAAACTTCTGGCGCGGAAGAACCGGCGAGGGTATGGACAGAAGCCGTGCAGACCATATGGGTATGCTTGCAACTGTTATTAACTCCTTGGCTCTTCTTGATGCACTTGAACAGCAGGGTATTCCCTCAATCGTTCAGACTGCTATTGAAATGAGACAGATTGCAGAGCCTTACATAAGACTCAAGGCTATGCGGCATCTTGAAAAAGGCAGAGTTGTTATTTTTGCCTGCGGAACAGGAAACCCCTTCTTCTCAACCGACACAACAGCGGCACTTCGTGCGGCAGAAATTGATGCGGAAATCATTCTTCTTGCCAAAAAGGTTGACGGAGTTTATGACAGTGACCCACACGTGAATCCAAATGCTAAGAAATTCGATTCACTCAGCTATATTGATGTTCTCAACCGCGGACTTGGGGTTATGGACTCAACAGCTACCTCACTTTGTATGGACAATAATATTCCGATTCTGGTGTTCGGCCTTGATGACCCCGAAAACATAAAGAGGGCAATCGAGGGCGAAGAAATAGGAACAATAGTTAAATAGTAATTTACATGAAAAAATTTTGAAAGGTGATGACCATAATGCAAAATGCAGAAAATAAAATGAATAAGGCGATATCAGTTCTTCAGGCAGACCTTGCGGCAATCCGTGCAGGCCGTGCTAACCCTGCTGTTCTTGATAAGGTAACAGTTGAATATTACGGAGTTCCCACACCTGTACAGCAGGTGGGTACTGTGGCTGTTCCTGAACCGAGAACAATTACAATTCAGCCCTGGGATGCATCAATCCTTGGGGAAATCGAAAAGGCAATTTTAAAATCAGATGTGGGTATCACACCCTCAAATGACGGAAAAATGATTCGTCTCAACTTCCCGCCCCTTACAGAAGAAAGAAGAAAAGAACTGGTAAAGGGCATTTCAAAACGCGGTGAGGAATGCAAGGTTGCTATCCGCAACGTACGCCGTGATTCTCTGGAAGGCTTCAAAAAGCAGAAGAAGGACGGCGAGATTACTGAGGACGACCTCAAAAATCTTGAAACAAAAATTCAGAAGCTTACAGACAAGTTTGTGGCAAACATTGACACAATCATTGCTGACAAAGAAAAAGAAATTCTTGAGGTATAGTCTTTTATGTTTTTTAAGAAGAAAAACCGCAGAAAGCTTGATATGAATAATATTCCGCAGCATATTGGGATTATTATGGACGGAAACGGCCGATGGGCAAAAAAGAGGGGACTTCCCAGAAGTGCGGGACACCGTATGGGAGCAGAGACTCTTAAAAAGATTGTTATTTATTGCAACAAAATCGGCGTGAAATGCGTCACTGCATATGCTTTTTCAACCGAGAACTGGAACAGGCCAAAGAGCGAGGTTGATGCTCTTATGGACCTCCTTTATACATATCTCGGGCAGGTTGAGGAGCAGTTTAAGGGGACAAATGTTATTCTTCGGGTTATCGGTGACCGCAGTGCGCTCTCTGACAAGATAAACGCTGCCATCGACCATGCGGAAGAATATACATCAAAGAACACGGGACTCGTGCTCAATGTGGCTCTCAACTATGGCGGAAGAGCAGAAATTACCCGTGCTGCAAAGTCGCTGGCTGAGGAAATTGCTGCAGGCAGACGGACACTTCGTGGGGTTTCTGAACAGAGTCTTTCTGAGCTTATGTATACAGCAAACTCGCCTGAGGTTGATTTGATTATCCGTCCCAGCGGTGAATATCGGCTTTCGAACTTTTTGTTGTGGCAGGCGGCTTATGCGGAGTTCTGGTTCAGCAATATAAACTGGCCTGATTTTTCTGAAAAGGATATGGAGCAGGCTATACTTGACTATCAGATGAGAAACCGCAGATTTGGAAAGGTTTAATAGGCGGTACAAAGAATCTAAACCATATACGGTTTAAAACGGCAATCTTTCCGCCGTGCTACAGAAAAATGCTCGCAAATACACAAAGTATTTACTGTGCTTTTTCCTTGCCCGATAAAAAGATTGCTCGGTTTAAACTCTGCGACCCTGCCTGATGGCAGGGCGTATAGCGTTTAACTTCATTGAACCGCATGACAAAAAATAAAAGGTATGAGTGAAACGTGGGCGGATTTTTAATCCGCCTGTTTTGCAAATTGGAGGGATACAAATGAAAACACGAATTATAACGGGGCTGTGTCTTGCACCAATATTGGTTTTGGTGCTGCTTTCAAATGTTTATGTTGTTTCGGCGGCGGTTGCTATCATTTCTGTTATGGGACTTTTTGAGTTTTTCAAGGCAACGGAGCTTAGCAAGCACAAGGGCTTATGCTGTGTGGGATATGTGGCTGCTGTTCTTGTTTGTCTCAGGACTTATATTCCCGTGTCCATTTATATGCTCCTTTTTTATGTGGGGCTTGTGGCGATTTTTTGCGTGATGCTGAAATACCACAAAACTGTGAGCGTCCTTGATGCAGGGCTTTTGATTTTTGCGGTTATTTATATCCCGTTTTTGCTGTCAACACTGATCGATATAAAAGGTCTTCAGTACGGAACAAGGCTTTTGTGGATTGTGTTTATCGGGGCATTCGCCACAGACACTTTTGCTTATTTCAGCGGTGTGTTTTTGGGGAAGCACAAACTTTGCGTGGAGATAAGCCCCAAAAAGACAATTGAGGGGTCAATCGGCGGAAGCTTAGGGTGCATTGTGCTTTTGCTCCTTTATGGGCTTTTGCTTGAAAAAGGTTTCAATATGGATATAAACTATATAAAGCTTGGGGTTTTGGGGCTGATTGTTTCACCAGTTTCGCAAATTGGTGATTTGACAGCATCAATCATCAAGCGTAAATATGGGGTCAAGGACTATGGCAGTCTGTTCCCTGGCCACGGCGGAATCTTGGACAGACTTGACAGCGTGATTGCCGTTGCTCCGCTGGTTTATATTTATCTTAATATGGTTGGTATTGGATAGGAATTCTTCAAAAGCCCTCCTTGTGTAAAGGAGGGAGGGCCGCCGAAGGTGGCGGGAGGATTGTGAAATAATAATTCCCGTATCGGCACATTTGAGTTTGATTATAGCGGTGATGACAATGATTTATGATATATACAGCAAATTGGCAAATAGGAATGTCCGCAACTATTTTGTTCTGGTGTTGTGGCTTATGGTGATGACTGTCTTTTTACTTAAAAAGGTGATGGACTGGTCTCTTATTGCATTAGGGTTTGTATATCCAACTGTTCTGTTTGTTTATATGATCGCATTCGTGTTAGAGCTGTTTCAGCACTTTGTTTTGCTACGGTTGCTGAAGGTCAGGATAACATTTGCGCAGGCACATAACCGAATAGCTGTGATTATGATTGCAAGAACAATAGTGAACGGATTCATATCAATACTTTTTTATCATTATGAGATTGTATGGCGTACTATCGGAGCAATTATTGGAGTAATAGCAATTTTTTGCATGGCATATGTGGTTAACAAAATATATGCTATGACTCGCAAACAAAAAATCACCTTTGTAGCATTGAATTTAATTCTGGATATTACAGGCAGAATTTTGGTTGCATTAGTTAAGTAAAAGGATAGCCGAAAGGAAAAACATATGAATGTTTCAATTTTAGGTTCAACAGGCTCTATCGGCACTCAGGCCTTGGAGGTTGTTGATGATTTAAAGGGAATAAAGGACATTTCTGTTCTTGCTATCACCGGGAACTCAAACACAGCGCTCCTTGAAGAGCAGGCGAGGAAATATAAGCCTCAGATTGCGGTGGTTGCTGATGAAAATAAATATAGTGATTTGAAGGTGCGGCTTGCGGACACTAACACCTTGGTGCTTTGCGGTCAGGAGGGCCTAAATCGTGCGGCGACTCTTGATGAGTGTGACATGGTGCTCTCATCAATCGTAGGATTTGCGGGGCTTGTGCCCACAATGAAAGCAATAGAAGCAGGAAAGGACATTGCCCTTGCCAACAAGGAGACCCTTGTGACAGCAGGCAGTCTTTTTATGGATGCGGTGAAAAAATACGGAGTAAGGCTACTCCCTGTTGACAGCGAACATTCGGCGATTTTTCAGTCACTTCACGGCGGAAAGAGAGCAGAGCTTCGGAAAATTCTCCTTACTGCATCAGGTGGCCCGTTTTTTGGCAAAAATCGTGATGAGCTTAAAAATATAAAAAAAGAGCAGGCACTTAAACACCCCAACTGGACAATGGGAGCGAAAATCACCATTGACAGTGCAACCCTTATGAACAAAGGTCTTGAGGTGATTGAGGCGAAGTGGCTTTTTGATGTGGATTTTGACGACATAGAGGTGGTTGTCCATCGTGAAAGCATCATTCATTCTATGGTGGAGTTTTGTGACAGAAGCGTGATTGCGCAAATGGGTCTTCCCTCAATGAAGCATCCCATTCAATATGCGTTTACTTATCCCGAGAGGCTTCCGTCACCTGAAAAATCGGTGGATTTTGCGGAGCTTTCGAAATTGACTTTTGCAAAGCCTGATGAAGATGTCTTTTGCTGTCTTGCCTTGGCGAAGAAAGCTGGGAAAATGGGCGGCATTATGCCTACTGTCCTTAATGCTGCCAACGAGGTGGCGGTTTCTGCTTTTCTTCATGACAAAATAGGATTTTTGGAAATCGGCGAATATGTGGGAGAAGTTCTTCGTAAATATAAAAACAAATTAAATTTTACACTTGAGGACATAATAGAGGTTGACAGGTCTGTCAGAATGGAGCATAAAATATGATTGTTACAATAATTTTTGCAGTGATTTGTTTTTCTCTTATAATATTTGTTCACGAACTCGGGCACTTTCTTACGGCAAGGCTTTTTGGAGTAAGAGTTCATGAGTTTGCTCTTGGTATGGGACCGAAAATTTTTTCAAAGAAAAAGGGCGACACCGAATATTCCTTAAGGGCAATACCCCTTGGTGGTTTTTGCAGCATGGAGGGCGAGGACACTGAAAGTGACGACGAGGGCTCGTTCTCGAAAAAGCCAAGGTATGCGAGATTTATCATTCTGGCATCGGGCGCTGCGATGAACATCGTCTTAGGGTTTTTGGTGTGTATAATATATGTAACAATAGCTTTCGCTCCAAGCGGACTTCCATCCCGCACGGTTGACAGTGTGATTGAGGAATCAAGTCTCAATGGGTTTTTACAGCCAGGAGACAAAATTGTCGAGATAAATGAAAGCAAAATAAATATAAAGCGAGATATTGATTTTGCTATGCAGCGGGGCGCAGGAAAGGAAAGCACAATAGTGGTAAAGCGTGATGGTGAACTTGTTTCCACCAGCTTCAAACCATATGTATCTCAGTATACTGACGGCACACCTGCTTATCTTTTGGGGGTTATGACCCGAAGCGAAAAGGCGAATGTTTTTAATGTGATAAGGGAATCTTTTTTTCAGACCATATGGTCGGGAAAGCTGGTTTTTGTCTCACTTGGGATGCTTATTGGCGGCGAAACAGGTCTGTCTGATATGTCAGGACCTGTGGGCGTTGTTGGAGTGATGAATGAGGCGGCAAGTCAGGGAGGCCTCGCGGGACTTATCAATCTTCTTTATCTTATGTCGTTTATTTCGGTAAATATCGGCATAATGAATCTTTTGCCAATCCCTGCCCTTGACGGCGGCAGACTGTTTTTCGTGGTGGTTGAGGCAATCCGCAGAAAGCCTATCCCTGCTGACAAAGAGGGAATTGTACATTTTATCGGGCTTGTGTTCCTTTTGGGACTTATGGTTTTCGTCACCTGGAACGATATATCAAGGTTGTTCTTTGGAGGATAAAAAAACAGATATTTCCCGTTTTGGTTTGATGTGGGAAATATCTGCCGTTTTTTCAGAGGCTAACTTGTTTCTGACCGAAGGGATTTTTATTTCTTTTCGTAGCTTTTGCAGAAATGAGGAATTGCAATAGAGTCAGCACTTGTTTTGTCGTGGCTTACCTGAATTTTGTCAAGACTGCATTTGTTATCTTCTGCGTGATACATACATTCGTTTACGTTGCAGAGAACACCGCTGTTTGTCATAATTTTCACCTCCCAAATGTGTTGCTCAAAGCGATTTTTTAAATAAAGTTTTTTGCTTGAGATGCCTCAAATCAAACTTTTATATGAGACTTTGAGTATGTTTTTATTATGCCCCAAAGTTTCAAATTTATTTTGAATATATAAAATTTTAATGTTTTGTATTGCTTTTTTTAAAATATAATGTTAAAATTTATCATATCGTATTAAAGAAAGGCTATGATTTTTGAAATGGCAAAAGTTATAAAACCAAAAGGGTATCGCTCGCTTTTGAGCCTTATGGATACCCAGATTGCAATTAAAGCAACAAAGGATTATTTTGAAACAAATCTCGCAAGAGAGCTTAAGCTGATTCGTGTGTCTGCTCCGCTTTTTGTTGACCCTGACACAGGGCTCAATGATGACCTCAACGGCGTTGAACGTGCGGTTTCTTTTGATGTGCTTGAAACAGGAAGAGTGCTCCAGATTGTCCATTCTCTTGCAAAGTGGAAGAGAAATGCTTTGAAAGAATATGGTTTTTCGGAGGATGAGGGGCTTTATACCGATATGAATGCTATCCGCCGTGACGAAGAAACGGACAACATTCATTCCATTTATGTTGACCAGTGGGACTGGGAAAAGGTTATTTCAAAGGAAGACAGGACCGTCAGCACACTGAAGCATACTGTCAAGAAAATTTTTGAAGTTTTCAAAATGACAGAAAAATATGTGAACTCCCTTTTCCCTCAGATTGAGCCAAGACTTCCCGAGGAGGTTTTCTTCCTTACATCTCAGGAGCTTGAGGATATGTATCCAAATCTTTCCTCAAAGGAACGTGAGCATGCTATTACCAAAGAAAAGGGTGCTGTTTTCCTTATGCAGATAGGAAGCGTTTTGAAATCGGGCAAGAAACACGACGGACGTGCTCCTGACTATGATGACTGGGAGCTCAATGGGGATCTGCTCTTCTATGATGATATTTTGGACATACCCTTTGAGGTGTCAAGTATGGGCATCCGTGTTTCAGAGGAATCTCTCCGCCGTCAGCTTGAGATTGCAGGCTGCGAAGAACGTATGAATTTTGCATATCACAGAGATTTGCTTGCAGGAAGACTTCCTTATACAATAGGTGGCGGAATCGGACAGTCAAGAATCTGTATGTTCATTCTTCACAAGGCGCATGTTGGCGAGGTGCATGCATCAGTATGGCCCCAGCAGATGATTGATGAATGTCGTGAAAATGGTATAAACTTGCTCTAATGCTGTTTTGAAAACGAGTATCTATTGAAAAATATCAATAAATAATGTATAATATAAAAAGCCGACTCGAAGTCGGGGATAAATTTAAATATAAAGGAGTTTTTTCAATGAAAAAAATAATTTCTTTAGTTCTTGCGTGCATGATGCTGCTTTCAACATCTGTTTTTGCAGCTACTTTTTCGGACATGCCCGCAGATGGTCACTGGGCAACAGCTGCCCTCAACAATGCGGTAAACAACGGACTTCTCACAGGAAGCGACGGACGCATTTTTCCTGAAGACAATATGACAAGAGCAGAAATGGCAACAATTATTGTTCGTGCTTGCGGTGCTTTGAAGGATGCTGATATTTCGGCATACACCGACGTTTCAACAGACGACTGGTTCTATGCATCAATGTCAAAGGCTGTTGCGATGGGTGCATTTAACGGCTCTGACGGAAAGCTCAGACCAAATAACAACATAACAAGACAGGAAGCTTTCGTTGTTCTTTCAAGAGTTTTTGGGCTTAATGCAGGTAAGGTTTCAACCGATGTTCTTAATCAGTTCAAGGATGCAAACAAGGTTGCTGACTGGGCAAAGGAAAGCGTTGCTGCAATTATTGAAAAAGGTTATGTAGGCGGCGCAAATGGTATGCTTAGTCCTTTAGCAAACATTACCCGTGCTGAATTTGCGGTTGTTATGGATCGTATAATCAAATATTATATTGACGATGCTGATGTGACAGAAATTCCTGTTGATGGGAATGTTATGATAAGAGTTGCCGGACTTAATCTTGACGGCTTTGAAACAGACAAGATGGTTGTTATCGGCGATGCTGTTGGCAATGAAAAAGTGGTGATTTCCAATACCAAAATTTCAAACCTTTAGTTGTTCGTGGTGGAAATACTGTGGATGTCAGTGGACAATTTGCTGATATCAGAATTGTTGTGCCTGGCATTACAGTGTCAGGAAGCCCCCATGACATCGAAAGTATAGATGTTTGTGACGGAAGCCTTTATTCTATGGGAACAATTCTTGGTCCTGAACTCTTTAATCAGTAAATTTGTGTCACCTTTGTGCTATGTCGTAAGAAAGGCTGTGAAAAGATGAAAATCAAATCAGATTATTTGCTCAGGAGTGTAGCAGGATATTATATGGTAGTACCTGTGGGTGATAACGCACTGGATTTCAATGGCGTTATTAATCTCAACGAAAGCGGTGCTTTTTTGTGGCGGGCTATGGAAAAAGAAACCACCGCTGCTGAAATGGTAGAGGCACTCCTTTCGGAATATGACGTGGATGAAAAAACCGCTGAAGCCGACGTGGAAGCTTTTATCAAAAAAATGAGAGAGGCAAAGCTGATTGATGAATAACGGAAACAATGTAAAGCTTGAAGACGTTTTTCCGTTGATTGCGGAAAAACTGAAGCTTGGTGGAACAGTTACATTCAAGCCCCACGGCGTAAGTATGCTTCCCCTTATAAGACAGGGCCGGGACAGCGTGGTTATTGAAAGATATGCTGGTAATGCAAAAGTCGGCGATGTTATATTTTTCAGAAGACCAAATGGCCAATTTGTTTTGCACAGGGTTATTGGGAAGAACAAGGATGGCTATGTTCTTTGTGGGGATAATCAATGGCAAAAGGAACGGGGAGTTCGTGAAGAATGGATTATTGGAACACTGACCGGACTTTTGCGTGATGGAGAAGCCGCGGAACTTGATTGTGAGAGTTACAGAAAATATGTCAAACGGCTTAAATACAGACGGCGCATGCTTTTTATAAAGCACAAAGGAAGAAGACTTAAAGAAGAAATATTGAAAAGAATAAAATAAAAAAAGCCTTGCGGTTTAATTGCCGCAAGGCTTAAATTTTTGAGTTATAGTTTTTTGAAAAATTCAAACATTATTTTTTTGAGGTTTTCTGATGCAAAACCTACAAAATCGGTATATGAGATGTGGGAACTGCCGTCTGCGTTGTCCGAAATGGAACGAAGCACGCAGAATGGAACATCATTTTTATATGCGGCATGACCAATGGCTGCAGCCTCCATTTCGCAGGCAAAGGCCCCAAAGGTATCTATCAGGTATTTTTTCTTTTCGCCGCTGTTTATGAACTGGTCTCCTGATGCGATTTTTCCCACAAGGGTATGAACTCCGGCATTTGCTGAGGCTTTTGCCAGCTTTTTTGAAAGGTCAGCATCACAGGGAATATCCACAAGATTGAGCCCTGAAATAAAGCCGACCGGGTCGCCAAGGGGCGAGGTGTCCATATCGTGCTGAACTACCGCATCTGCAACCACCACGTCACATATTTTCAAAGTTTTTTCAAGACCTCCGGCAACGCCGCTGTTTATGATGAAGTCCGGAGTGTATTTAAGGCACATGATTTCGGTGCATATGGCGGCATTTACTTTTCCTACGCCGCTTACTGCCACCACCGTTGGTTTTCCCCAAAGTGTTCCGTTTACAAATTCAATGCCACTTATTATCTCGGTTTTTTTGTCTTCCATCAGATTTTTGAATTGGTTGACTTCAATATCCATAGCACCAATTATTCCTATCATTTGTGTATCCCCCAAGCTCAAGTTTTTTCTTTATTTTATATTATTTTCTCGGCTTTGTCAATCAGTGCCCCATACAAAGCCAACGGGCAAACATTTTTCCAAGCATGGTTGAAAAATTCATACGGGCAACATCTTCGGAAGCCAGAATGTCACAGACAGCTACCTTTTCCCCGCCTATTGTGAGGGTTGCAGTTCCAAGCGGCTCGTTTTTTGAAATTGGTGCTTTGATGGAATCTTTGAAAGCAATGGAAGTTTCGACTTTATCTGCTGCGCCTTTTTTAACTATAAAATTTATTTTTTTATCAGGAACTACGGAGACGGTATCGGCTTTTCCGCCCACAACTGAGAGTGGCGCAAGGTCACCGATTTTCTCAGCGGCATTTACCACCGAATAGTTTGCAAAGCCATAATCCAGAAGCCTCGTAGCACTGGAAAAACGGTCAGCGGTTGAGGGGGCGGCAAGGATTACTGCAACGAGCTGCATACCGTCGCGTTTTGCAGATGCCGACAAGCAGTATTTTGCAGTGGAGGTGGAGCCGGTTTTTATGCCATTGGCGCCGTTGTAAAAGCGAATGAGCTTGTTGGTGTTTGAAAGCCCGAATGCGCCATTTCGAAGAGTATCCATCCAAATGGTTGTGTATTCGGTTATCTTGGGGTGTTTAAGAAGCTCGCAGGAAATGGTAGCAACATCCCGTGCTGTACTATAATGCTCGCTTGTTTCGTCAAGACCGTTGCAGTTTATGAAGTGCGTGTTTTTGCAACCCAGTTCTTTGGCGCGTTTGTTCATCATTTCAACGAAAGCTGATTCTGTGCCTGCGATAAATTCTGACATAGCAACAGCAGCATCGTTGCCTGATGCGATGACTATGGCTTTGAGCATTTCCTCAACGCTCATGGTTTCGCCAACCTCAAGAAAAACTTGTGAACCGCCCATGGATGCTGCGTACTCGCTGGTGGTTACTGTATCGGTAAGTTTTATTTTGCCGCTGTCCAGGGCTTCCATTATAAGGAGCATAGTCATGGTTTTGGTTACGCTTGCAATAGGCAGCTTTTCGTCTGCGTTTAGTTCATAGAGTACTTGACCGGAGGATTCTTCCATAAGGATTGCCGATGGAGAGGTTACAAGCTGGGCAGAAACGTCAGCGTTCACCTGACTTACAATTTCTGCAGAGGGAAAGATAACACAAAAAAGAGTAATGCAGATGATAATACAGGATAAGTGTTTTAAAAAAGCATTCATATTTTCATACCTTTCTGTTTTTTGTTTCCATATAATATACAGTGAATAGATATGAAAAAAATGGGAATAATATTACCGATAAAATTTTTGAAAAAAAGTTAAAAAAGGTATTGACAAAGGGGGAATGATGTGGTAAGATAGACGAGTTGTGCCGAGTGGCGAAAAAACTTAAAAAAATCTCAAAAAAGATTGAAAAAAAGTATTGACAAACAGCTACCGGTGTGATATATTAGATAGGCTCTCTCAAAAAGGTAGACAGCGATGCGCAGGAAGGCGAGAGCAAGGGTTCCCGAAAAACTCGAAGGTTTTTTGGGAGAAGGAGCAACCGCTGGTAGAGGCGATGGTCACGTGTGTGACCGAGCAGAAAAGCGAGTTGCGACGTGATGTTTGAAAAGTACACAGTGAGAAAAGCGGTAATATTAAGTACGAATAAGTACAGTATTACGACAATTGCACAAGGTTTCAGACCTTGTCAAATCCAAAAAAGTTTTAGCGAACTTTACAAAAAACGTTAGTATTCAAAATTGAGCTAATCAATTTTCGGAAAATTTTTCCGAGAGTTTGATC
>JAFVTM010000063.1 GCA_017503225.1 Clostridia bacterium
CGCGCTATAATGATAACCCAAACAGAAAATCCTAGCTGAAATATATAAGTTGAAACTTGAAAATTGAATAACAACATCAAAACACATAAGCAATAATGCGAGCAGTACTGCAAAGGCGCGAAGACCCTCTCTACTCCGTAGAAAGTGAGCGATAAACTTCATGTAGCAAGTCGGATTTGCAAACCGCTATGCGAAGACCATTATTGCTGATAATGATACTCCCGTCTTGAACTCGTCACTGAATTGGACGGCAGGCCATCAGAATGGGCTGAGGTGAAACTCCTGTGGGAAGGTGCTGCTTCCGTTTTGATGTAAAACTTACTTAACTTGATAATACTTACACATTCACCGATTATCTTTAACGAACGGCGGTCGAAAATCTAAAAGAAAGGAGAAACTCAAACTTTCGGTGATTTGAGTATTAAATATATGACTTAGTAAATCGAAAGGAGAACTCACATGAGATTTGCAAGAATCGGAAAGGTGGGTGCGTAATATGAAACAAATTCCTTTTTGGGAAAAAGCAAACTTAACCTTAGAGGAAGCTGCGGCGTATTTTAGTATCGGACAGCAGAAATTACGCGACCTCACCGATAACGAGGATTGCGATTTTGTATTATGGATTGGATCCAAACGACTTATCAAGAAAAATAAATTCCTTAAATACATAGAGGAGCAATACTCGATATGAAGAATTATATTAAATTTTACAATGGCTTGTACTGAAATTCCTGGACTACACAGCTAAAATATAGTATAATGAATATCGATAGTTAAGGTTCCTTCCGGTGCAAGCCATTAGGAAGGAGTTAATTATGAATATAGAGAAAGGTAAAAAGAACAAACGGTTTGACAGTAACAGAAGAGTGCTTCGAAAGGGCGAATCGCAAAGAAAGAACGGAACCTATGATTACAGATGGGTTGGCCCTGACGGAGTAAGGCATGCTGTATATGCGCCTACGCTGGAAGAATTAAGAGATCTTGAAAAAGAAATTGTGATTGACGAACACGATGGAATCAAAACCGAAACAAAGAAACTGACGGTTAACAATGTGTTTGATACATGGTGCGACTTAAAAAGAGGTCTGAAAGATAACACATTAAAAAACTATCTATATATGTATAACAACTATGTCAGAGACAGTTTCGGCAAGAATAGGATTGCGGATGTAAAGAAATCGGATGTGAAAAGGTTTTATAACACCCTCGCAGATGAAAGAATGTTATCGATATCCACCATCGATACAATTCACAATGTATTGCATCAGGTATTTGATTTAGCGGTAGACGATAATTGCATCCGTTCAAATCCTACCGACAAGATGCTCAAAGAACTGAAACAAGCTCATGATTTCGAAATCAAAGAGCGAAAAGCATTAACGGCAGATGAGCAAAGATTATTTCTGGACTACTTAAAAAGAACACCCAAATACAATCATTGGTATCCGCTATTTGCAGTTATGTTCGGCTCAGGGGTACGAATAGGTGAATTAACAGGGCTTAGATGGTGCGACATCAACCTGGAAGAAGGCATTATTGATATCAATCATACTCTCGTTTACTACAGCACAGGTAAAGGCAAGAAATGTAAATTTGCAATCAACACACCAAAGACGAAAAAGGGGTACCGCAAAATTCCAATGATGGACTTTGTAAAGGAAGCATTTCTCCTTGAAAAAGCAAATCAGGAAGAAACAGGCATCACCTGTCAAGTAACCATTGATTGCTATACTGATTTCATATTTATCAACCGTTTTGGAAGTGTGCAACACTACGGAACCGTCAACAAAGCAATCCGCAGAATTGTCCGTGATTACAATGACGAAGCATTGTTAAAAGAAGAAAACCCTGTTTTAATCCCCAACTTCAGTTGCCATAACCTTCGTCACACATTCGCCACAAGGTTGTGTGAAGCGGATATAAATCTATCGGTGATACAAAATGTCATGGGACACAAAGAAATCAAGACAACATTAGAGATTTATACCCATGTAACCGAAGCGAAAAAGCGACAAGAAGTTAATGCATTAGAGACAAGATTTGTATGGGTATAAAATGTGACCTTACGCCATTTACGCCATAACTTACGCCGAATGGAGCATAGTTTATGGAGAGTTATGAAGACTTGCGTAACAAGCAAGAGGAAAAGAGTGGCTTGACAAAAGGGTTATGAAGACTTATAATAAGTTATATGATTACAAGAATTGAAATCCCCACAATGAAGCCACTTGAAAATAAATAATCTAAGCTATAAAAGCCGTATCGCATCAGATGCGGCTTTTAGTTTTGTAGGTGCTATTGACGTGACTGGCTATTTGGTGGTATAATTCATATATTAAGCCATTATGGAGTGAAATTATGAAAATTATAGATTTGATTACAAAAGATACGTTGTCACTTTCTTTTGAGGTGTTTCCGCCAAAGACGGAAACAAGCTTTGAAAGTGTGAAAACGGCAACCGAGGAAATTGCAAAGCTTAAGCCCTCGTTTATGAGCGTTACATATGGTGCAGGGGGCGGAACAAGCAAATATACTCTTGATATTGCAAAAAACATAAAAGAACTTTATGGCGTGCCGACCCTTGCACATCTTACCTGTGTTTCATCCACAAGGGAAACTGTTCGCAATAAAATAGCGGAAATAAAGGATGCAGGAATACAAAACGTTATGGCGCTTCGAGGTGATATTCCTGAAACACTAAAAAATGAAGACAGAAGCAAGTGGGATTTTCAGTATGCTATTGACCTTATAACAGAACTTAAAGAGGCGGATGCAGACTTTTGTATTGGTTGTGCTTGTTATCCCGAGGTTCACCCTGAAAGCGAGAATCAGAAAGAGGACATAAAACGTCTTCGCGAAAAGGTTGATGCAGGGTGCGATTTTATTACCACACAAATGTTTTTTGACAATAATCTTCTCTATAATTTCCTTTATAAAATCCGTGAAGCAGGAATAACCGTTCCGGTAATACCGGGTATTATGCCAATTACAAATGCAAATCAGGTTGAAAGAGCAATAACCCTTTCGGGTTCGTTTATGCCGCAAAGATTCAAAAGCCTGGTGGACAAATTCGGTTCGGACCCTGATGCGATGAAGCAGGCGGGAATCGCTTATGCTACCGACCAGATTATAGATTTGTATGCCAACAATATAACAAATGTTCACGTATATTCAATGAACAAGCCGGATGTAGCGAAAAAGATTCAGGAGAATCTTTCGGATATTTTAGGAAAATGAATTCACTAGTTATAACAAAAAATTATGATGCACCGCCCTTTTGTGAAAAAGAGGTACTTAGGTATTCCGGATGCAAAGAGGCGGATGAAAATATAATAGAATTGTTGAGGGTGTGCAAGATCGAGGCGTGGGAAAAACTTTCCTACAAGGTATGCTATGTGGAACTTGAAGTAGCGACGGATGGGGAAACTTGTGATTTTGGCATTTTGAAGATTAAGTCACGTGACCTTTCAAAAAATCTTTGCGGGTGCGAAAGAGCGATTTTGTTTTCGGCGACTGTCGGGATTGAAATTGACAGGCTCATAGCAAAATACGGACGGATTTCACCCACCAAGGCATTGATGTTTCAGGCTATCGGCGCTGAACGGATAGAGGCTTTGTGTGATTCTTTTTGCGAGGATATTGAAAAAGAAAAAAACATATTCTTAAGACCGAGATTCAGCCCGGGATATGGGGATTTGAATATTTTGGTGCAAAAAGATATTTCTGCAGTTTTGAATTTTTCAAAAAAGATAGGTGTCACTTTAAATGACAGCCTTTTGCTTTCGCCGTCAAAATCGGTTACGGCATTTGTGGGAATAGTCGAGGGGAAAGACCCTGCCCCCAAAAGCAAATGTGAAACTTGCGAGAAAAAAGATTGTATGTTCAAAGAGGTGCAAAAATGAACTTTCGGGATTTTTTAAAAGAGAATATGGTTTATCTTGACGGGGGCATGGGGACTCTGCTTCAGGGGTTTGGACTGACTCCAGGTGAGTTTCCTGAGCGGTGGAATATTTCACATCCGGAAATAATTACAAAAATACACAAAGATTATTTTGATGCAGGCAGCAATGTAGTATCTACCAATACCTTTGGGGCAAACTGTCTTAAATTTTCTGAACAAGAACTTGAAGAAATAATAAAGGCTGCAGTTGAAAATGCAAAACGGGCAAGGGACGAGAGTTCGTCAAAAAAAGAAAAATTTGTTGCACTTGATATTGGTCCCACAGGTAAACTTTTAAAACCCTTTGGTGACCTTGACTTTGAAAATGCGGTTGAGGTTTTTGCGAAAACTGTATGGCTCGGCGCAAAATATGGGGTTGACCTTATACTCATTGAAACAATGAACGACAGCTATGAAACAAAGGCGGCGCTTCTTGCGGCAAAAGAGAATAGCGGCCTCCCGGTGCTTGTTTCAAACGCTTATGGCGAAGATAAAAAGCTTATGACCGGGGCATCACCCTCGGCTATGGTTGCACTCCTTGAGGGTATGGGTGCTGATGCAATAGGTGCAAACTGTTCTCTTGGTCCCGCACAGCTTCGGGAAGTAGTGTATGAGCTTCTTGACAAGGCGTCTGTTCCGGTACTTGTGAAGCCCAATGCGGGACTTCCCAAAGTGGTGGACGGAAAGACGGTTTTTGATGTGGATGCAAGCGAATTTGCACAAGAAGTTACGGAATTCATAAGACAGGGTGTCCACGTGGTAGGGGGCTGCTGTGGAACAACACCCGCGTATATAAGCGAGCTTGTGAAATCAAGTGAGGGTATTTCGCCAAAACCTATCTCTTGCAAAAAAACAACTGTTGTTTCGTCATATACACACGCAGTTGAATTTGGAAAAAGCCCGATTCTTATTGGTGAAAGAATAAACCCAACCGGCAAAAAACGCCTCAAGCAGGCGCTGATTGAACAGGATATGGAATATATCCTCACAGAAGGGATAAATCAGCAAGAAAAAGGTGTTCACATTCTTGATGTAAACGTAGGTCTTCCTGAAATAAACGAAAAAGAGATGCTTGAGAGTGCAGTATGCGAGCTTCAGGCGGTTATAAATTTGCCACTCCAGATAGACACAGCTGACTTTGAGGCTATGGAAAGTGCCCTCAGGCTATATAACGGAAAGGCGCTTATCAACTCGGTAAATGGCAAGAAAGAAAGCATGGAAAAAGTCTTTCCACTTGTCAAAAAATATGGCGGCGTGGTGGTTGCCCTCACCCTTGATGAAAATGGAATACCAAACACTGCAAAGGGCAGATTCCAGATAGCGGAAAAAATTTTAGAAACTGCCAAGAAGTTTGGAATAGATAAGAAAAATATAATTTTTGATACCCTTGCTATGACTATAAGTGCTGATAATTTTGCGGCGCGTGAGACCCTTGGGGCGCTGAAAATGATAAAAGAACAGCTTGGCTGTCACACATCTTTGGGAGTATCAAATGTGTCATTTGGACTTCCCAATCGTGATGCGGTGAACAGCACATTTTTCGCTCTTGCCCTTGAAAACGGGCTCTCGGCGGCTATTATGAATCCACATTCTGCTGATATGATGAAGACCTATTATTCGTATAGAGCGCTGTCGGGTTTTGATGAGAATTGCGCTGATTATATCGGTGTGGCAGAAACTTTTGCCCAGGTCTCAGTTGCGGCGGCGACAGATGAAAAGAAAAAATCCGGTATAGGTGAGGTGGCAACACTTGCTCAGGCAATAGAAAAAGGTTTCAAAGAGAAAGCCGGCGAAATAACGGCTGAGCTTCTCGAAAACACTTTGCCCCTTGAAATTGTGCAAAATGAAATCATCCCTGCACTTAACAAGGTTGGTGAGGGTTTTGAAAATAAAAAGGTTTATCTTCCTCAGCTGCTTATGAGTGCCGAAGCAGCGAAGGGTGCTTTTGAAAAAATAAAAGATTTTATGAAAGGCACAAGCGAAAAGTCTGTGTCAAAGGGCACGATCATTATTGCTACTGTCAAAGGTGATATTCACGATATAGGAAAAAATATTGTGAAGCTTCTTCTTGAAAATTATGGGTTTGATGTCATTGATATGGGAAAAGATGTACCCCCTGAAAACATAGTAGAAAAAGTTATTGAAAAGGAGTGTTCCCTTGTGGGACTCAGTGCTCTTATGACCACCACCGTTCCTGCAATGGAAGAAACCATAAGACAGCTGAAAAAAGTTGCTCCATGGTGCAAAACTGTGGTGGGCGGAGCTGTGCTTACAAAAGACTATGCTGAAAAAATCGGGGCAGATAAATATGCCAAAGATGCTATGGAAACAGTTCGTTACGCAGAGGAAGTTTTTGCGTAGTAAAACTTTGCATTATGAAGAAAGGAGGGCACAAAAATGAATATGGTTTTTGAAAGAAAACTTCCTATACCAAAGGAAGTAAAGGAGCTTTATCCTTTGTCGCCCGAACTTGAGAAAACAGTCGGCGAAAGGGCAAAGGAACTAAAGGATATTTTTACGGGCAAATCAGATAAAGTGACTCTTATTATCGGGCCGTGCTCGGCAGATAACGAAGACAGCGTTATTGATTATATATCAAGGCTCAGGACTGTTCAGGAAAAGGTGGAGGATAAAATTTTTATTGTTCCCAGATTATACACCAGCAAGCCAAGGACAACGGGAGATGGATACAAGGGTATGATTCATCAGCCTGACCCCAATGAAAAACCGGATATGTATAAAGGGATTGTTGCAATTCGTGAGCTGCATATACGTGCTCTTCGTGAGACGGGATTTTCCTGTGCGGACGAAATGCTTTATCCTGAAAATCATAGATATATGAACGATATATTGGCATATGTGGCGATTGGAGCACGTTCTGTTGAAAACCAACAGCATCGCCTTACTGCCAGTGGACTTGATATCCCGGTGGGAATGAAAAATCCTACCAGCGGTGACATCTCTGTTATGATGAATTCTATTACAGCCGCACATCACAGCCACACATTTATTTACAGAGGCTGGGAGGCATGGTCAAAAGGCAATGATTTGGCTCACGCAATTCTTCGCGGATATATGGATAAAGATGGTGGGCTTGTGCCCAACTATTGCTATAAAGATTTGCTGAATCTTTGCAAAGCTTATGCAGAGTCGGGACTTAAGAATCCTGCGGTTATAGTGGATACAAACCACGCAAATTCGGGGAAAGATTACCTTAAACAACCTGAAATTGTTATGGACGTTCTTAGGAGCTGCCGCCAAAATGCAGATATTAAAAATTTAGTAAAAGGATTTATGATTGAAAGCTATATTGAAGACGGTGCGCAGGAAATCGGCGAATGCGTTTACGGAAAGTCAATTACTGACCCGTGTCTTGGTTGGGAAAAGACTGAAAGACTTATTCTTGATATAGCCGACTTACTATAACTTATTTTAAACTAAAAGGAAAAGGTGTTTTTATGGACAAGCAAAGACGAGAAGCGAGGGAAGCTGTAAAAAATCTTCCTTTCAAAGAAAAAATAAAACATTTCTGGTATTATTACAAAACACACACAATATGTATTGCTTTTGCGGTTATACTCATTGTCACCACCACCGTCCAGTGTATGAGGCAGACAAAGTATGATATGAACATTGCATATTATAGTGTGAGACACGTAGAAAAACCGCAACTTGATGCGCTCACTGACCTTCTGGAAACGGTGGCAGAGGACACCAATGAAAATGGATCTGTGGATGTGTTTATCTCGTTCCTATCAGGTGACATAACGACAGAGCTTCTTGACCAGTATGCACAGATGGGTTTACAGAAGATGCAGGTTGAGGTTGCAACAGACGAATATCAAAGCTTTATACTGGACAGGGCTTATCTTGATACGATGGAAAGGCTTTATTCTGACGTTATAGGAAGCGTTTTGAAAATAAGCGATGTTCCCAAGATAAAAGAAGCTATTGGACTTCCTGATGGCGAAGAACTTTATCTTGTTACCACCAAGATGTTTGACAGGGCAAAAGATGATGATACCAAGGTGAAAGAACATAAAAATGCGGTAGTTATAAAAGAATATTTTGAAGGAAAAATCAAGTAAAACAAAAAGGATACCCTTTAATTACGGGGTATCCTTTTTTTCTTTGACAAATCAAAGGTTAGTCCATTTTGTCAACAATCGGTTCATCTTTAAAGAAGAAAGAAATTGACCAAAGACCGGCAATACCTACAAGGGTAAAGATTATACGGCTGATAAGAGAAAGCTGACCGCCGAAAAGCGAGGCAACAATGTCTATACCGAAAAGGCCGATACTTCCCCAGTTGATTGCACCGATTATGACAAGAATCAAAGCAATAACGTTCATATCAGTAAACCGCTCCTTTTTTATTGATTGATTTGTTCACTTATATTTTGGCATCAAAGACAAAAAAGTATTCATCCATATTTTGAATAAAGGTTCAAGATTTGCAAACAATAAATAAAAAAGAAACGGAACTTTGTTTTATGATGAAAAAAAGTATTTTGGTGGTATTGATAGTTTTTGTCGTTTGTTTTGGTGTGGGAAAGTCAAAGGCGAATAATAAGGTTTATGAAAAAGGAAATGATAATTCCCATATTGAAGCGGCGCGGGAAATCTCGGCCTTTGAGGGCGTAATGGATGCTGCGGTGATAAGCTATGAGGGAAGGACCATGGCGGGAGTAAGCATTGATGAAAGCTGTGACAAGGGAGAAATTATGCTTTTTGTGGAAAGTGTTTTGAAACGTACGTTGGGTAGGGATGAGGAGTATTATATATCTGTGGGGGACGAAACGGCAGAAAAGATAATTGAACTCAGCCTTTATCTTGATACAGATTTGGACAAAAGTGTTTTGGAACAAAGGACCAGGTTTCTGCTTAAGAACAACAACAAAATTTGACAAAATTATTTTCTTGTGGTAAGATAAAATATATACAAATTTTCATTTGGAGTTGATAAAAATGCGTTGTTTGTTTTGCGGACATCTTGAAAGCAAGGTTATTGATTCCCGTTCAACAGAAGAGGGAACAACCATCCGCCGCCGCAGAGAATGTCTTGAGTGCGGAAAGAGGTTTACTACATACGAAAAGATAGAAACAATCCCTATGATTGTTGTGAAAAAGGATGGTCTTCGTGAGACCTGGGACAGAGAAAAGGTCCTCAACGGAATTCTTCGTGCTTGCGAAAAACGGCCTGTGACGCTCAGTGACATTGAAAAACTGATTGATGACATTGAGTCAAAGCTTTACAATATGCTGGAGCGCGAGGTTACCTCTGAACGAATTGGCGAAATGGTTATGGAAAGACTCAAAGACCTTGATGATATTGCATATGTTAGATTTGCATCGGTATACCGTCAGTTCAAGGACATAAATTCATTTATGGACGAGCTTGCCAAAATTATAAAAAAAGCTTGACAACACGCGCATTTTGTGATAATATAAGTACAACGTAATATGGTTTCAAAAGAGTGAGGCAGGCCTCACTCTTTTGCATTAAAAACGGAGGAAAATATGGCATATTCAAAACTTGAAAAAATGATTATTGATATGGCGACTCCAGTTGCTGAAAGCATAGGCTGCTATATCTATGACACCGAGTTTGTCAAGGAAGGAACAATGAAATATCTCAGGATTTATGCTGACAAGGAAGATGGCGGAATTTCTATTGATGAGTGTGAACGCATAAATCGAAAGATAGGTGAAATCCTTGACGAGAAAGACCCCATAAAAGAAAATTATGTTCTGGAGGTTTCATCCCCGGGGATTGAACGAAAGCTGAAAACCCCTTGGCACTTTGAAAAGTATAACGGAAGACAAATTGACGTGGGACTTTATAAGGCTGTGGACGGCAGCAAGATTTTAAGCGGAATCCTTAAGGGCTTTGCAGACGGGAAAGTGACAGTTGAAACAGACAGCACTGAAAAGACTTTTGGTCTTGATGATGTAACTTTTGTAAAATTACATTTTGATTTTTAATATACAAATAAATTTTTAGGAGATGGTGATTAAAAATGAGCGCAGAATTATTTTTGTTGTTGGATGAAATTGAAAAGGAAAAAGGCATAAGCCGTGACGTTGTTCTTGACGCACTCAGCGGTGCACTTCTCAGTGCCTACAAGAAAAACTTTGGTGCTGTTCAGGACGCGAAGGTTATTATCGATGAAGAAACCGGTGATATCAAGGTTTATGCACGCAAAGACATTGTTGAAGAAGTAGAAGACAGAGAATGTCAGATTTCTGTTGAAGATGCTAAAAAAGTTGACCCAAGATATGAAGCGGGAGACGTTCTTGAAACAGAGGTTACTCCTGCGGCATTCGGAAGAATTGCAGCACAGACAGCACGTCAGGTTGTTCTTCAGAGAATTCGTGAAGCAGAACGTGAAAAAGCCTTTGATGCATTTTCGGACAGAGAAAATGATATAATGACAGCAACAGTAAGAAAGATTGACAGAAGAAATATTATGCTTGAAATTGGCGATACTGAATCTGTACTTATGCCAAATGAGCAGGTTAAAAACGACAACTATAAGCCCGGAGCAAAGTATAAGGTGTTTGTTGTTGAGGTTGCAAATTCAGTGCGTGGTGTTCACCTTGTGGTGTCCCGGTCACATCCTGGCCTTGTGAGAAGACTTTTCGAGCTTGAAGTTCCTGAAATCAAAAAGGGAATTATTGAAATCAAAGGTCTTACTCGTGAACCCGGTTCACGGAGCAAAATCGCAGTTCATTCCACAATGGAAAATGTTGACCCGGTTGGCACTTGCATCGGTCCAAAGGGTATGAGGGTTCAGGCGGTTATTGATGAACTCAGGGGCGAAAAGATTGATATTATAAAGTATAGCGATGACCCTGCAGAATATATTACTCAGGCACTTAGCCCTGCTAAAGTTGTTTCAATTACGGTTGATGAAGAAAAGAAAATGTGTAGCGTGGTTGTTCCCGCAGACCAGCTGTCTCTTGCTATCGGCAAGGAAGGTCAGAACGCACGTCTTGCAGCTCGTCTTACAGGTTGGAAGATTGACTTAAAGCCCGAGGAAACAGCGGCAGAAGAAGCCTAAAAATTTGAAAGGTCGGTTTTTGATATGACGGTTACGCGTATGTGTGCTGCCTGCAGAGAGGTTAAAGAGAAAACGCTACTTGCACGCATTGTCAGATATAAAGGCGATGTGATGATAGACTTAACAGGCAAGGCTTGCGGCAGAGGTGCATATATTTGCAAGAGTGACGATTGCATAAAGAAAGCGAAAAAAAGCCGTGCTCTTGAAAGAAGTCTTTCCTGCGGTGTGGATGCGGGAATTTATGAAAAACTTGAGGAGCTTGTTGCAAATGGAGAATGAGAAATTTTTCAGGATGCTGGGGCTTGCGACCAGAATGCGAGGCGTGGTCTTTGGCGAGGGTGCTGCCCGTGACAGCATCAAATCAGGCAAAGCAGAAATCGTTATCGTTTCAGAGGATGCCTCGGATAATACAAAAAAAAGATTTAAAAACAGTTGTGATTTCTATGGAAAGAGACTGATAATTTGCGGTGACCGCTTTCTCCTCGGAAAGTACACAGGACGCACATTTGCGGTTGTTGTTGCGGTTACTGACAAAAATATTGCAAAGAGTATAAACGATATTTTCGGTGAAGAAATGTGAACTGTTTAAGTAAAGTCCGGTAGATTTACCGGAGAAACTGATTTTAAGAAAATCGGGAGGTAGATATTTATGACAAAAATTAAAGCTTATGAGCTTTCAAAAGGGTTTGGAATACCCAGCAAAGAAATCGTAAAGGTTTTGCACGATTACGGTGTTTCAGAAAAAAATCATATGAGTGCACTTGATGAAAAGGAACTGGATGTGATTTTTGAATATTACACTCAGAAGAACCAGGTGGAGGATTTTTCTGCACTTTTTGCAGTGGCTGAAGAACCAAAGAAAGAAGAAAAGACAGAAGAAAAAACTGATAAGAATACAGAAAAGGCTGAAAAAGCTAAGGAACAGAAGCTTGAGAGTGAGGGTGGCTTTCAGACCGAAGAAATCCCTGCTCGCAGAACACGTGTGGTTGATACCCGTGTTAATGCGGTTGACCTTGACAGACTTGACAACGAAAAGCTTGAAGAACTTATTCCTGAAAATGTAAAGACTCAGGGACCTGGCAAGCAGAAGATAAAAACAGGCAACAAAAAGAGCAAGCTTGTTAAAGAAAAGCAGGACCCCAAAGACTTTGAAAAAATTGCAAAAAAAGAAAAGAAGCAGGAAGCCGAGACTATACTTGTTCCTGATTCAATCACTGTTGGTGAGCTTTCTGAAAGACTTGGAAAGCCCAGCACAGAGGTTATCAAAAAGCTTATGATGCTTGGAATTATGGCATCTGTAAATGAAACCCTTGACTTTGATACAGCGTCTTTAATCGTGGAAGATTTTGGCGGCAAGGTTGAACGTGAAATAATTCTCACAGAAGAGGATAAACTATTTAATGACGTTGAAGATTCACCCGAATCTTTGATTCCCCGTTCACCCGTTGTTGTTGTTATGGGTCACGTTGACCACGGAAAGACCTCGCTTCTTGACACCATAAGAAATGCAAATGTTACTGAGGGTGAATTTGGCGGAATTACTCAGCACATCGGTGCTTATCGTGTGCGTATCAATGACAAAAAGATTACTTTCCTTGACACACCCGGTCACGAAGCATTTACTGCAATGCGTGCAAGAGGTGCGCTTGTTACTGATATTGCAATTTTGGTTGTTGCGGCAGACGACGGAATTATGCCACAGACCATTGAGGCTATAAACCACGCAAAAGCTGCAAACGTTTCAATCATTGTTGCAATCAACAAAATCGACAAAGAGGGTGCAAACCCCGACAGAGTTCGTCAGGAGCTTACCGAACACGGTCTTGTTCCTGAGGAATGGGGCGGCGATACCATCTGTGTTGAGGTTTCAGCGAAGATGAAAATGAATATCGACAAGCTTCTTGAAATGGTTCTGCTTGTTGCTGAAATGAAAGAACTGAAAGCAAACCCCAACCGTCTGGCAAAGGGTACTGTTATCGAGGCTCAGCTTGACAAGGGCCGTGGTCCGGTGGCTACACTTTTGGTACAGAATGGTACAATCAAGACTGGTGACATTGTTGTTGCGGGTACTGCTGTGGGCAGAGTCCGTGCTATGAATGATGACAAGGGAAGAGCGATTAAAAAGGCCGGTCCATCTATTCCTGTTGAAATTCTTGGTCTTTCAGAAGTTCCTGACGGCGGTGACGTATTCTATGTTGTTGAGGACGAAAGAAAGGCAAGAGAGGTTGTTGAAGCAAGAAAGTTCAAGCAGAAGCAGGAGGCTCAAAAGGCGAGTCAGGCGATTTCACTTGAAAATCTCTTTGAACATATTGAAGCCGGCAAGATGAAAGACCTCAATATAATTGTAAAAGCAGACGTTCAGGGCTCTGTTGAAGCGGTACGTCAGTCACTTGAAAGAATTACAAATGAAGAAGTGAGAGTAAATGTTATTCACGGTGCTGTTGGCGCTGTTACTGAATCTGACGTTATGCTTGCCACAGCATCAAATGCAATTATCGTTGGATTCAACGTACGTCCAACCCCTGGTGCTACTGTATCAGCAGATGCATCCGATGTTGATATCCGTCTTTATCGTGTTATCTATGATGCAATCGAGGATATTGAGGCGGCTATGAAAGGTATGCTTGCGCCCAAGTTCCAGGAATCTGTTACAGGTCATATCGAAATCAGAACAACTTTCAAGGTTTCAGGTGTGGGAACAATCGGTGGTGCTTATGTTACTGACGGTAAGGTTCAGAGAAACAGCTTGGTGCGCGTTGTTCGTGACGGTATTGTTATTCACGAGGGCGAGCTTGGCTCACTCAAGCGTTTCAAGGACGACGTGAAGGAAGTTGCCAGCGGATATGAATGTGGTGTAAGCATCGAAAAATTCAACGACATCAAAGAGGGCGATGTTATTGAAGCATATGTTATGGAACAAATAATGCCTCAATAGTTTTTGGAAAGAAAAAAGCAGATAAGAAAGGCGGTGCAAAAATGCCTGCATATAACAGAATAGACAGAATTTCAGAAGAAGTGAAGCGTGAACTCAGTCTGATTATCCGTGAACTCAAAGACCCCAGGCTTTCAAAGGCTGTGGTGTCTGTGATAAACGTGAATGTTACAAAGGATTTGAAGTTTGCAAAGGCTTTCATCAGCGTTCTTGGAAATGAAGACGTTCAAAAGGGTGCTATGGATGCTCTTAAAAGTGCGGCAGGCTTTATCCGCAAAGAAGTTGGGCATCGTATAAACTTGAGAAGCACTCCGGAATTTACATTTGTGCTTGACAATTCTATTGAATATGGTGCTCACATAAATGAAGTGCTGAAAAATCTTTGAGGAGAACATTATGTTTGAAAGTGTAATCGAAAAGATAAAAAAGGCAAAAAAGATTGCGATATTCAATCACGAAAACCCTGACGGCGATGCTCTTGGCAGTGCCTATGCCCTAAAACTTATAATCAATGCCCTTGGCAAACAAGCAGAAGTGTTTTTGCGTCAGGACGATGAAAGAACAAGGGAATATAATATTATCAAGGGCACTGAACAATCAGGACTTAAAATTGAAGACTGTGACCTGAAAATTGCGGTGGATTGTGCAGATATTGACCGCCTTGGCGAACTGAAAGAGTATTTTTCAGGGAATACCGCAGCCATTGACCACCACGTTACACACAAAGAATTTGCTGATGCGACTTTGGTTGTTCCTGATGCTCCCGCTACGGGTGAAATCATATTTGATGTTGCCGAAAAACTTGGAGTTGAGGTGGATGAGAATATAGCAAACAATATCTATCTTGCAATCATCTGCGATACGGGGAATTTCAAGTACTCATCAACTACATCAAAGACCCATAGGACTGCAGCAAAGCTTATGGAAACGGGGATTGATATAGCAAATCTTTCAAAGCAGGTTTTTGACACAAAAAGCATTGAATATCTGAGAGCCTACAAAAAGGGTATTGATAGTTTAGAACTTTTTGCAGACGAAAAAATTGCTATCCTTGCCATAACCGAAAAGGATTTTCGTGAAATGGGCGTTGACGAGGTGATGATTGACGGAATTGTTGACTTGCCGCGGTCTGTTGAGGGCGTGGAGGTAGGAGTTTATCTTCGTGAAAGAGAGACGGGCTTCAAGGTGAGTCTTCGTTCAAACGGTGACGTGGATGTTGCACAGGTTGCGGTTTCGTTTGGCGGTGGCGGTCACAAAAAGGCAGGGGGCTGTCTTATAAAAGATACCCTAGAAAACACAAAAAAGAAACTGGTTGAGGAAATTGAAAAACAACTGAAATAAGGCGGGGGCTAAAAGATGGACGGAATTGTTAATGTGAATAAACCTTTAGGCATCACCTCCCATGATGTTGTATACAGGCTCAGGAGAATATTAGGCATAAAAAAAATAGGTCATACGGGAACCCTTGACCCTGATGCCAGTGGCGTTCTTCCTATGTGCGTCGGCAAGGGAACAAAGCTTGCCGAATATCTTACTGCAAAGGACAAGCAGTATTTTGCCACCATGAAACTTGGGTCATTTACTGATACTCAGGATGCATCAGGTAAGATAATTGAAAGCTTTGAGGTAAGCGTTACTAAAGAAGAAATTCGTGATGCAGTAAAAGGGTTTGTAGGGGATATTATGCAGATACCGCCTATGTATTCCGCTATCAAGGTTGACGGAAAAAAGCTTTATGAACTGGCACGCGAGGGTAAAACTGTTGAGCGGGAGCCAAGGCAAGTTACTATAGAAAATATCGAAATAAAAAATATCGATATGGAAACAAACACTGTAGAAATGCTGGTTGATTGTTCAAAAGGTACATACATCCGTACACTGTGCAACGATATAGGAGCGGCACTTGGTTGCGGCGGACATATGGCGTCCCTGAAACGTACAAAAAGCGGAAGATTTGATATAAAAGATTCGTTTACCCTTGAGGAGATTGAAAAAATGGCAGGGGAAAATGACTTTTCCTTTATGGTATCTGTGGGCGAGGCTTTATCCGAATATGAAAAAATTGTGCTTGCTGACAGAAATGCACAACGGGTCAGAAACGGAATAAAAATATCCGTTGAGGGGCTAAAGATGGATGAAATTTATCGAGTTTTTGATGAACAAGAAGAGTTCTTAGCCTTGGCACAGCAGACTGAAAACGGATTTACAATAATAAAAAGTTTTTATGGCGGAGCGTAAAATGATAGTTGTAAAAAGCAATGAACTGAATAATGTGATAACAAAAAAGACCGCAGTAGCACTGGGGTCTTTTGACGCGCTTCACAAAGGACACCTTGGGGTTATTGGTGAAACTGTCAGATATGCAAAAAAAAACAACCTTTTATCCATAGTTCAACTGGTTGAAAGAAATGATAAGGACAAGGTCAATGCTCTTTCAAAAAGGCTTAAAATCCTCGAAAGTATGGGAGTGGATGTTGTTGTTATTGAAAAATTTACGCCTGAGTTTAAAGCGGTGAGTTATGAACACTTTATAGAGGAGTTTATTTGCAAAAAGTATAATGCCGCAGCAGTTTTTGCGGGTGAAAATTATCGGTTTGGTTTTATGGCAGAGGGAGATGCAGAACGGCTCAGGGAAATTTGTGGCGAGTTTAATATAGGGGTGTTTATTGTTCCCTATGTTATGGAGGGAGACAAGATTATTTCTAGTTCTGCAATACGCAGGTTTGTTGAAAAAGGCGAGGTTGAAAAGGCGAGGGATTATATGTCGAGACCGTTTTCTCTTTCGGGAGAGGTAATACACAGCAATGGTGTGGGAAGAAAACATGGATTTCCCACTGCTAACATAAGAATTCCGCAAGAACTGATAGTGCCAAAAGATGGTGTATATGCCACGAGGATAAATGTTGACGGAAAGATATATCAGGGACTCACCAATGTCGGAGCAAAGCCTACCGTAAAAATTGACGAACGGAATATTGAAACCTATATTCTGAATTTTGAAGGTGACCTTTATGGGAAGAAAATAGAAATAGAGTTTTTGAAACGTATCAGGGATACAAAAAAATTTGATAGCCTCGGAGAGCTAAAAAAACAGATTGAAGAAGATAAAAAAAGAATATAAAAAAGGGGTGGCAGCTTGCCACCCCTTAATTTTATATTTCTTAGATTTCTGCGAAATATTTGATTGTTCTAACCATCTGACTTGTGTATGAGTTTTCGTTGTCATACCAAGAAACAACCTGAACTTCATAAAGGTCATCAGCGATTTTAGCAACCATTGTCTGTGTTGCATCGAAAAGTGAACCGTACTTGATGCCGATGATATCTGAAGAAACGATTTCGTCTTCGTTGTAGCCAAAGCTTTCTGAAGCTGCTGCTTTCATAGCTGCGTTGATGCCCTCTTTTGTAACGTCCTTGCCCTTAACAACTGCTGTAAGGATTGTTGTTGAACCTGTGGGAACAGGAACTCTCTGTGCAGCGCCGATGAGCTTGCCGTTGAGCTCAGGGATAACAAGACCGATAGCTTTAGCAGCACCTGTTGAGTTTGGAACGATGTTAACAGCGCCAGCTCTTGCACGTCTGAGGTCGCCCTTTCTGTGAGGACCGTCAAGAATCATCTGGTCGCCTGTGTATGCATGGATTGTAGCCATGATACCGCTCTGGATGGGAGCGTAGTCGTTAAGAGTTTTTGCCATAGGAGCAAGGCAGTTGGTTGTGCAAGATGCAGCAGAGATGATTGTGTCTTCTTTGGTGAGGGTGTCTTCGTTTACGCTGTAAACGATAGTTTTGAGGTCGTTAC